>CAZLEO010000106.1:0-28392 GCA_964558555.1 uncultured Rickettsiales bacterium | reverse complement strand
CCGGCTCCGGCTCCGGCTCCGGCTCTGGCTCCGGCTCCGGCTCTGGCTCCGGCTCCGGCTCTGGCTCCGGCTCGGGCTCCGGCTCCGGCTCTGGCTCCGGCTCCGGCTCGAACGGCAGCTCCTCCTCCTTCACCACCGAGAGGGGATCGCCGACGGGCGTCTCCTCGGCGGCCTCCTTGCGATGGGCGAGGAAGGTCTCGAGGGAGTCCTCGTCCATGGCAGGGGCGGCGTTGGGGTCGATGGGGACGACCAGGCGGTAGGTGGAGCTGGCGTCGGCGGTGACGTCGATGTAGAGGTCACCCTGGGCCGCGCGCGCCAGGTAGCGGGCGTAGGCCAGGCCGCCGGGGCCGGCGCCGGGGGCGACGGCGATGCGGTAGCCGTGGCGGAGGCGTTCGGCCTCGCCGGCGGACAGCAGCTTGCCGGTGTGGGTGACCGCGATGACGACCTGGTCCTCGTCGCGGCCGGTCTCGATGCGGATCTCGCGCGCCGAGGAGTCCTCGGGCTGGGCGTCGCGTGCGGCCATCATCAGCTGGATCATCAGCGGGAAGATGAGGTCCCCGCGGCCCAGGATGGCGGGCACGTCCCCGTACTCGCGTTCGACCACGACGTCGGGCTGGGGTCCGAGGGCGAGCTGCACGGAGGTCTCGACCACGAGGGTGACGGCGTAACGGTCGTCGTCGCCGGCGGTGAGGCTCTCGGTGTAGCGGCGCAGGTCGCGGCCGAGGTTCCACAGGCTCTGGTGGTTGTCCTTGAGACTGGCAGAGAGACCCGGGAGGTCGCGCTTGACCTCCTCGAGGTCGAGGATGCGCAGCATCTCCTCGATCTGGTAGGCCCGCCCGCCCTCGCGGTACAGGACCATCATCTGCATGAGCTCCTCGGCCCAGTCGCCGATGCGGCGACCCTGCTTGACCAGGTCACTCGAGGCGCCCTCGAGCTGGGTGAGGATGGGGGAAGCGAGGCGCCCCATGACGGCCGTGGCGCGCTCCGAGTAGAGCTCGCGCTCCATCTCGGCGACCACACCCATGCCGCGGACGACCTCGATGAAGCCGGCGGGGATACCCTTGGCGTCCCGTAGACCGATGGACTCGAGCATGGCCGGCACCTTGGTGCCGTCGTTGCGGAGCACGGACACGGGGGCGGTGACCCGCTTGCCCATGGTCATCTTCGCGACGATCTGGCGCCAGTCGAGGCCCTCGAGCTGCATCACGTCGCCGTGCATCAGCGCGCCGATGGCCTCCTCGCGGCTGCGGCCGTCGAGGGCCTCGGCCCCCTCGGACCAGGTGAGCACCCGACCGTCGATGCCGCAGACGACGACGGCCACCTCGGACACCCGTCCGAGGTCCGCCGCCAGGGCGCTGGCGGACCGGGCGTGGTCCTCGCTGGCCTTGGAGGCGCGCTTGAGCTGCCCCTGCATGGAGGCGTGCTCCCGCTGCAACTCGGCGACCTCACCCTCGACCTCGGCGCGAATCATCGCCTCGAGGTCGGACCGGCTGCGGCCCGCCTTCTTGCGCAGGCGCTTGGCCTCGGCCTTGATGTCCTTGAGCTCGGCCTCCTTCTGGGCCGTCACCTCGGCGATGGCCTCGAGGCGGGCGTTCTCGGACTCCTCGAGCTTGGCCTTGAGCTCGTCCACCACCTCGGCCTCGTGGGCTGTCAGCGCGGTGGTGGTGGTCTCCTGGACCTCCTCGGCCCGGCGCTCGGCCTCCTTCTGCGCCTCTTCCAGGGCTGCGGCGAGCTTCTCGACCTCGGCGGCCGCGTCGCCCTGGGCCTTCTGGAGGGCCTCGTCGTGCTCGGTGGACACGTCCTCGAGCTCGACCTCGAGCTCGTTGACGCGCGACACCAGCCCCGACGTGAGCTTCTGGACCCGGTCCTCCATCTCCTTGCGGACCTTGGCCACGGAATCCTCACGCCGCTTCTCGGCGTCGGCCATGGCCTCCTCGGCCTGCTGCGTGGTGACCGTATGGGCCTCCTCGGCGTGGGCGGTGGTGTCCGCGAGCATGCGCTCGTACTCGGCCTTCTGCTCGGCGAACGTGGTCTCGAGGGAAGACCGCTCGCTGTGGGCCTCGTTGAGCAGGGCGCCGCGCAGCTCCTCGATCTGCTTCTCGTGCTCCGCCTCGAGCTTGGACAGCTGATCGCTGTAGTCGGCGCGGGCCTTGCGAAGGCCTTGAGCCAGCCCCTCGGCGTCGCCGGTGACCTGCTCGAGTTCGACGCTGCGCTCGTCCAGGTTGCCCTTGAGCTGCTCCAGCTCGTTGCGCAGGGTGCTGGCCTCGTCGTTGAGGGACTGGATGGTCTGCTCGCGGGTGGACAGCGCGTCCTGGATCTTGATCGCCTCTCCGCGCTGCTCGTCCGTGCCGGCCTGGGCCGACGTGAGCTCGTCGCGCAGCTGCTGGATCTCGGCGTGGCGCGCCTGGATCAGCTGATCCCGCTCGGCGATGGCCTGGTCCCGCTCGGCCAGGGCCTGGCTGTGCATCTGCAGGGCCCGGGCCTGGTTCTCGAGCTCCTGCTCTCGCCGCGCGATCTCGGTCTTGACCTGCTCGGAGGCGTCGGCCAGCCGCAGGATCTCGGCGTCCTTGTCGGACAGCGTGGCGTCCCGAGCGGCGATCTCGGCGTACCGGCGCTCGAGCTCCTTGTTGCGCTTCTCGATCTCGCGATTGCGCCGCTCCACCTCGTCGGTGAGCTGTGAGGCGCGCTTCTCGAACGAGGCGGTGATGGCGCCGAGATCCTGCATCTGGTGCATGAACTCGTCCTGCTCGGGCTCCCGCAGCAGGAAGACGCGGGCCATCTGGCGGCCCTGCTCGTTGCGCAGCTGGACGGCGGTGACGTCGAGCGTCACGGTGTGTCCGTCCCGGTGCACCATCTCGGCCTCATCCGCGTGCGCGCCGCGCTCGGCCAGACGGCGGTCCACCTGCATCAGGAAGGACGCGCGTGCCTCGCCGGTGAACATCGTGTCGATGCGGCTGCCGTCCACCTCGCTGGCCTCGTAGCCCAGGAGCCGGGGGGCGACGCCGGACAGGGCGATGATCTTGCCCTCGTTGTCCGCGATGATGACGCCGTCGCGCAGGCTCTCCAGAACGCCGCTTTGCAGGCGCGCCCACTGGTCGATGCGCTTGTGGTCGGTGACGTCGACGCCCATGGCCACGTAGCCCAGGGTGTCGCCGTCGAGCTTCACCCGGGACGTGCTCCACGCGACGTTGTGCACGCCGGCCTCGGCCGTGGAGACCAGCGTGATCTGGTCGCGCACGTGCCGGTTGTGCGCCCACCCGTCGTGGATCACCCGCACCACCCGGCGGTAGCCCGGGTCGGGATACATGGCATCGAGGAGAGCCTCCCCGTCCGGACAGCGGGTGGGGTCGTACCCGGTCACCTCGCGCATCTTGCGGTTGATTCGGATGACTCTGCCGTCGAGATCCATGATGTAGATCAGCAGAGAAGACTTCTCGAGGATCGCGTCAGCGATTGCGGCACCGTCCAACATGCCACCTCCCTCAGCCAGGTGCGAAACGGGTCGAGTAGATTACGGGACAGCCAATCCTACTTGCACGCGCGCGCGCGGTCCAGCGCGACGCCGATCCCGTAGTGAGAGGCGGGGACCACGCCGACCTCGGTGATGATGCCGGCGATGAGGCGTGAGGGGGTGACGTCGAAGGCGGGGTTGCGCGCGGCGGTGCCCTCCGGCGTGATGCGGACCTTGCCCACCCCGCCGCCCGCGGTGGCGCCCTCGACCCACAGGACCTCGTCCTGCGTGCGCTCCTCGATGGGGATGTCGCGGCCTGCGGCGCAGTCGGGGTCGACGGTGGTGGTGGGGGCGGCCACGTAGAACGGCACGCCCAGGTGGTGCGCCATCGCCGCGGAGGCGAAGGTGCCGATCTTGTTGGCCACGTCGCCGTTGCGCGCGATGCGGTCCGAGCCGACGATGACCATCTGCACCTTGCCCCACTGCATGTAGTGGCCCACGGCGCCGTCCACCATCAGCGCGTGATCCACCCCCTCGCCGGCGAGCTCCCACGCCGTCAGGCGCGCGCCCTGGCTGCGCGGACGCGTCTCGTCCACGTACACGAAGGGCTTCTTGCCCTGGCGGTGGGCCACGTAGATCGGGCTCAGCGCGCTGCCCCAGTCCACGAAGGCCAGCCAGCCGGCGTTGCAGTGGGTGGAGATACCCCAGCCGGGGCCGATGAGCGCGGCGCCGTACTTGCCGATGTTCTCGCAGGCGGTGGCGTCGTGGTCGGCCACGGCCTCGGCGGCGGCCACGGCGGCCTCGCGGGCGTGGGACACCTGCGGGAACTGGGCCATGGCGGCGTCGAGCACCGTGTCGATTCCGTAGAACAGGTTCTGCGCCGTGGGACGGGTCGCGCGCAGCTCGGCGGCACCCTGCTGCAGGTAGGCCTTGAACGCCTCCTCGTCGTCCGGCGCCTCGAGGACCACCTGGGCCATTCCGTATGCGCCCGTGGCGCCGATGGCGCCCGCGCCGCGCACGGCCATGTCCGAGATGGAGAAGGCGGTGTCTCCGTGGTTGGGCAGGTCCAGGATCTCGAACGTGTGAGGCAGGTTCCGCTGCTCGATCATGCGAACCGTGCTGCCCTCCATCCACACCGTGCGGTAGTGCTTGCCGTCGACCTTCATCGTTTCAACGCCTTTCCTTGGCCAGCCCAAGCTTCTTGAGCTTGAGACGTGTGTCGTAGATGGTGCGGAAGACCAGCTGGATACCCTGCTCCACGGTGCGGAAGGGCTCTGGCTCCCAGTAGACCGGCTCCACGAGATCGTGGTCCGGCGGGATCGTGCCGTCCTCGACCATCATCTCGTGCAGCTCGCTGTGGGGATAGACCCGCGTGCGCACGATCATCCGGCCGTGCAGCCACAGCAGCTTGCGCAGCGAGAGCTTGGTCAGGGCGAGGAAGGTGAACAGCTCCAGCGAGCTTCGCAGCGACTCGCCGGGGTTGGGGTAGAAGAAGCTGAAGCTGATGGGGATGCCCACCTTCTTGGCCAGCCGCGCCGCCTCCTTGAGGTCCTCGCGGGTCTCGCCCTTGCGCAGGGTGCGCAGCACGTGGTCGTTGGTGGAGTCCGGGCTGAACTGCAGGTTGGCCAGGCCGCAGGCCTTGGCGTCGCGCAGGAACTGCTCGGTGAGGCCGGCGGTGGTGAACCACGCGGTCCAGCGCACCCTCAGCCCGCGTCGGACCATCTCCGCGCAGATGGCCTCGGCGTGCCCGGCGGGGATGTTGAACACCTGGTCCACGAACTGGAACGACTGGATGTGGTGGTTGCGGATCAGTTCGTCGATCTCGTCCACCACCTCCTCGGCAGAGCGCTGCCGCACGTGGCCGCCGGTGAGGAACAGGTCCGAGCAGTGCAGGCACCGCAGGGCGCAGCCTCGCTTGGCCTGGACGCCGATGGCGAACTCCCGTGTGCCGTAGTCGTCGAGATCGAGACCCTCGCGGTCTGGCGCGGGCAGGTCGGGGAACTCCGGGCGCTCGGCGATGGCGTCGGTCACCACCACCTCGCCGTCGTGGCGGTACACCACGCCGGGGATGCTGGAGGGGTCGTCCATGACCTCGAGCAGGGCGGGGAACGCCTTCTCCCCCTCGCCGATGACCCCCATGTCGATCTGCGGGATGTGCTCCATGAAGATCTCGGCGTACAGGCCGTAGGCGCAGCCGCCGGCGACGATGGGCAGGTCCGGGAACACCTCGCGGGTGGCGCGCAGGGGCGAGATGAGCGGCTCGAGGGAGACGAGCTCCTCCTCCTGCCCCGGGCGGCCCACCTTGATGTTGCGCATGGAGTAGCCGAGCACGTCGGGCTCGAACTCGCGCACGACCTCGACGAGCTCGTCGTCGCTGCCGAGCGTGTTGAGGTCGGCGATCCGGACCTCGTGTTTCGGTCGCAGCGCGGTGGCCACATACGTGGCCCCGAGGGGGAAGATCGGCCCCTCCATCTCGGGATTGAAGGTCCGGGCCTGGACCAGCAGGACTCTCACGGTCGCAATCCCCCGTCCGGCCGCGACGTGGCGACCGGCTCAGGAAGTCGGTGTAGGGATTCGGGCAGCGCCCCACGCGGACCGCTGAGGTGCTTGGGCGGGCGCACGCGGTAGGTGTCCTCGCCGCAGCGGAAGCGGAGGTAGCCCATGTACTGGCTGTGGAACCACTCCTCGTAGGTCAGGTCGGTGGCGCCGGAGAGGATGGGCGCGTAGTTCTCGTCGGCATACACGCGCCCCGACAGCCAGTCCCGCAGGACCAGCGTCCGGCCGTCCCACACGCCGTACTGGGCGTTGCCGAAGGTCCAGCTGCCCAGGTTCACGTAGCGCTTGCCGTCCTCGAGCTCGACCACGCCGGGTAGGTGGCTGTGCCCGCAGACGATCAGCTCGTACTGGTCCTCGCGCAGGCGCTCGAGCACCGGCCGCGTGATGGTCATCGGATCACCGAGCTCGGTCTGGGTCCAGAACGAGATGTTGTCCTCGATGGCCTTGGCCTTGGCCTCCTGGCCGCGCCAGCGCAAGATGCGCGTGCGCACCCGCTGCATACGCACGATGTAGTAGTACAGGTAGTGGGCCAGGCGGTTGGAGACGGTGTAGTAGTCGGCCAGCGGCACCCGGATCCAGGTCTTGAAGGCGCGCTCGTACAGGTTGAGCAGCCGCACGATGAGGTCGGTCTCGCTGAGGCTGGACGAGATGTAGGGGTCGAACTCCACCCCGTGCTGCACCAGCATCCGGTCCCCCACCACCAGCTTCTGGCAGACCTTCCACTTGAGGATGTCCTGGAACAGCACGATGTCGGTGTCGTGGTTGCCGTAGCAGTAGATGACCTCGATCTTCTCGGCGAGCTGCGTCAGGCGCTTGAGCAGCGGGCGGTGGGCCTTGAGGATGCGCTCGAAGTACCACGCCTCGGAGTAGTCCAGCGCGTCGCCGTTGATCACCAGGACCTTGCCCTCGGCCTCCACCTCGTCGAGGAAGGACAGGAAGGCCTCGTCCTTGCCCTGGAAGATGTCGGCGAAGGACCCGTCGCCCAGGTGCAGGTCGGACACGAAGTAGATCTTCTCGCGTGGCTCGGGCACCAGCTCCACCGTGGTCACGCTGTCGACGATCTCGGGGATGTGGGGCTCGGAGCGCTTCATGTCGGAAGGATAGCATCGTTATCCGGGCCAAAATGGCAAGGGTCGCGAGGCGTGGTACCTTCTAGATCCGATGGTCCTCCGTCCCCTCGAGAGCCTGGTCCTCGCCCTGGTCGTGGCGCAGTGCGGCTGCATCGCCAAGACGCGGCTGCCCGACCCCGACGGGGACGACACGGCGAGCGACGACGATCACGCCGCGGACGACGACACCACGGACCCGGCGGACGACGACTTCGTGCCCCTGCCCGACTGCCAGGTGGACTACGCCGACATCCCCGCGGATCCGGACGGGGAGCTGGCCGGCCTGGTGAGCCTGACGCAGCACCTCCAGCCCACCATCGACCTGGGCTGCGACTGCCACCAGGTGGGCAACGAGGCCATCGAGGACCTCTCGCCCGGTCGCGTCTGGGGCGCGTGGGTGGAGCAGCCGTCGCAGTTCGACCACGACGGCGTCCTGGTGGTCCCTGGCAGCCCGGAGACGTCGGTGGTGTTCTGGAAGGTGTTCGACTGCTACCCGATCTTCCCGTATGTGGGGGTGCGCATGCCGCCCAACGCGCCTGCCCTGACCCTCGAGGAGGTCTCCCTCTACTACAATTGGATTCTCCAGGGCGCAGAGGACAACTAGGACCATGGAACAGCACCACCAGCTCGCGTTCGAGGGCAGCTTCCCCAAGGTGGGATCGATGCCGCCGGGGGACCTACCCGAGGTGGCCTTCGCCGGTCGATCCAACGTGGGCAAGTCCAGCTGCATCAACGTCCTGCTCAACCGGCGCAAGGCCGCGCGCGTCAGCCAGAGCCCGGGCCGCACGAGGCTGCTCAACCTGTTCCGGGTCGACGAGCGCGTGCGCTTCGTGGACCTGCCGGGGTACGGCTACGCCAAGGCCCCCAAGGCGGTGCGCGCGGCGTGGGGACCGATGGTGGAGGGGTATCTGCGTCACCGCGTGGAGCTGGCCGTGCTGGTGTTGCTGCTGGACATCCGCCGCACGCCCAGCCCTGAGGACCGCATGCTCGCGCAGTGGCTGGCCCAGCGGCAGCTGCCCGTGGTGCTGGTGTTGACCAAGGCCGACAAGGTGGCGCGCGGTCAGCGGATGAAGCGCATGAAGGCCATCGTCAAGGGGGACTGGATCGTCGGCCCGACCCCCGTGTTCTTCTCGGCCCGCAAGCGTGAGGGTATCGACAAGGTCTGGCAGCAGATCCACCTGCTGACCGGGCAGGAGTGACGACGTGGGCCGCAACCCCTATGTGGGCGACGCGCGGTCCCGCGAGGCGCGCGAGAAGGGCTACCCGGCCCGTTCCGTGTTCAAGCTCGAGGAGATCGACCGGCGGTTCAAGGTGCTGCGCCAGGGTCAGGCGGTGCTGGACCTCGGCTGCGCGCCGGGATCCTGGTCCCTGTACGCCGCGAAGAGGGTAGGGGGGCGCGGGCTCGTGCTCGGGCTTGACCTCCAGGCCTGCGAGGTCTCCGCCCCACCGCAGCTGACGCTGGTCGAGGCCGACGCCTGGGACGTGGGCGAGGATCGGCTGCGCGAGCTCACCGGTGGGCGTTGCCCACCGTTCGACACCGTGATCAGCGACATGGCCCCCCGGACCACGGGCATCAAGTCCTCCGACCACGCCGCGTCCATGGACCTGTGCGCGCGCGCGCTGGACGTGGCGCGGGCCTTCCTCGCGCCCGGCGGGGGCTTCGTGGTCAAGGCCTTCGAGGGGGCGGAGCTCAAGGCGTTCGAGAACGAGGTGCGCGGGGAGTTCGAACGGGTCAAGCGGCTCAAACCGAAGGGGACCCGCTCGCGCAGCGTGGAGGTGTTCCTCGTGGCCCAGGGGCGGAGGCCCGCATGACCGTGGGCAGCGCCCTGTCCCTGTCCGCCAGCATCCTGCACCTGGCCCTCGCGGTGGGGTGCGTGATCCACGTGCTGCGGTCGCGCAAGCGCGCTTCGGCGACCATCCTGTGGATCCTCACCGTGATCTACCTCCCGTGGATCGGGGCGCTGGCCTACATGGTCTTCGGCGTGACCCGAGTGCGTCGGCGCATCGAGGCGCGGCAGTCCAAGGCGCGCATGCTCCTGCCCTACCTGCGGGAGCTGCCCGGCCTGCAAGACGCGGTGCACAACGAGGCCGACCACCCGTCGTTCAGCGGCGCCTGTCCCGAGGTGTTCCGCGAGTTCTTCCGGCTGCTGGACAACCTCACCGGCCTGCCCGCCCTGCCGGGCAACCGCTGCGAGCTGATGTACGGCGGCGAAGAGGTCTACGGCGCCATGGCCGCGGACATCGACCGGGCGCAGCACTCGGTCCACCTGCAGACCTACATCCTCGACGACGACGAGGTGGGGCGTACCGTGCTCGAGGCCATCGCCCGGCGCGCCGAGGCAGGGGTCGAGGTGCGGGTGCTCGTGGACGGCCTGGGCTCCAACACCTTCCCTCCCCACCGGGTCAAGCAGTACCGCCGCCGGGGGGTGGACATGCGCGTGCTGCGCCAGATCCAGCCCCTGCGCGGGCGGTTCGCGATCAACCTGCGCAACCACCGCAAGCTGCTCATCTGCGACGGCCGCGTCGCCTACACCGGCGGCATGAACATCTCCCAGCACCACCTGCTCCGCCCCCCCGAGGGGCACCCCGTGCTCGACTACCACACCCGCATCGAGGGGCCGGTGGTCAACCAGCTGCAGCGCGGCTTCGCCGAGGACTGGTTCGACGTGTCCTCCGAGTCCATCCTGCGTCGCGAGTACTTCCCCGAACCCGAGCACGTCGGCGACGACACCGTCCGCGCCATCCCCGGCGGCCCCGATCAGCACCACCGCGTCCTGCTCAAGGCCTTCTGCGCCGCCGTGCAGACCGCCGGCCGCTCCATCGACGTGGTCAGCCCCTACTTCGTCCCCGATCCAGCGCTGCTCATGCTGCTCGAGCTCGCCGCCCTCGGCGGCGTCCGCACCCGCGTCGTGGTGCCGCGAGCCAACAACTACTCGGTCATCAAGTACGCCTCGCGCTACCGCTACGCCGAGCTCATGCGCGCCGGCGTCGAGATCTACGAGCGCGAGCCGCCCTTCTCCCACGCCAAGCTCTTCCTCGTCGACGACGTCTGGGCCTGCATCGGCTCGGCCAACTGGGACATGCGATCGTTCCACCTGCAGTTCGACACCAACGTCGGCATCGTCTCCCCCGAGTACGCCCACGAACTCAAGGAAGCCATCGACCGCGAGGTCGCCGCCTCCCGTCGCATCGATCCCGCCACCTTCCTGCCCCGCCCGCCCATCAAGCGGGTGCTGGAGCGGACGGCGGCGCTGTTCGAGGATCTGTTGTGAAGAGGTTGAAGGTTGAAGGTTGAAGGTTGAAGGGTCAGGAGTCTCCCCAGCACACGATGGACTGGTCGGCGGCGAGGATGCCGCAGGTGCGGGCGCTGCCGGCGTCGATGTGGGTGAGGGGGTGGGCGGGGGGGGAGGCCTGGCCCCAGCCGTCGAAGCCCCAGCACTCGGCGGTGCCGTCGACGCGGAGGCCGCAGCCGTGGCTGCCGGCGGTGGTGAGGTGGGTGAAGGCGCCGGCGGGGGGGGAGGTCTGGCCCTGGTCGTCCCAGCCCCAGCAGGTGATGTGGTCGTTGGTCTCGAGGCCGCAGGTGTGGCCGGTGCCCGCCTCTACGAGGATGAAGGTGTCGCCGGTGGGGGAACTCTGTCCCCAGTCGTCGGCGCCCCAGCAGGTGGCCTGGTCGTCGTCGTTGGCCACTGCGCAGGTGTGGCTGCCGCCGGCGGTGACGTGGGTGTAGACCCCGGCGGTGGGGGTGGCCTGGCCGTCGCTGTCCGAACCCCAGCAGTGGACCTGGCCGCCGGCCTCGAGACCGCAGGTGTGGTAGTCGCCGGCGGAGACGAGGACGAAGTTGCCGCCGGGGGGATCACACTGGCCCACGTCGAGGGTGCCGCAGCCCCAGCAGTAGATGGCGTTGTCGTGGGCGATCCCGCACGAGTGCACCGTGCCGGCGGTCACGGTCTGGAACGTGCCCCCGGGCGGATCGCACTGGCCGTAGCCGTATCCGTCGCCGCAGCCCCAGCAGTGCACCTGGCCGTCGGCGGCCACGGCGCAGCCGTGTTCGTAGCCGGCGGCGATCCAGGTGAAGGCGCCTTCGGGGATGGGCAGGGCGGGCTGGTCGGAGGTGTCGTCGTCGCCGATGACGTCGTCGTCGTCGTCGTCGGGGTCGGTGTCGTCGTCGTCGTCGTCGGAGCTGGTGTCGTCGTCGCCCCCGGAGCGGGCGGGCTCACACGCCGGCAGGAACAGGGCCAGGGTGAGCAGCGCGGCGAAGGGGGCGATTCGAACCACGGCGGCCCTAGAAGGCCCCGCTGTCCCAGCCGTCCACGAGCCACTCGACCACGGCCTCCGCGTCCGAGCGGTAGGTGTCGGTGGAGATGTGGCGGGACTCGGCGATCTCCATCTCGGGGTAGTAGAGGTCGGTCGGGTAGATCGCCTCGATGGCGGTCTTGGCCGGCCGCGTGAGCTCCACGTCGACGAAGTCGTCGTTGGCCGAGTAGATGTAGATGGTCGGGGCCTGGTAGCCCTCGTTGGACACGAGGTGGTACAGGCTGATCTCGCCCACCACGGCCTCGAGCTCCTCGTCGTTGAGCCCCTCGCCGCCGTAGATCCGGTCGAGGCCCTCGACGAACTCCGCGTTGGCGGGATCGCCGAAGATGGGCGGCAGGTAGTCGGGGGAGGAGTCGATGAGGATGGGCACCTCGTCCCAGCCGAAGCGAATCATGTCGACGATGCCGCGGCCACCCTCGCCGAGGCCGGCGAGCAGGATACGGGTCTCGTCGATCTCCAGCTGGCTGCCGGCCCAGCGCACGGAGTCGTCGGCCAGGTAGAGGCCGTACCGAAGGTACCCCTCGGTGTAGAGGTTGTCGCCGGTGTTGTGCCACAGGTCGCCCCAGCAGTTGGTGGGGATGACCACGTAGAAGCCGTTGCGGATCAGCTCGGCGGCCAGGGCGCCGGGGCTGTGGGCGCTGGGGCCCAGGGAGTTCATGCCGAGGATCTTCTCGGCGGCGGTGGCGGCCCAGTCCACGGTCAGGCGGTTCTCGCCCACCTGGGACGAGAACGGGGTGCCGTCGGAGCGGATGTAGTCGAATGCGTCCGGGTGGAGGATCAGGGCCAGGGGGGCGGGGACCTCGATGTCGTTGGCGTAGGCCAGGTAGAGGCGGGCTTCCTCGCCATCCGGGCAGGTGTACCCGGACATGCGCCAGACCTCCATCGTCGCCTCACCGCGGTCGAGGTACGCGTTGTCGAGGGGTGCCACGTTGAACTGGAATGCGGCGTAGTCCTGTACGTCGAAACAGGCTCCGAGGAACATCAGCGCGGCAGCAGCCAACAACGTCCGCTTCATCCAGGCCTCCAGACGGACCCGTACCGCGATCACACGGGTCCAACGCCATTTTGAATCCTCGCGCGCGTGAATTCAAACCCCTTGGCTCGCTGTCATTGACCCGCCCGGCCGCGGCGGCTACCGTACGCCGCCCATGGCCGCACCCCGATCCCCGTTGCCCAAGGTCCACGTCAAGACCTTCGGCTGTCAGATGAACGAGCTGGACTCCGCCAAGATGATCCGGCTGCTCGAGCTGGACGGCTGGGCCGAAGCGGGCGAACCGGCCGATGCGGACGCACTGCTGATCAACACCTGCACCGTGCGGGAGAAGCCCGCGCACAAGGTGGAGTCGCTCCTCGGCCGCTACCGGGAGATCAAGCAGCAGCGGCCGTCCGTGCGCATCGTGGTCACCGGCTGCTACGCGGTCCAGGAGGGGCGCAAGCTGCTGCGGCGGCACCCCGAGGTGGACGCAGTGGTGGGTCCGGACGCGGTGTCGCGCATCGCGGACGTCGTGCGTCGCTCGTGGTCGCGGCGGTTCGTGGACATGGGCGGCGAGGACGGCGGGTTCGCCGAGGAGCCGGTGTTCCGCAGCAGCCGGCGGGTCGCCGCCATGGTGGCCATCCAGCGCGGCTGCGACCACGGCTGCACGTACTGCATCGTCCCCAGCGTGCGCGGGAACGAGAGATACAGGGGGCCTGGCGACGTGCTGCGCGAGGTGGAGCAGCTGGTCGAGGGGGGAGCCCGTGACGTGACGCTGCTGGGCCAGAACGTCAACCGCTACCGCGGCACGGACGCGTCGGGCGCCGAGGCCCGCTTCCACCGGCTGCTCGCCGATGTGGCGCAGGCTCACCCGGGGGTGAGGGTGCGCTTCCTCACCTCCAACCCCTGGGATCTCGGCGACGAGCTGGTCGACGTGCTCGCGCGGCACGCCAACGTGTGCCCCTACCTGCACCTCCCCGTGCAGAGCGGCAGCGACCGCGTCCTGGAGCGGATGGGGCGGCCGCACACGGCGCAGGACTACCGCGATCTCGTGGCCCGTATCCGCGCGGCCCGCCCGGAGGTGTCCTTCAGCACCGACATCCTCGTGGGCTTCCCCGGCGAGGACGACGCGGACTTCCTCGAGACCCTCGAGCTGGTCAGGCACGTGCGCTACGCCCAGCTGTTCGTCTTCGCCTATTCGCCGCGGCCGGGGACGGTGGCCGCCGAGTGGCCCGACGACGTCCCCCGGGAGGTCAAGGTCCAGCGGCTGATGCGTATCCTCGACGCCCAGGAGGGGATCACCCGCGCCCACCTCGACGGCCGCGTGGGCGGCGTGGAGCGGGTGCTCATCGACGAGAAGGGGCGCGACAGCCTGCTGGGCCGGACCCCCGACTTCGTGCTGGTGCACGTGGACGCCCCCGACAGCTGGATCGGCCGCGAGGTGGACGTCCGCGTCGAGCGCGCGCTGCGCCACACACTCTGGGGTTCCCCCGCGTGAGACACGGGCTCCCCGCCCGAGCTAAGCTCGTCCCATGCCGGGCAACTTGCTGAGAAGGGCCGACGTATCGGCCGTGGCCATGGATCCCAACCACAAGGTGCCCGTGGTGTTGCTCAAGCCCGAGGACGACGACCGCTTCATCCCCATCTGGATCGGGATGGCCGAGGCCAGCGCGATCCTGGTGGCCCTGGAGGGGGTCGAGCCGGCGAGGCCCATGACCCACGACCTCATGCACGACGTGATGCGTCGGTGCGACGTCCTCGTCACCCGTGTGGAGGTCGTCGATCTCAAGGATGGGACCTACTTCGCCGAGATCTGCGTCGCGCACGCCGGCCGCGAGATGCGCGTCGACTCCCGTCCCAGCGACGCCCTCGCCATCGCCCTGCGGGCAGAGGCGCCCATCTACATCCACGAGCGGGTCCTCGAGCGCGTTCAGTTCGTCGACGACCCCGGCCAGGGTGGCGAAGAAGAGGTGGAGGCCGCAGAGGCCGAGGATCTCCAGCCCGCGGCGGCGGTGGCCGAAGAGGTGCCGCGCGACGAGGACGAGATGCGCAGGATGCTCGAGGACCTGGATCCCGACGACTTCAAGTACCGCCAGTGACGACGGACCACGCGTGATTCCATGCTCCGCCTCGACCACATCTACTTGACCCTCGGCGCGCGCGAGCTCATCGGCGACGTGTCGTGGGCAGTGCGCGACGACGATCGCGTGGGGCTCGTAGGCGCCAACGGATCGGGCAAGACCACGCTGCTGCGCGTGGCCGCCCTCGAGCAGGAGGTGGACAGCGGCACCATACGCAAGGCCCGCGGGCAGACCGTGGGTTACCTGCCCCAGGAGGGGGTGACCCTGCGGGAGGGGACGGCGTTCGAGGTGGTCAAGAGCGCGCGCTCCGATCTCGAGGACCTCGAGGCCCGCATCGCGCGCACCTACGAGGAGCTCGACGGGCTCGAAGGCGAGCGCCAGGAGCAGCTGCTGGCCCGGCTGCAGCGGGACCAGGACGCGTTCACCATCGGCGGCGGGTACACCCGCGAATCGGACGCGGGACGCGTGCTGCGCGGGCTGGGGTTCGCCGGCGAGACCTGGGACCGGCCGTGCTCCTCGTTCAGCCGCGGGTGGCAGATGCGCATCGCCCTGGCCGAGCTGCTCATGCAGCGCCCGTCCTTCATGCTGCTCGACGAGCCCACCAACCACCTCGACATGGAGTCTCGTACCTGGCTCGAGCGATACCTCGACGAGTACGACGGCGCCGTGGTGGTGGTGAGCCACGACCGCCACTTCCTCGACCGCGTGGTGGGCCGGGTCGTCGAGATCGACGCCGGCGCCGTGACCGAGTACCGCGGCAACTACACCTCCTACGAGGCCATGAAGGCCGCCCACGTGCGCTATCTCTCGGCCGAGCAGGCCAAGCAGACCCGCGAGGTGGCGCACCTGCAGCAGTTCATCGCCAAGTTCCGCTACGACAAGCGGCGGGCCAGGCAGGTCCAGAGCCGCATCCGGCGCCTGGAGAAGATGGACCTCGTGCAGGTCCAGGCGCGTCCCAGGCGCGTGCGCTTCGCATTCCCGGCGGCGCCGCGTTGCGGTTCACCCGTCGTGCAGGCGATGGATCTGACCAAGAGCTACGGAGACAACACGGTCCTCGACGCGGTGGGCTTCGACGTGGATCGCGGGGAGCGGGTCGCGGTGGCCGGACCCAACGGCGCGGGCAAGTCCACGCTGCTGCGGTTGCTCGCGGGGCGCGAGCGGGCCGACGACGGCGAGGTGCGTCTGGGCCACAACGTGCTGGCCTCGTACTTCGCCCAGGACCAGCTCGAGGAGATGGACCCCGATCTGTCCGTGATCGAGGAGCTCGGCGCGGCGGTCCGGCAGCTCACCGAGGACCGCCTGCGCAGCGTGCTCGGCGCGTTCCTGTTCGAGGGCGACGACATCCACAAGCGGGTGCGTGTGCTCTCCGGCGGCGAGCGCAACCGCCTCGCCCTGGCCAAGATCCTCCTCTCGGGCGCCAACCTGCTGCTGCTGGACGAGCCCACCAACCACCTCGACATGACCTCCAAGGAGGTGCTGCTGGACGCGCTGAAGGAGTTCCAGGGCACCATCATCTTCGTCAGCCACGACCGGCACTTCGTCACCGAGCTGGGCCAGCGTGTGGTGGAGGTGGGCCGCGGTCGCGCCGACCTGTACCCCGGCACCTTCGAGGACTTCCTGTGGCGCAAGGCCCGCCAGCTGGGCTTCGAGGACGCCCGCGTCGCGGGTGTACCCGCCCCGGACCTCTGGCTGTTGGGGGGCCAGCCGCTCGATCGTACCGAGGAGGAGAAGCCCAGGAGCACCAAGGGCGACACGTACCGCGATCGGGTCCGCCGCGACCGCGCCGTCCAGCGCCGCCAGCGCGAGGTGGAGCGGGCCATGGCGCGCATCGAAGAACTCGAGGGCGCCGTGGAGGCGATCTACCGCGAGATGGAGCAGCCCGAGGTCGCCGTGGACCACCAGCGCATCCTCGAGCTCAGCATCGACGTCGAGGGGCGGCAGACGGAGATCACGTCACTGTACGAGCGGTGGGAGGCGCTGCAGGGGGAGCTGGAGGAGGAAGAGGTTGAAGGTTGAAAGTTGAAGGTTGAACGAGGGCGTCGACCTTCAACCTTCAACCTTCAACCGCGAACGCAAAGCGTTCGCGTCTAGTCCATCACGTCGTCACACCAGAACTCCACCGGCATGGGCGACGCCGTGGTCACGTTGCTGCCGTCACGCAGGCCCGAGAACTCGAAGCGGCCCCACGACACGTTCTCGTCGATGTAGTCCACGGTGATGGTGTAGGTGTCGCCCTGCGCCGCTTCGGCGGCGTAGTACATGTTGTAGTACGGCGACCCGGCCTCGTTTTGCAGCTTGATGCGCGCCATGTGGGTGTTCTGGTCGTACGTGCCGGCACCGGCGAACGACTGGCCGAGCACCTCGGTGATGAGCACGGCGTTGTGCGCGCCGGAGATGTTGCGCCAGGTGGTGCGGAAGTTGGAGTAGTCGGGGTTGGGGTACTGCTCGCATTCGCAGGTGTCGAACGTCAGCGAGTCGGCGAATGCGCCGGCGAACTGCAGGGTGATCGGCGTGGGATCCGGCGGCATGGGTGGGGTCGTGTCGTCGTCGTCGTCGTCCCCGGCCGTGGTGTCGTCGTCCCCGGCGCCGCTGTCGTCGTCGTCCCCCTGGACGTCGTCGTCGCCCGTGGTGTCGTCGTCGTCGTCGCCTCCGCAGGCGGCGAGGCCGGCGCCGAGCAACAGCAGGATGGACAGCAGCGAGATGAGGGTGCGGATCATGGTGTACCTCCAGCCCGCGTACTTTACCCCGCGCCCCTGTTCGCCTCCAGGGAATGGTGTCCACGGTTACAATGGAACCATGCGTCGACGATGCTCCATGGCGATCGCCGGGTTCCTGATCGCCTCGCTCCTGGGCGCCTGCAACACCCTGGGCCGCAAGCCCCCCGTGCATCCCGGCGGCATGACCGTCCGCACCGAGGTGGACCCCCTCGTCGGCCTCGCCACGTACACCGACGAGGACCTGCTGCGGCTCGCAGAGGAGGCCTTCGACCAGCGCCTGTACGACCGCGCCTACCTGCTGTACCGCCGCTGCCTCGACGAGTTCCCCGAGATCCCGCAGCGCCGCGCCGTCCAGTACAACGCCGGCCTGGCCGCGGAGAAGACCGACCGCTGGGTCGAGGCCATCGACCTGTTCGAGGCGCTCCTGGCCGCTCCGGAGTCCGACGACGAGCGCCTCTCCTTCCGCTTCCATCTGGCCGAGTGTTCGGTCCAGGCGGATCGCTGGGACGCCGCCCGGGACCACGTGCAGTGGCTCCTGCGCCGCGCCGACATCACCGCCGTCGATCGCTTCGAGCTCCTCGTCACCCGCGCCTGGGTCATCGCCAACGAGGGCGAGCCCGACAAGGCCCGCGCCGAGCTCAAGCGCCTGACCGGCCAGTACCGCTACGACCGCGGCCGGACCTACAACGCCCGCCAGGGCGCCAAGGCCTGGTACCACCTCGGCGAGGTCCACCGCCTCATGGCCGAGCAATCTCCCCTCGACCACGTGGACGATCCCGTCCTCGCCCGCAAGGAGCTCAACGACAAGGCCGTCCAGATCCTCGAGGCGCAGGAGGCCTACCTGCAGACCATCCGCATCGGCGACCGGGAGTGGATCCCCCGCGCCGGGTGGCGGCTCGGCGGCCTCTACGAGCAGTTCAGGGTCGACATCCTGCGATCACCGTTCCCCACCGAGGTGCAGTCCGACCAGGACGGTGAGATCTACCGCGAGATCCTGCAGGAGCAGACCGCAGTCCTGCTGCTCAAGGCCCGGACCGTCTACCAGAAGGTCCTGGCCAAGGCCGCCGAGGTCTCCATGCACGACGAGTGGGTCATCCGTATCCACGAGGCCCTCGAGGAGCTGGAGCGGGAGCTCGAAGAGCAGGGACTGGCGGCGGATATCTGAGGATGTCGACGGTCGACGGTTGACGGTCGACGGTTGGGTTGACGGTTTGGGTGGTTGACGGTTCGGAGAGGGAACGGAAGGGGAGGGCTACTCGAGGCCGTCGGGGATGTCCGTCGCGTCGTCGAAGTCGGACGACGGGGAGCTGGAGCCCCTCTTCTTCTTCTTCTTCTTCTTCTTTTTCTTCTTCTTGGGCTCGTCCTCTTCGTCGCCGAAGTCGTCGAGGTCCTCGAGGCCGGCGCCACCGGCGCCCGTATCGAAGTCCTCGATGAGGGTGTCCTCGCCGCCGTCGAAGACGTCGACGTCGTCGCCGAGATCCTCGTCGCCGAAGTCGTCGCCGAGGTCCTCGTCCTCCTCGTCGTCGTCGTCGTCGGATTCCTCGGTGCTCTCCTCGCCGAAGTCGACGATGCCGAGGTTCTCGAGGCGCTGCTTCTCCGCCTCCTCCGCGGCGAGCCGCTGGGCCTCGAGCTCCTTCTTGCTGAGCTTGGGCTCGTCGGAGGCCGTGGAACCCTCATCGTCGTCGTCGTCGTCACCGGCGTCGGCGGCGGAGCCGAGGCTGCCCCCGAGGTCGATGTCGCCGAGGTCGACGTCGTCGAGGGAGTCGAGCTCGTCGTGGTAACGCTCGTCGCAGCTTGCGAGGTCGTCGTCGCTGAGATCGAAGGCCTCGACGGAGAGCAGCTCGGAGCAGTACTCCTCGATGCTGACGCCGTTGTAGAGCTTGTCGGAGTAGTCCTTCTTGCGCTTGGCGTCGGCCGTCGCGGGGAGCACGAGGGCGACGGCGAAGAGCAGGAGGATACCCGCGCGGGGAGCCGTTCGGTGCGATGGGGCTGTCATCACAGAAAATCCTTATGAATCAAAGATTTACGTGTCGAAAACTAGCGGGGCGCGGCCGAAGGTGTCAAGTGCTTTCCAGGACTGCGCCTGCGCCACTCCTAATTCAACGAGCATGGACGCGTTGTGTCACCGGTACATTCGATGGGCCGAGTCAGACCCGGAAGAGCTTGCCGAGCTCGTGCTTGGCCTCGCTGGCGTGGTGGCGCTTGATCTTGTAGTCCACGGCCTTGTGGAGCTTGTAGAGCTCGTCGTCGAGCTGGGCGATGAGCTCGTGGTCCTCCACATCGTCGAGGGACTGGAGCAGGTCGCGGATACGGACGAACTCCGGGCCGAGGGCCTCGGCGTTGCGGAACTCGTCGGGGATCTCGAGGGTCTCGGGATCCAGTTCGGGGCGCTCGCCCATGCGCTCGTGGACCTCGGCCTCCATGGATTCGGCGTCCATGGCGAGGGGGCGGCCGTCCGCAGCGACGCCCTCGTCGGGGGTACGGAACATGTAGGGATCGTCCGCGTCGTCGCCCTCTTGACGGGGGATGAACGGGGGGGCCTGCTCGTGCGGGACCGGAGGTTCCGGCGCGGTGTCGTCCGGAGCGTCGGGCTCGGCCTTGATGCGCGGGATGACCACGAGGCCGTCGCGGCGCAGGTGAACCTCGGAGCGACCCCAGGCCATGCGGAGCTGGGGACGCTTGGCCGCCAGGAAGTGGAACAGGGTCGGGCTGACGCGCCGGAACCCGCCGAGCCCCACGCGGCCCACGGTGGCGAGAAGCTTCAGCCTCGGCACGGGTAGCCTGTTGTCCTTGGCGTTCATGGGACCGCTTTATGGCCTCAGCGGCACGTCCGGGTCAAGCCATCTCTTCGGATCGACCGCCGGAACGGGCCTTGCGGGCCTTCTTGAACTCCACCAGGGCGAGGATCTCCTCCACGTCGGCCTCGTCCAGGCCCTCGGCGCGGAGCTGATCCCCGAGGGTGGGCACACGGTGCAGGCCGGTGCGGGAGGCGACCTCCCGGCCCACCGACTGGATCAGGCGGTCGCGCAGGTCCACGTCGATGAGGGGGATGACGCTGCGGTCGGTGGGGCTGGAGGAATGCTGGATCGCCAGGGTCAGCTCGAGCATGTCCAGGGACCAGCCCACGAACTGCTCGCGGGCGAACGCCACGAAGGTCTCGCCCTCCTCCTCGAACCACCACGGATCGAACGTGGCGTCGTGGTTCTTGGCGCGACGGCGTTCGAAGTCGATCAGCCGCTTGCGCAGGGTGGGCATCACCTTGCTGTCCACCACCGCGTCGAGGAGGACGAAGTCGAGCAGGTAGCCGAAGACGATGCGCTCCAGGGTGGACTTCTCGGAGATGCCGAACTCCCGCTGCATCACCTCGCGGTTCTGGCACGTGGCCAGCAGCATCCGTCGGGTGGACGGGTGCAACGGCTTGGGGGCGCTGAACAGCTGGTGGACGGCGCTGTCGGGGATCTCCCGGTACTTCAGCGCCAGGAGCTCCTTGCCGTCGAGCTCGAGCACGTCGGCGAGCTCGAGCAGCTTGGTGTCGCTGGGCAGCCGTTCGCCGCGCTCGACCATGCCGATGAAGTTGCCGTTGGCCAGGTTCAGGCGCTTGCCCATCTCGTTGAGCGTCAGCTTCTTCTCTTGCCTGCGCGTTCGCAGCACCTCGCTGAGGGTGGCGGGCATGCGCGACTCCTTTCGGGCGCGGGGCGCCGGCCCCCCCCCCGCCCGGGGGGGGCCCGCGCGCCGGGGGTGTGGGGGGGGGGGGGGGCTGGCGCGCCGCGTGCGGGGGGCGGCGGGCGGCCGCGCCGGGGGAGGTGGGCTCAGCATACCAGGAAGTATGGGGGCGGGGGTGTTTTTCGCAACTTCGTGACAGGAATCCGCGGATTTCATACCGGGGTGTATGGGAGCGTCCGCTCCATCCGCACGATCCGCTGGCCGCCGGCGTACTGCCCCGCCTCCTCGCCCGTGTCCTTGAAGCCGAAGGCGTGGAACAGGGCGAGGGCGGCCGCGTTGTCCTCGGCCGTGCTCAGGCGGAGGCTGCGGATGCGCGGGGGGCGCTGGGTGGTCTCGAAGAACCGCAGGGTCTGGTCCAGCAGCGCGGTCCCCACTCCGCTGCGTTGCTGGGTGGGGGACACCTCCACCGCCAGGATCTCGCCGGACAGGCCGCCGCGTTCATGGGCGGTGATGGCCAGCAACAGCGCCCCGCAGAAGCCCACAGGCCGCTCCGCCACGAACCCGAACACGCCCTCGGTGTCGAGCCAGTTCTGCAGCACGGTGCGGTACTCGCCAAAGGGCTCGAACACCTCGGCGCCCACCTCGACGACCTTCGGGTGGTCCATGGCGGTCATGGATCGGATGTGGACGGACTCACTCACGGGGGGGATCGTACCAGGCGGAGGCGAGGGGAGTCAGGCGTGGGCTGGGTCAGCCGATCTGGTCCTCGAGCACGGCGAGGAACTCGTCGCTGAACACCACGCCGAAGATCTGTCGCGCGTTGTGGCGCCGCACGCCCTGCTCCATGCCGGGCGGCATCTTCCCGCCCTGCGCGCCCTGGGGTGGTCCCATCTCCTCGCCCTCGCGTTCGCCCCGTGCGCCGTCGGGGCCACCGGGGCCGCGCCGCTGCGGCCCGAACGGCGGACGCGACAGCGCGCGCATCACCTGCCGTCGCTGGTCCTCGTCGAGCACGTCCATGACCTCTTCGCCGAGGTCCTTGAGCTCCCAGTGCACCGGTCGGGCGGCTTTCTCGGTGGCCTTGTGCGCGTCCTCGGCGGCGGCCTCCGTCTCCTCATCGAGTTCGCCGTCGTCGGCGAGGTCGTCGCGCACCTGGCGCAGCACGGCGAGGTTGGACTTCGCCGACTTCTCCATGACGCCTTCGAGGTCCTCGCGCAGGCCGATGCCTGTGCGGACCATCGGGATGAGTTCCTCGATCTGTGCGGCGCCGAGATCGAGGTGGTGGACGATGCGCAGCGCCGCAATCTCGCGGTGCAGCGATGCGGTCTCCTCGTCCACGTCGGGGCGTGCGTCGGCCCACGAGGTCGAGAGGGTGGTCGCGAGAAAGATCAGTGCGAGGGGGATACGTGCGGTCATGGCGTCCGGTTCCTTTCTTTTCGACGCTCTCCTGGACTCGGGAGGGTCGGACCCCGCGGACGCCGGGAGGTTAAACCGGGGCTAGACCACCTCCGCGCGCACGAGGGTGAAGTAGTAGCCGCGATCCTTGCCGCTGGAGAAGAACGCCTTGCCGATATGGACGTCGCGGGTCACCGGGCGGAGCTCGTCGATCATGTCGCCGTAGACCATGCCGGTGGGGAATCCCTTGTTCTCCTTGAGCGCGGGCCAGCCGTCCGGCGCCTGCGGCGGGACGCGGGTGTAGTCGAACACGAGGATGCCGCGATCGTCGTCCTTGCGGGTGACGAAGTAGCCCGGACCGGTGAACCATCCCCAGGTGTGGTGGTTGTAGCCCCACAGCTCCCCCTCGCCGTCGCCGGGCCGGGTGAAGCGCTTCTGGAACTGGTTGAACATGGCCATGCTGTTGCGGCCCTCGAAGACCGCCGTGCGACCCGCGTCGAGGTCCTCGGCGACGATCATGTCGAGGGTGGACTCCATGTGCCGGTGGCTCAGGGTCCACAGGGTGTCCTGGCGGCGCTTGCTGAGGCTGCGCACGAAAACGAGCCGGCCCGCGTCGTCCAGGGCGTCCAGCGCCTGGTGCAGGGTCTCGATGGTGATGCCGTCAGGCGTGTCGAGGCGGGCCGAGAGGGCGGTGGGTTCTTCGGACATGGATCGCTCCAGCGGTTGAGTCATCCGGACAATTGGTTAAACCTATTTCGACCGCGTGCGCGAGTCAACCGATCGTGCGGTGGGGCCCTTGAGTTCGCGCTTCGGGCTCCGTACAGTGGCCACGTGATGCGCTCCTACCTCGGTGTGGTGATCCTGCTGGGCCTGCTGATCGGCCCCGGATGCACGCACCTGCGCTCCCAGCTGCTGGACCCCACGATCGCTGACGAGACCGTGACCCGCGAGACCCTCGCGGCCCTCGGGGAGGTGCCGCTGCCCGCGCCGGCCACTTCGCGAGTCACCCTGGAGTCTCGGGTCGGCGTCTGGATCTACGCGGCCGAGTTCGACGTGTCCCCGCCGATGGCGTTCACGGTGGAGATGGCCTCCACCCTGGGCAGCGTGGGCCTGGTCGTCGCGCGGGGCGAGGACGGCGTGGAGCTCCACGGCGTGCCCGCGGAGATCCGCGGCAAGGCCGAGGGCCTGCCGGCGGCGCTGGGGCTGTGGCTGCTGGGCAACTGCACCACGGGGACGGTCCTCGAGGCGGCCAACGGTCTGGCGGTGGACTGCCCCGCCAACGGCCCGGACCAGGGGCTCACGTGGCGCATCTGGTTCGATGCCCGGCGAGCCCTGCGGCTGCGTGGCGAGCTGCTGGACGGCGAGGATCTGATCGCGGACTACATCTGCGACGACTCGGGTCGCTGCGTGGTCCAGGACCTGGTGCGCGGTCTGGCCGTGCGGATCTCGCCGCTGTGAGGGTCTTGGCAGGCTGCGAGCCCATCCCTATACTGCGGCCATGAGCGAGCTGTCCACGAACAAGTACTGCTGGAAGTGCCGCCGCGAGCTGCCCTTCGACACCCGGATCCTTCGCAGCGAGCAGTGCCCCTGGTGCGGCGCCGACCTCCACGTCTGCTACAACTGCAGGTTCCACGATCAGTCCGCGCACAACGAGTGCACCGAGCACGGCACCTTCGACGTGCGCGACCGCGATCGTGCGAACCACTGCAACGAGTTCCAGTACCGGAAGGGGGAGCCGGGAACGGACGACGAGGCCGAGAAGGCCAAGGACAAGCTCAAGGATCTGTTCAAGTTCTGACTCGGCTCTCACCATCTGGCGGCGGATGATCGCGCCGCACAGGGCGTTCCATGGGGATTTCGGTCGATGCAGTCGGGGTCTGCCCCCCTGCAAATTCGGCCGAAATGCCCATGGGGCGTCATGGGCAAGCGAGGGCCGCCGTTTCAGATGGTGAAAGTCGAGTCTGAGGCTCAGGGGGCCTCGGACGTGTCGTAGCCGTCCTCGCAGTCGGGATCCGCGCCGTCGGTGAAGCCGTCGCCGTCGTCGTCCGCGCCGTTGTTGCACTCGGCGTCCCACTCGAGCTCCTCGCTCGTGCCGCCGGAGCCGTCGGCACAGCCTGGATCCGCCGCGTCGATCCAGCTGTCCCCGTCATTGTCGACCCAGTCCTCGCACGGCCCGCTCTCCACCTGATCGCCCGTGGCGCCGCACCCCGGGTCGTCGCCGTCGGTGAGGCCGTCGCCGTCGTTGTCCTCGCCGTCCTCGCAGTACCCGCGGTAGGTGAAGGTGAAGTCGGCGGTGACGCCGTGTCCGTTGATCAGGGTGACGACCGAGTCGCCCGGCACGCCGGCCGGAACGACCACCTGGACGTACTCCTCGCAGGTCTCGACGACCTCGCCGTAGGGCTCCAGACCGTCGCACACGTCGAGGCAGTCCAGGCAGAAGGTGGCCTCGGTGAGGCAGGCGTCGCAGGCGTCACACCCGTCACGCCCCACGTCGATCACCTCGGCCTCGGCGCTGCCCACGCGGACCACCACGTCGTGCTCGGCGAAGGACTCGTACGAGGAGGACACGAAGCGGCCCGTGATCTCCATCTCGAACCCGCCGTTGGGGCTGCCCGCGGAGGGGCTGAGGTCGCCGGCGATGGGGTCGCACAGCATGCGGTAGAAGGAGTCGTCCTCCTCGACACACGCGGCCGTCGTCAGTCCGATCAGGATCAGCATCGCTGCTGCACAGCGTTTCATCAGAGTCCACCGTCCAGGTTGAGGAAGTCGCTGGAGTCCACCTCGCCAGCCTGGTTCGCATAGGAGGTTGGGGCCGTGCCGGCGCGGAATGCCACGCCCACGCCCGTGCCGTCGTCCGTCAACAGACCGCTCTCCGAGTCCACCGGGACGATCTCCACGCCGGGCGGTCGGCTGATGTCGCTTTCGGGGTACTTCTCGAGCAGGGCCTTCATGTACTCGATCCAGATCGGGAGGGCGCAGTCGCCTCCGTACTGGCCGCGGCCGAGGCTGCGGCCGAAGTCGTCGAAGCCCACCCACACGCCGGTGACCACCTGGGCGTTGTAGCCCATGAACCAGGCGTCGCGGTAGTCGTTGGTCGTGCCGGTCTTGCCCTGCAGGGGCACGCCGAGCACCAGGGCCTTGGTGGCCGTCCCGGAGCTCACCACGTCCCGCATCAGCCGCACCATCTGGTACGCCGTGACGTCGTCCATCACGTCGGGCGTCCGCTCGCCAGCGGCCGTGGTCTCCAGCACGCGGCCGTCCCGGTCGCGCACCTCGCGGATGTAGTAGGGCCCCTGGCGGTCGCCGAGGTTGGCGAACACGGTGTAGGCGCGCACCATCTCCTCGACGGAGAGCGCGGCCGACCCCAGCGCCATGGCCAGGTTCGGCTCGAGATCCGTGTCGAAGCCGAAGCGCTGCGCGTAGCTGTGCAGGTAGTTGATGCCCATGGCCTGGGCGATCTTCAGCGTGACGATGTTGCGGCTGAGGACCAGGGCGCGGCGCAAGGTGGTGTCCCCGAGGAAGTCACCGCCCGCGTTGGCGGGCTTCCACGCCTCCACCCCGCCGCCGGCCTTCTGCTTGAATCCGACGATGGGGCTGTCCACGACGATGGAGGACGGCGTGTAGCTGATGTCCTCTCCCTTGGGGCCGCAGTGGGTCGCGCCGTCTTGCCGGTTGCAGTCCAGGGCGGCGGAGTACACGAACGGCTTGAACGTGGACCCCACCTGGCGCTTGGCCTGGATGGCGCGGTTGAACTCGCTCTTGCGGTAGTCGTACCCGCCCACCATGGCGAGCACCGCGCCGTCGGACACGCGCATGCTCAGCAGCGACGCCTCCACCTGGGGCTCCTGATCCAGCTCCAGGCGGGGGTACTTGACGTCCTTGCGGAGCGTCTTCTTCCAGCTCTCGGTCGGGTTGACCACCCGCACCGCGACCACGTCCCCGACGTCGTAGGCGTCGCGCATGGACTCGATCTGGCGCCACTTGGTGTGGATGTGCGGGTTGGGCTCGTAGGCCCACTTGCCATCCGCGTGGTGCAGGATGCCCTTGATGGAGCCCACCTCCACCCAGACGTACTTGCTGTTCACCTCGGAGACGACGCCGCGCGTGACCTCGCCGCTCACCAGCGGCGGCACGCTCGCCTCGTCCACGGCGATCGGTTCCTCGATGCTCGGGTCGTAGGGGAGGCTGGCCAGGTAGCGCTCGAGGTCGATGGCGGCCAGCTCCGCGGCCACCTCGCCTGGCTCCAGGTGCTTGAACTCCTCGTGCAGGCCCACCCGGTGATCCACCTGGCGTACGCCCCACTGCACCGCCTCGTTGGCCGCCTCCTGGAGTTCGGAGTCCATGGTGGTGTAGACGGTCAGGCCCTCGCGGTAGGCCATGTCGTGGCCGTACTGGTCCACGAGGTAGCGCCGGATGTGCTCGACGAAGTACGGACCCAGATCCATGTTCTTGTCGCGCTTTTTGTGGAAGCGCAGCTTCGTATCGTACGCACCGTCGGCCTCTTCCTGGGTGACGAAACCCACCGAGACCATCTGGTCGAGGCAGTACCGCTGCCGCGCCTTGGCGGACGAGAAGTTGTTGTTGGGGGAGTAGCGCGAGGGCGCCTGCGGCAGGCCGGCGATGAGGGCCGCTTCGGGCAGGGTGATGTCCTCGACGTGCTTGCCGAAGTACAGCTGGCTGGCCGCCTCCACGCCATAGGCCCCGTGACCCAGGAAGATCTGGTTGAGGTACAGGTAGAGGATGTACTCCTTGGAGAAGTTGGCCTCGATGCGGTAGGCGAGGATCGCCTCCTTGATCTTGCGGCTGATCTTCTTCTCGCGGGTCAGCAGGAACGAACGCGCCACCTGCTGGGTGATGGTGGACGCGCCCTGGCTGAACTCGCCGGCCTCGATGTTGCGCAGCACCGCGCGCATGATGCCCATGTAGTCGATGCCGTGGTGCTCGAAGAACTGGGCGTCCTCCGCGGCCACGAACGCCTGCACCACCTCTTCGGGGATGCGGGAGTACGGGACCACGTAGCGCTGCTTCTCGTACACCTCGCCGACCAGGCGGCCGTCCGAGGCGTAGATCTGCGTGACGATGGGCGGGCGGTAGTCGCGTAGCGCCTCGACCGACGGCAGGTCGCGCGAGTAGTACCAGATGACGCCGACGAAGGTGCCGACCCCAGCCAGCACGACCAGCACCGACAGGATGGCGAGGCGGCGCACCCACTTGCTGGTCACCACGCGGCGGATCAGGCCCGGTTTGCCCTTCTTGCGGTCCTCGGCGGCGCGCCTGCGGGCCGCGCGCGCCCCGGCCACCGCGGCGGCCGGGCCCGTGCGACGGGCGTCGTCGATGGGGGAGGGGGCCCGCTGGCCGGCGACCACGGGTTCAGTGGCCGGTCGGTGGAGCGGGACCGAGCGATCCCTGCGTGGAGACGGTTCCTGGGCCGGCGGCTTCGCCTCGGGCTCAGCCGCGGGCGGCTGAGCTGGCGGCGTCTTGGGTGGCGGCGTCGGCGGCGCCAGCGGCCGGCGCGTGGGGGGCTCCACCGGCTCGGCGGGCGGCTCCGGGGGTGGCTGGGCCGCCGGGGCCTCCGGCGGCGCGACGTCCTTGCGCGCCGACTTGGTCCAGCCCGGCTTGACCCCGCCGGGGGCGCTGAAGATGGACTGCTGCTTGCTCGGGGTACCTTCCGCCGGCTTGCCGGCGCTCGCCGGGCCCGGGAAGGACCGCTTGCGGCCCCGCGCCGGCTGGTCCACGTAGGGCGGCGGCCCCTTCTCGGCCGTGCGGATCTCCCTCTGCGTCTCGGCGGCGGCTGCGGCGGCTTCGGCCTCCTCACGCGCCTTTTTCTCGGCTTCGACGCGGGCGGCTTCGCGGGCGGCCTCTTCGGCTGCTCTTCGCTCGGCTTCCTCGCGTGCCTTTCTCTCGGCTTCGACGCGGGCGGCTTCGACCCGGGCGGCTTCGACCCGGGCGGCCTCTTCGGCCGCCTTTCGCTCCGCTTCCAGACGGGCGGCTTCGCGGGCGGCCTCTTCGGCTGCTCTTCTCTCGGCTTCGCGCGCAGCTTCCTCGGCCGCCTTTCGCTCCGCTTCCAGGCGGGCGGCTTCGCGGGCGGCCTCTTCGGCCGCCTTTCGCTCCGCTTCCAGACGGGCGGCTTCGCGGG
>CAZLEO010000105.1:0-28601 GCA_964558555.1 uncultured Rickettsiales bacterium | reverse complement strand
AGGCAGCCGCCTTCGGGCTGGGGTTCCTCACCCTCGCATCCGACGAGTCCCGCCAGCGCTGACACGAGAACAAACCGCACGGATACGCGTCGGTTCATGGCCGCCTCCCGATCCGAATCCTATCGATTAGTTCGGCGGGTCGTCGAGGCCGGTGTAGTCGGCGTAGGGGAGCCAGAGCACCCAGTCGATGTCGCCGTTGTACATGTAGAAGGAGCCGTCGGAGTTGGAGCCGACGCGGAATGCGCCGTCGTTGGGTTCGATCTCGTCCCCCGGCCAGGCCATGTAGTACTCGGTTCCGCTGTCGAGGGGATCGGCGAAGGAGGCGTTGACGTAGCCGGACCACAGCTCGTCGGTATCGAGGCCGTCGGTGCCCTGGTCGTCCACGAAGATGTCCACGGGGATGCCGGTGGTGTTCTCGAGGATGCCGAGCTTGTCGGAGTTGAACACGACGCGGACCTGATACCAGTGGTCGATGGTGATGGGCCAGGTGTCGATGTCGGTCACGACCTGCTTCCACGAGGAGCCGTCGTGGTCGTCGAGGGCCTTGTACTTGACGATGAGGCGCGCGTTGTCGGAAGGGTCCACGTCGTCGCCCCACCAGTCGGCGCGCAGCACGCGCAACAACCAGGACTTGTAGCGCCACCACACGGTCTGGGAGGTGGCGCTGCGGTCGACGATGCCGTAGTCGAGGTTGATCGCCGAGGGCTTGAAGCGCGCCTCCACCGTCACGGCGCGCGCTCCCTCGCCGAGGCAGGTGGTGGCGACCTCGTAGTTGACGTAGGTGTTCTCGTCTTCGTCGCCGTGGAAGTACCCGTTGCCGAGCATGGAGACCGCGGGATTGGACACGGCGCCCTCGACGAGGCCGGACACGTCGTACACCGTGGCGGTGCCGGCGGGCTCGTCCATCTCGAAGCTGGTGCCCCACACGGGGCAGCCGTCGCCGGAGAGGGTGACCGCCGTCGTGGGCATGGCGTAGCCGTCCACGTCGAACACCGAGTCGAGGGTCGCCGCGGCCAGGGTGTCCACGTCGATGTCGTCGCTGGCGTCGAGGACCGCGCTGAGGGTGAGCAGCGCCGCGGAGGCTCCGGCGACGTGCTGCACCGACGTGATCGTGCGGCTGTCGTCCGTGTCCACGAGGGTGAAGTCGGCGGGGGCGAGGTCCCCGCTGCCGTCCGCGTCGGAGAACACGGCCTTGGAGAACGTGACCAGGAGCTGGTCGTACCCGACGGTGCCGTCCACGCGCGTGATCTCGATGGAGCCGTTCATCGCCACGGGCCACGGGCCGGCGGAGACGGCCTGCGCGTCGAGGGTCCCGTTGGCCCAGTTCACGTACCCACCGTCGTACCAGGCCCAGGCGGACGCGGGTTGCATGGCGAGGGTGTCCGTGCCCAGGTCGGCCTCGACCAGCGGGTCGCTCATGGTCAGGATCGCGATGTCCTCACCCTCGACGTGGTCCACCGAGACCACGGTGCGGGGGTTGTCGCCATCGTGGTCGAACAGCCAGAAGTCGTCCTCGTCCAGGGCGCCGGTGAGGTCGGAGGCGGAGTACACACCCTGCGCAAAGGCGACCTCGAGCTCGTCGCTGCCGATGTCGCCGTCGACCGAGACGATGTCGGGCGTGAAGTCGGGCGGCACGAAGTAGCTCTCCCAGCCCGAGGCCGTGACCATCAGCTGGGTGCTGCCGCTGGCGGTGTTGTGGATGATGCGATGGATGGAGTTGGCCTCGTGGCAGCTGGCGTTGCCGCAGCTCATGCCGGCGTGCTGTCCGCCGTAGTAGTAGTGGCACGCGTTGCAGAACGAGTTCCAGTTGCCGCCGTCGGTGCAGTTCTCGCCGTTGGGGTCCACGTCCCCACCCGTGCCGCAGTCCCCGTTGGCGTTGACGTTGAATCGCTCGCGGATCATGCCCCCGCGCGGTGACCCGTGGGCCTCGTGGCAGTCCGTGCAGGACATGACGAAGTTGATGCCGGACGCGCGCTCGGCCGAGTCGTAGGGCCAGCGCATGAAGTGGCCGTTGTGCCGGCCGCGGGTGACGTAGTTCATCGAGAAGATCACGTCGGGATTACCCGACGTGCCCCAGAACCCCGACGTTCCATCGTCGCTGACCCAGGAGGGCTTGTTCGCCGCGCCGAGGCCGTGCTGGGCGCCGCATTCCACCCGCTGATTCGGCGGATCCACGCCGTTGCCGGTGCAGGAGACGCCGGGCTGGCCCCAGTTCACCGGGGGAATGTCGCCGCTGACGCGCTGGGTGTGACAGTCCAGGCACAGGGACGTGAAGTCCGGCAGATCCGCGCCGTCGAACTCCTGTTCGTAGCCGCTGCCCGACTTGGGGGGGCGGTATCGGGCCGGCTGGTCGCCCACGATGGAGCCGCCGCGCGCCTGGCTGTAGTACCAGCCGCCCGAACCTGATCCCGTCGCGGCAAAATCGTCCATCTTCTCGCCGGGCTCGTCGCCCCACAGGGTGGTGCCCATGGCTCGTGGGTTGCCCACGGGGTCGCTGAGATCCGGTCGCGTCACCGGCGAGAGGCCTTCTTCGGCGTCCCAGTAGCCGCCCGAGGCCACGTGGGGGTTGTGACAGCTGGTGCATTGCAGGGTGAAGGTGTCGCCGTCGTACTCCCAGCTGTACCCCAGACTGTGGGTCGTACCCATGCCGAATGCCTCCTCGATGTCGTCCGAGGAGACGTAGCTGCCGGGCCGGTTGTTGGCCACGGCGTCGTTGGTCACCACCCCTTCGGTGTGACACTGGAAGCAGAAGGCGTCCAGCGTCAGCCCCGCGGCCGCGGCCAGGAGCTTCTCGTTGTCCGAGCCATGGCCGTTTCCGTGACAGCCGGTGGTGCTGCCGTCGCCCATGCAGCTGATGGGCTGGTCGTTGTTGCCGGGGTGTCCGAAGGTGTTGTGGGCCGCGCCATCCCACAGGCCACCCACCCAGACGTCCGGGGGGGCCTGTCCGTCGGTGAACGGCTGCATCGGCGTGTCCAGCGCCAGGGCGCCGTCGCCGTCGTGGCACCCCACGCAGAAGTCCTCGATCCCGTCGGGCGCCGCCGGATCGTAGTCGTAGGTCGTGTTCACGCCGTCGTCCGGATCCCGTAGCACCACCGTCCCGGCCTGGTGGCCGCCGGTGTAGTGGCAGGCCACGCAGTCGTCGTCGTCGATGGCAGAGATCACGTGGTGGGACGCGCGCTCGAAGTCACCGCCGACGTCCACGATCTGGCGGCGGGAACCCTGGGGCACCGCGTGGCAGTCCGTGCACCCGCCGGTGGGCATGAAGCCCTCCTCGTGGGGGTGACAGCTGGTGCAGGTGGTGCCGATCTGGTGATCGTGGTCGCCGGAGCCGTCGTTGGTGTGGTGATAGGTGGCGGTGTGACAGACCTGGCACGAGCCCACCCACGGCGGATCGCCCTCGGCGAAGGCGTAGTGGTCCGGCGTGGTCTGGAGCACGGCGGGGTACAACGCCGCGGGTACGTACTGGTCCACGTCGTCGCGCACGAGCGAGAGGTTCGGCGCGGTCTGGCCGCCGACATGGGGGTCGGTCACGGTGGTGGGGCCGTGCGGATCGTGACAGGACCCGCAGTCCACGACCGTCGCCTCGTCGTCGACCACGTGGTTGGCCACGTCGGGCATGGCCGCCGCCTGACCGGTGGGGTTGTGGCAGGTGCGGCACATGGCCTCCTGCGCCTCGCCGGTGGGCAGCAGCTCGCCGCCGTGCGGTGCGTGACAGCTGTAGCAGTCGACGGCGTTGCTCTCGTCGTGGGGCGGCGAGAGGGCCGTCGCAGAGCGCGGCACCAGCAACAACAGCAGTAGGGCCAGGACCCGAGGGGTGTTACGGAGCATGGTGCACCTCCTCGAGCCTGTGGTTCTCGGCGTTGGTGACCAGGACGCGGCCTCCGGGCGTCACCAGGATGTCCAGGGGCAGGTTGAGCTCTCCGGGCTGCCGGCCGTACCCCCCGTAGTGCCCCAGGTATCGGCCCTCGTCCGGGTCGTACAGCTGCACGACGTTCATGTAACTGTCCAGCACGTGGAGGCGGCCGTGGCCGTCCACGGCCAGGCTCTGGAGCTGGGCGAACCGGCCCTCCCAGTCGGGGGAGAACGCCTCGGCCCGCTCGCCGAACCCGAACACGAACTCGCCGTCCAGGGTGTACACCTGGACACGCGCGTGGCCCTGGTCGGCCACGAACAGGTGGGGCTCGTCGCCGTCCAGCGGGCCGACGGCCACGGCCGATGGGAACCTCAGGTCCTCGTCGCCATCGCCGAGCCGGCCGATGTCGTGCAGCCAGACGCCCTCGGCGTCGTACACCCGTACCGTGCCGGCGCGGCTGTCACAGACGAACAGCCGTCCCTGCTCGTCGAGCGCGAGGTCGTTGGGCATGGTCAGCCGGCCGCTGCCCACCGTCCCGACCAGGCGGCCGATGTCGTCGTAGACCTGCACCTCGTCCATGCCGTCGCTGCCCACGTACACGCGACCGACCGCGTCCACGGCCACGCCGAGGGGGCGCTCGGGTCCGGCGATCTCGCCCACCAGGGCCAGCTCCTCGTCGTAGATGAACACCGCGTCCGCGGTCGCGTCGCTGACGTAGAACCGCCCGTGTGGTCCCCGCGCCAGCCGCGTCGGGTAGCGGTTGGCGTGCCGGATCCGCAGGTCGCCGACCACCACCGTCGTCGCCCCGAACGCGCGGCCACCGCAGTCGTCGAATGCCTCGCACGTGACGCGGTACAGGCCGGGTTCACGGAAGGTGTGCTCCACCTCGGCGCCCACGGCGCTTTGCCCGTCCCCGAACGACCACACGTACTGGACGACCTCGCCGTCGAGGTCGGTTCCGGCGGCCGCGAGCGTGGTGGTGAACGGCGCGGCGCCGCGCTCGGCGCCCAGGCTCAGGCTGACCACCGGCAGGGTGTTGGCCGGCGTCCGAGGGTGATCGGCGGCGCGCTGGACGGACTCTCCGCTCCCCCCGGAACCGCACCCGGGGGCGAGGCACAGCGCGACCAGCACCAGGAACAGCGCCCTGATCCGGGACGGGGCTTGGCATCTTCCGAGGTCCATGACCTTCACTCTCAATCGCCGTACTCGAACGCTCCCATGTCCGGTGCGGCGCCTGTGTACTCGTCCTCGTTCGCGATCACCCCCGCGTCGATGGCCGGAGACAGGGACTGCAGAGTGAAGTCCCGGTCGTCGGCGTCGGCGAACAGCGGGTCCGACCACACGTCTCCGCTGCCGGCCCCCTGGCCCCCCATGGAGAGCCCGTATTGGGGATTGAAGCACCACGGCTCGTTGCCCCCGCAGTCGGCTGCCTGACCGTTGTTGCCGGAGAGCAGGTTGTGGTCGTGCTCACCGGACGGGTGGATCATCCCGGCGGTGGAGTTCGCGTAGAAGATGTTGTTGCGGACGTCCACGGGGGGTGTGGCGCTCATGAACCCGGCTGTGCCGTTGAACGCCACGGTGTTGTGATACACGACGCCCGTGCCGCCTTCCGGGTAGTCCATGCCCCCGAAGACGATGCCGATGGTCTCGTTGTCGTACACCACGTTGCGTTCGATGGTGCAGTAGTTGAACCCCACTGGCCCGCCGGCGCAGGTGATGCCCGACTGGGCGCCTCCGTACGCCACGTTGTCCCGGATCTCCACGAAGGTGTCGTCGCCAGCCCATCCCTCGCCGGAGGCCTCGTTGCGCGTGCCGATGCACGCCGCGATCGCGTCGTAGGAGGTGTTGCCCTCGACGATGACCGGTTCCTCCTCGGTTCCAGCACCGTCCACGCCGATACCCGCCAGCTTGTCTTCGGGAGCGCCGGGTGCGCCGTTGGCGTAGACCAGGTTGTCGCGGATGGTCGCGGACGTGCGCAGGTCCACGGGGTACGTGCCCTGGAGCGACTCCTGGCTGACGAGGATCCCACCCCAGCCGTTGTGGTAGACGATGTTGCGCTCGATGATCGGCCGGGCGCCGTGCCGGGCGCCGATGCCCGGGCACGAGTGGTCGATCTCCAGCGTCCGGTTGCTGAAGGACTCGTTGTCGTAGATCTCGGCCTGGGAGTAGTGGTTGTTGCCGAACCCCAGCCCCTCGTTGTGGTGGGAGATGTTGTACTGGATGTACGGCGCGGGGAGGAACTCGATGTTCGACTGACGATAGTCGTCCACCGAGCCGTCCTCGGCGGTCTCGACGAAGCTGGCGTGGGAGCCCACGCCCGTCGAGCCGTTGAAGCGGATGATGTTGTTGAGGATCGTCGGCGAGCTGCCCCTGCATTCGAGCACGTGGGAGTGACCCGGCATGGTGTGGTCCACCGAAGGCATGTACTGGACCGTGAAGCCGTCGAACACCGTCGCTCGCGTGACCCCCTCCTCGAAGTCGACGTTGGGGTGGCCGTCGGTGCCGTCGGGGAAACCCGTGCCGTCGATGATCGTGTCGAGGGTCCGCTGCAGCACCTGCCGGTGCGCCTCGACCTCCACCTCCTCGCCGTACTGGTTGACGAAGGTCCCGACGTAGTCCACGAGGGTGTCGCCGTCGCCCGAGGCGTCGCTGGTGATCAGGATCTCGCGCATGGGGATGTGAATCTGTTCGTTGTACAGCCCCGGTCGGACCAGGACGGTATCGCAGTCCAGGGTGACGTCGATGGCGGACTGGATCGTCGGGCACACGTCGGGTACCACGAGGGTCGCGCACTCGTCTCCGTCGCGGACGGCACACTCGACCGCGTCCACGTCGTCGTCGTCGCCGATGGTGTCGTCGTCATCGTCGTCGTCGATGATGGAGCCCGTCTCCGTGCACGCCAGGAACAACACGGGCAGCAGCAGACCGAGCCAACAGCGGACCGGGGTCCAGACGATCACCGTCGCCTCCTCGCGCAGAGGTACGCCGTGAGGGCGAGCAGGGACCCCGCGTGCACGGGGCCGAGGGGGGACGCGGTCCCCCCCTGGGCGCACCCGCCGTCGCGTCCTCCCTCCGCCATCCAGTAGCTCTCCCAGTACTCGTCCCAGAACGTCCCCCAGTCGAAGTCGTCGTCGTCGCCGGGTCCGCCGAAGTCGTCGTCGTCGCCCGAGCTGCAGTCGGGATCTCCCACATCCGCCTCACCGTCGCAGTCGTTGTCCTGCCCGTCGTCACAGACCTCCTCCGCGCCGGGGTATGTCTCCGCGTCGTGGTCGTCGCAGTCCTCGCAGCCGGAGTAGCCGTCCTCGTCCCGATCTTGCTCGTCCGGTGTCGAGGGATCGCAGTCGTTGTCGAGGCCGTCGCAGATCGTCTCGGAGGCGTTCGGGTGGACGTCAGGGTCCGTGTCGTCGCAGTCCTGACATTCGGAGAACCCGTCGCCGTCGGCGTCGTCCGAATCCGGCGTGGAGGGATCGCAGTCGTTGTCGTCCTCGTCACACGGGATCTCGGGGGCGCCGGGGTAGACGTCGTCGTCGCTGTCATCGCAGTCGGTCTCGCCCCCCGACGGGCAGCTCTCGTCGCCTGGATCTCCGAATCCGTCCCCGTCCTCGTCGAAACAGACCTCGGCGCCGCAGTCCGGATCGTCCCCGTCGGTGAGCGAATCGCCGTCGTTGTCCAGCCCCGATCCGTCTCCGGACCAGTCCTCGGAGGTGTCGGGATCGTCGTTGCACGTGAAGTCCACGGCCGTGTCCGGGATCCCGTAGTACGGCGGCGAGGTGGTCTCGGGCGGCGGCGGATCATCTCCCGAGTGACAGACGCCGCAGGTGGTGATCCCCGATCCCACGTGGTGCTCCCGCAGTCCGTAGCCGCGGATGTTGTTGGGATCGAGGCTTCCGTGACATCCGGCGCAGCCATATCCGGGAGTGTTGACCGTGCCGTCCGAGGATCGCAGCCACGGGTCGAAGCCGCCCCCGGCGGTGTGGCAAAGGTAGCAGTCCGAGCCCATGAACGAGGGTTCCTGGTGGGTCGTGTGGAGGCTCTCCGACCAGGTGTCTCCTGTAGGAGAGTGGTAGGGATCCGTGCGGAAATCGCCGTGGCACAGGTGGCAGCCGTCGTTGTAGCGGTCGTAGGCGCTCGCCACGGTCGGCGTCGAGAGCAGGCCGATGCACAGACCGATCCCTGCGAGCGCGATGACCGGCCACATGGGGGTGCTCGTCGTCCACACTTCGGGCTGGCTAATCACGGTAGCTTGATTTGTGGGAATCATGATGCTGATATTTTAAATCGTGGGTCGGGAGCAGGCAAGAACGGAGTCGCTGACGGGTAATATTGCTGCGGGCGTCGTCTCGATCGGCGGAAATCCGCCGGTGTGGGCGGATTACCGTGCACGAGTGACGGAATGCCGTCAATATTATCGGTTACGTTCTCTCTCAAATTATGCTGCGCGAGTGATATAATTTGTTCACACACATGAGGAAAAAAATGAAGAATAAGCTAATAGTTCTCCCGGCCCTGCTGCTGTTCGCCGGCTGCCAGACCTCGGGCGAGAACGTCGAGGGGGACGAACCGGGCGAATGCGACGACGGCGCTGACAACGACCAGGACGGTCTGGTCGATTGTTACGACCTCGGTTGCTCCAACGCCGGCGAGTGCGCCGACGACGACGACCACGCGGACGACGACGACGCGGCCGACGACGATGTGGCCGACGACGACCACGCGGACGACGACGACCAGGCCGACGACGACGACGATCAGCTCGACGACGACGACCAGGCCGACGACGACACCCAGGGGGACGACGACTCGGTGAGCGACTGCCCCTGGGACGGCGTGTATGCGGGCGAGGCAGAGGTCGTGGTCGACAACCCCATGATGGGCGTGGCCACTTCCACCTGCGTGGCCCAGGCGATGGTGTCGGGCTGTATCATCGACGGCGAACTCGACTGTACCTTGCCGCCATACACGCCGCTGATCCTGTCGGGTGAGCTCACCTACTCCGGCACGGCCACGGGGACGATCGAAGGGACCCTGCAGTACGTGGGGACGTTCGTGATCGACTGGACCGGCACGGCTGGCGGAGACGAATTGCAGGGGCAGGGGATCTACTACTACGGCCTGCTGTCCGTCAGCGCAGATTTCGACATGGAGAACTAGTCCGAGCGAACCCACGAGGAGACTTCGATGAGGACCCTCTCACCAGCCCTGTGCGTCGTGGCGATCCTCTCGCTGGCGCCCCTTACCCCGCGGGCTTCGGCGCAGGACGAGCCCCTCGTCGATTTCCGGCAGGACGAGACCGTGGTCATCGGACCGCAGGTTCTGGCCGCAGAGGTCCTCTCCTTCCAGGTCCCTGGATGGGGCGAGACGCTGAGCATCCTGCCCGCCGACGCCCGGGTCTCGGACTGGGCCGTTGGCGCCTGTCAACTCCGCCGCTCCTCGCGCAAGCCGTTCACCCTGACGGGCGAGGCCGGAGAACTCAGTGGCCCCTGCGCGGCATTCCTGGGCACCCACGAGGACACCGAGTTCCTCGTCCGTCTGTCCGGGGAGGACGACGCCTACACCCTGATCTTCGATCTGCCCGAAGTCCACCGAGCTCAGCTGGAACTCCTGCGTCGGGAGGGGACGGCGGTACAGCAGCGGCAGTACACCACCAATGTGCGGGTCACCCCCCATCAGGATCTCGAGATCGGCCCGCCGGCGCCGACGTACCTCTTCGACGGGCGCTGGAAGTCGATCTGCGTCGACGGCCCCGCCGTGGAGGGGAGCCAGGTCCTGTGTGGCGACGCCGCCCAGTGGAGCCGCCCGTCCGGGCAGCTGGCTGCGCTGGACCTGAAGTCGCCCGACGGAGAGGAGGACGCCGTCGGTATCGACATCCTCACGGGCCGGTTGCTCGGCGCCGAGCCCAGGCCCGTACTCGTGGTCGCGCGGCCCATCGACGGCGAGAACACGCTGCGGACTTTCTCGATGATCCCCGAGGTGGTGCCCGAGCCGGTGTTCGACCCCGACGAGACGCGCGAGCCGCTGGAGCCGTGGTGTCGCAGGGAGAGCGCCGCCCTCTCCGAGGAGCGGCTCACGGCCGCGGGTCTCGAGGACCCCCAGAAGCGCAAGGCGCGGCGATGGGTCGGTCGACACTGGTCCTATGTGGCGTGCGCCGACTTCACGGGGGCGTCGCCCGAAGGCGTGTTGATGTTCGCCACGGCCGAAGACGCGGATCCGGTCAGCGATCACTCCCAGGCCCATCTCTACGCCGCGCGGGATATCACCGTGTTCGTCCGGCACCGGCAGGGGGGCCACCCCGAGGTGGGGTTCTCCTCGCCCACGAGCGATCTCGAGCGGGCGGGGAGCCGCGCCGCCGCCCGGCCGGTGGACGGCGGCGGCCAGGGCCCGGACCCTGCCGATCGGGTCTCCCAGTTCGAGTTCACGCCCCTGCTGGGGGAGGACGCGGCGTCCCTGACCGTGCGGGTGACGCCCGTGGCCGGGCCGTCGAGGTCCCTGACGCACCGCTACCGTGTCGAGCGGCGGCAGGTGGGCGCCGTCCGCCTGGGATGCGCCGTGGTCTACGCCCCCGCTGATCAGGTGCACGCGCTGGAGGCGGTCAGCGACGGGTCGGGGGACCAGGTCATCGCCGTGCGGACCGGCGACGGATCGCCGCCGGGGCTGTTCGACCTGGAGCTGGTCATGGGATACACCGGCTTCTTCCGGCCGATGGCCGGCTTGTCGTCCTGGAACCGGGGCCGGCCATCGCCGCGTTCTGGGATCGGCTGGTACGTGGGGTTGGGCGTGATCAGCGGCGGTCAGTCCGGGTTCCAGTTGCTCAAGAGCATCCACACCGGTCCGGAGTTCCTCGTCGGACAGGCACTCGGGATCGGCGTCGTGGCCAGCGCCCGTCGCACCTGGACCATCGACGGCGACCACGCCCCGGGGCAGGTCGTCCCCACCGACTACGAGATACGACAGGCCCAGCGGTTCGGCGTCACCGTCGGCGTGAGCGTCGTGGTGAACCTCTCACCGGCCGGCTTCGGCACGCCCGCTCGTCCCGCCACCCCACGCGGCGAGGAAGACTAGCTCCGATCCCCCGCCTCCAGCTGCAGCCGCCGCATGTGATCGGCCAGGGTCGACCGGCTGAGCTGGAGCAGGCGGGCGGTCTTGGACTTGTTGCCGCCGGTGCGGGCCAGGGCCCAGCGGATGATGCGCGACTCGACGCGGTCGAGCTCGCCCAGCAGGTCGATGCCGTCCTTGGGGAAGGTGGAGGGCAGGGGGACGTCCTCGTCGAGGCGGCCGTTGACCAGCTCCGGGGGGAGGGCGTCGAGGCCGCACGTGGGGCCGGGGCAGGTGGCGACGAGGCGCTCGACCACGTTCTCGAGCTCGCGCACGTTGCCCGGCCAGGTGTAGGCCTCGAGGGCCTTGATGCACTCGGGGGACAGGCGCATGGCGTCGCACTTCTCCCGCTCGCAGAAGCGGTCGAGGAAGTGGGAGACCAGGGGAGAGATGTCCTCCTTGCGATGGCGCAGCGGCGGGATGTGGATGGGGATCACCGAGAGGCGGTAGTACAGGTCCTCGCGGAACTCGCCCTCGCCGATCTTCTTGCGCAGGTCCACCTTGGTCGCGGCGACGACCCGCACGTCCACGCTGCGGGGACGGTGGGTGCCCACCCGCTCGACCACGCGCTCTTGCAGCACCCGCAGCAGCTTGACCTGCGCCTTGAGGGGGATGTCGTCCACGTCGTCGAGGAACAGCGTGCCGCCGTCCGCCACCTCGATGCGTCCCGAGCGGGCGGTGGTGGCGCCGGTGAAGGCGCCCTTCTCGTGGCCGAAGAGTTCGCTCTCCAGCAGGTTCTCGGGCAGCGCCGCGCAGCTCACCGGGACGAACGGCCCCTTGGCCCGCGCCGAGTTGAAGTGCAGCGCGCGCGCCACCAGCTCCTTGCCGGTGCCGCTCTCTCCCTGGATCAGGACCGTGGCCAGGGAGTCCACCACCGTGTTCACCTGCTCGAAGACGGTCCGCATACCCTCGCTTCGGCCGACGATGTTGGTCAGCCCGTACTGGGCGCCGATCTGGCGTCGCAGGGAGCGGTTCTCCTCGCGTAGCTGGTGGATGTTGGCCTGGCGGGAGAGGACGGTGAGGATCTCCTGGGCGTCGAACGGCTTGGTGACGTAGTCGGAGGCGCCCTCCTTCATGGCCTCCACCGCGGTCTGCACCGAACCGTAGGCGGTGACGAGGATCACCGGAACGTCGGCGTCGCGCGTGCGGATCTTCTTGAGGAGCTCCAGGCCGCTCATCTTGGGCATGCGCAGGTCCGTGATGACCGCCATGAACTCCCCGGCGCGGAAGACGTCCATGGCCGCCACGCCGTTCTCGGCCTCCACGGTCTCGAATCCGTTGCGGACGAGCAGGTCCACCAGGGCTGTCCGCGACAGCACGTCGTTCTCCACCACGAGGATGGCTTTGTTACTCATGGTCACTCCTCCGCCGGCAGCCAGATCTCGAAGGTGGCTCCCGGTCCCGGCACGTGGACGTACTCGAGCCGGCCTCCCTGGACCGAGACGATCCGCTGGCTCACCGCGAGACCCAGACCGGTTCCGGCCCCGGGGTCCTTGGTGGTGTAGAAAGGTTCGAAGATCCGCTCCACGGTCTGGGGATCGATCCCGGGCCCGTCGTCCGCCACGGTCACCACCACGTGCTGGCGAGCGTCGCCGTTGGGCCTCGCCGCGGTCTTGACCAGGACACGTCCCTCGCCCTCCAGCGCGTCGAGGGAGTTCACCACGAGGTTGACCACCACCTGGCCGATGGACTCCGGGTCCACCAGCGTGGTCGGCAGATCGTCGGTCAGTTCCTGGTCGAGGTCCACGTTGCGGCACCGCTGGTCGAACCGCAGGAAGTCCACGGCCTTGAGCACGACCGCGTTGACCTCAACGGCACGCGGCCGCAGGGATCGCTCCCGGGTGAAGCCCAGCATCTCGCTGATGACGTTGTCGATGCGGTCCAGCGCCTCGCGCGTCAGGGGCAGGTAGCGGCGGTGGGCGTCGGGGTTCTCCGCCAGGGCGTCGACGAACTGGCGCGCGGCGTGCAGAGGGTTGCCGATCTCGTGGGCGATGCCGGAGGCGACCTGGCCCACCACGGCGAGTCGTTCGCTCCGGACCAGCATCTTGTGGGCCTCGCGCAGCTTGGCCTGGCTGCCCCCGAGCTTGGCGACCATGTCGTCGAACTGCTCGGCCAGATCGCCGATCTCGTCGCGGGACACCACACCGCTGCGCACGTCCAGCCGCCCCCCGGCGACGTGGGACGCCGCCACGGTGAGCTGGCGGACCGGTTGAGTGGCGATGTGGGTCAGCACCGTCGCCAGCAGGGCCGTGGCCAGCGCGGCGATTACCGCGAAGACCAGGAGCTTGCGGCCGCCTGACCTCGCCGCGTCCTGCACGCGAGTCTGCGAGATCCCCAGGTGTACGGTGCCCAGCCGCCCGTCCACCATGGGCGCCACGTAGTCGCGCACGACGCCCCGGTCCGAGTCGAAGGCCACGGGATCGTCCACGCTGGCGCGGGGGATCTCGAAGATGTCGATCAGATCGTCGGGGACTCCGGCGTCGAAGCTGTCCGTGAGCACGTACCCGCCGGCGCCGATGACCACCACGTACAGGACGTCGTCGCGGGTCATGGTGTCGGCGATGATGGCGTCGAGGGCGATGCGGTCCTCCACCAGGGCCTCCTGGGTCGCCCGCAGCGAGACCTCGGAGGCCAGGGTGAGCGCGCGGCGGTGGAGCTCGTCCTCGAGGGAGCCCAGGATGGTCCGGCTCATGAGCACGGCCGTGCACACGCCCAGCAGCAGGATCATCAGGCCGATGGGCACCGCCAGCTTGGTGCGCAGGGGCATCCAGGGGAGGCGAGTCGTCATTGGAGATCCAGCTCGTCCGAGGCGCCGGCGAGCAGCGCCTGCAGGTCCGCGTACAGATCGGGTGGCGGGGCGTCGAAGTGGTCGATGCCGAGGTCCGCGAGCACGGCGCGGCCGGACTCCGAATCGTCCATGTTCAGCAGCGCGCGCGTCAGCTCCTCCTTGAGCGCCGGGTCCGCGTCCGCGGAGACCACGGCCGGCGGGGCCGCGAAGGGGCGCGACTGTTCGATGGGGCGGACGGCCCGGGCGAGCTCGCCATCCTCCCGCGACAGGTGCTCGAGGACGCTGCTGCTCACGCACGCACCGTCCACGTTCTGGCTGGCCACGAGGCGCAGCAGGGAGTCGTGGCCCTCGACCTGGTAGGTCCGGGCGAAGAACTCGTCGGGGGTGCTGTCCATCTCCTCCAGCCGCGCCTGGACGTAGAAGCGGCTCGAGAACGACAGCACGTCGCCCATGCCGAAGACCCCGCCGCGAAGGTCCTCCAACCCGCGGGCCGGGCTGTCGCTGGTGACCACGCACACGGTGCGGAAATGGGGCTCGCCGTGGGTCACGGGGACGGCGATGGCTTCCAGACCCTGGCCGTTGATCACGTACGCGCTGGGGCTGACGAAGGCCAGGGCGAGGTCGCCGCTGCGGACCATCTCGTTGACCTCGTAGTACGTGCTGCGCTGCACGAACGTGGCGGATCGGCCCGTCTCCCCGGTCAGGTAGGTCACCAGCCCGACGTACTGCTCGTACCCCGAGATGGCGGTGTGCAGGGGAGAGGCTCCGACACGCAGCAGGTCCACAGGGGGCTCGGCCCGGCTGGACGCCGGCCGCAGCGGGGTCTCGAAGCTGACGTAGGGCAGGTCCTCCTCATGGGAGCAGCCCGCCGTCACCACCAGGACCGGCACGAGCGACAGCTGGATCGCAAAGACCATCGATTTCATGGTCATTATCAACACAGCTTCGCGCGCGTCGGTCAACAAGAACATGGTCGTCACTGGATCAGCGGATCGGCGATGGGGAGGGCGATGGTCGGGACCTCGCCGCGGGTGAAGTCGCCGGGCGAGAGGAAGTCCTGGAAGTGGCAGTGCTTGCAGTCGAAGTCCGCCAGGTGCTCGCCCCGCACGGTGAGGTCTTCGTGGCACTGCAAGCAGTTGTCGGCTCGGGCGAGGAAGTTGTGGAAGCGGTTGGCCTCGGTGCCATGACAGTCCACGCATTCGATCTCGCCCGTACCGAAGCCGACGTCGTGGGCGGTGACACCGTGCTGTTGCAGGCGCTTGGCCCGCTCTGGAGCGCCGCCGTCGCCGCCGCGCGCGTCGCCGGGATCGCGCACCTCGGACTGCATGTGCAACACGTGCGCCGGCGAGCTCTCCACCTTCACCGTGCCGTCGAACAACCACCGCGGCATGGGGGAGCTGAGTTCCCTGAATGCGGCCGCGTCCGTGAGGTGACAGCTCTCGCAGGTCTCCGACGAGATGCGGGGCAACTCGTGCAGGTCCTCGGGGAACGTGGGGCGGTCCACGAAGGTGTGCGCGAACGTCTTGGTGTAGTGGAGCAGGGGGACGCGGTGGCAGTCGTGGCAGGTGACCACCTCGCCGTGGATGCTGCGCTTCCAGTCGGCCACCGCGTAGTCGTGGATGTGACAGACGTAGCAGAACTCCGGGTCGATCCACATCCAGAGGTAGGCCCGGTAGCCCACGACTCCGCCGCCGGCACTGGAGATCGCGAACACGGCGACCGCGGGCAGCAGGACCCGCCGGTCGAGGTCGAAGGCGCCGGCCATCCGCCGGAGCAGCCACCGGGGAATGCCCATTACTCGTGACAACAGCGATCTCACGGCGCTCCCATGGCTCAGTACAACCCCGCGTGGGGGATGACCGCGGCGACGAATGCGATCTGGCACACGGCCACGGCACTGATCCCGAAGCCGAGCAGCGCGAGCAGCACGAAGAACAGGAATCGTCTCACGGCTCCTCCTCCTCCTCCTCCTGGTAGATGGGCCAGTCCCTGCGCTCGCTGCGCTCGCGCATGCTGGCGCGGTAGTTCAGGTCGTGGAAGTAGCGGTACACGGCCAGCGCCTCCTCGCCGTGGCAGCCGGCGCAGAACCCCTCCCACCCCTCCCGCAGGAAGGACGTGCGGATGTCACCCAGACCGGATCCCCCCGCGCCACCGCGTTTGGGGCTCCACACGTGGGCGTCGTGGCACGTCAGGCAGGTGATGTCGCCGATCTGGGAGTCGTCGGTGGGGTTGCCCTGGGCGTCGTACAGCGGCAGCTCGCCGGTGTTGTGCCAGGGCACCTTGGCCGTGGTGAGCAGCAGGTCGCCGGGGTGTTCCCAGACCTGGACCACCGTCGCCGATCGCGTGTTGCCCGGCTCGTGACAGCCAAGGCAGGCGCGTGTGGCGATGGAGTCGCTGGCCTTGCCGCCGAGGGGACCGTTCCATCCCTGCCAGCCGCTGCGTCGGTGCAGGCCGTGGCACGCCAGGCACAGCCCCGATCGGTCCACCTGGGCCTCGTCGCTGGCGGGCAGAGAGGCCCTGGCGAGCCGCAGGTCGTGGTCGGAGCCCACGGTGGCGCGCTTGTCCTCGTGGCAAGCCAGGCAGGTACCGGCGTCGCCGCCAGGTACGCGCAGCATCTTGGGGTTGTTCTGCTTGACCACCGAGGCGTGCGGATCGTGACAGGTCAGGCAGCCCATGTTCCCGGGCGTGCCCATCGCGAGGGTGCCGTTGGCACCCACCGACGGCAGGGAGCCCAGCCCCGGGTTCTGATCGGACAGGGGGTGGCCGCCGGCGAGGTCGACGCGGGTCCGGGCCTGGCCGCCCGAGGAGTGGCAGCCCCGGCAGTTCGTGGGATCGCGGTAGTCGCCGCCGGATCGCCCGAGGGCCGGTCCGTTGGCGCCGTGCAGGGTGTGGCACGCCAGGCAGGCGGTGGCCACGTGCCGCTGGGACTTGGGGCGGATGTCGTGGCCGCCCCCCTGGAGGCTGGACTGGCGGTTGTGACAGATGATGCACCGCTCGTTGGCGCTCATCCGCGACGTGAGCCAGGACTCCTGGGGGCTGCTGTGCACGTCGTGGCACGTCAGGCAGGCGACGCGATCCCCAGGGCCGAGGAAGACGTCGCGCAGCAGCAGGGCGCGGACCACGTCGTCGTTCTCCAGCGGCCGATCCACGGGATGGGTGCGCGCTCCGCGGTCCGGCGACACGCCGATGTGACAGCGCGTGCAGCCGCCCGAGGCCGCCGCGTCGGTGTTCAGCAGGGACTCGCCCACCGCGCCGTGGGCGGCGTGACAGTCGAGGCATTCGACCCGCTCCACCTCGGGGTCGATGGCCTGGACGCCTGTGCGGGCCACGTTGCGGGGCACCTGGCCCAGGGCGTGCCCGGCCTCCCCCGTGGGAACCGGCTCGGTGAGGTGACGCACCTCGGCCACCACGTCGGTGTGGCACGAGCGGCACAGCTGCGATCGCGCACGAGGTTCCTTGAGGAACACCTCCATCAGCTCGGCGTCGGCGTCCACGGCGTCGCCCATCCGGTGGGGGATGTGGCAGGTGCCGCAGTAGAGCTGCTCCTGATCGTCCACGGTGAACGGCGGCGGTACGGGCTTGTGCGGGATGATGTCGACGGGGTGCTGTTCGAGGGAGTCGTCCCACACGTGGGCCGAATTCTGGACGGAGCCGTCGTGACAGGTCTGGCACACCGGGATGAGCAGCTGCTCCGGGGAGGGGCTGCTCTCGAGGTAGGACACGCGAGGTAGCTTCCGCCGGTACAGGCCCGTGCGCGTGACGGGCCTCGTGCGGTCGTCCACCTCCATGGCCAGCACCTGGCCGGTGACCCAGTCGCAGACGTACAGGTGGTCGCCGTCCACGGCGACGCCCATGGGATGTTCGAGCCGCAGCAGCTCCTCGTCGCGGCCCAGGGCCCCGAGGAAGTCGCCGTCGCGGTTGAACACCTGCACGACGCCGAGGAACCCGTCGGCCACGAAGATGCGGCCGCGACGGTCCACCGCCACGCCCGTGGGGTGGAGGAAGCCACCCTCCCAGACGCCCCACTGGGCGACCTGCTGCCAGTCCACGCTCCCCGGCTCGGCCATGTGGATCGTGTCGTCCTGGACGTCGGCCATCACCAGCTGGCCGTCCGAGGTGGCGTCGGCCAGGAACGGCATGGTGGAGGTCACGGAGACCCACTCGCCCCCCGCCCCGGTCAGGGGGGTCATCCAGACCTTGCCGCCCTGGGAGACCAGGGCCATCTCATCGTCGACCAGGACCGCGTCGGTGAAGCGCACGACGGACGACGCGTCGGGGGCGGTGTGGGAATGCCACACCCCGGTCGCTGGTTCGAAGGCCATCACCACGGCTTCGTCGGTTCGCGGAACCCAGACGCGGTCGCCGCCCCAGCCCACGCCCACGGGATCACCCTGGACCTCCAGGGAGTCCTCGAGGGTGCCGTCCGGGGCGTAGCGGTGCAGGAAGCCGCCGTAACCGTCGAGGACGTAGACGGTCCCGTCCTCGCCCACCGCGACGTCGGACGGCGCGCCGAGACCCGTGGCGAGCAGGCGCAGGTCGGAGATCTCCAGGACGTCGGGACCCTCGTCCGGCGCAGAGGACGCAACCGTGGGGTGAACGGCCAGGGACGCAGGCAGGGCGATGGTCAGCGAGAGGGCCAACAGGGGAGCAGCTCTCCTCATCGGTCGCTCACCCCCAGGTCGTGGCAGATCAGGCACAGGGTGCCGTCCTCGGCCGGGACGCGCAGGAGGCCGTCCTTGTTGCGCGGGCCGTCGCCCAGGTCGAGGGGGTTGCCCTCGAAGTCGACGACCGTAGCCAGCTCCTGTCTGAGCCTCGGCAGGTAGTACTCGTCGCGGTAGCGGCGGTTGGAGTCGCGCAGCTTGTCCATCCGCCGGGGGGTGGTGTCCACGGGCAGCGGCTCGAGGCCGGGATGCGGATCGTGGCACGTGGTGCAGGTGACCTCGCCCCGCGGGCCCAGCGGGATGTCGTACTCCTCGCTGTCGTTGTAGTCGCCCACCCGGGCCACCATCTCCTCGGGCGCGATGACGAGGTGGCTGGGGATCCCCACGTGAATCTGGTGGGCGTGGCAGCCCTTGCACAGCTCGACGGGATCCACGCGGATGATCTCGACCACCTGATCCAGCTCGGACTCGGGGACACCCTGGTGGCAGAACACGCACACGGCGTCGTTGCGCTGACCGGTCTTCGTGCGCAGCTCCCGGTGTGGATCGGTCTGCCGGTAGGTGGACCGCTCGTGGCACCGGAAGCACAGGTCGAGGGTCGTGGGGTACGGGCCGTCGCGGAAGTGGTCCTCGCCGCGGCCCCGCCTGGGCAGGCCGTCGCAGGCCGGCTCGTCGTGGCAGGTGATGCAGTCCACCTGGCCGTCGAGGAGGGTGAACACGTCGGGCACGGGTACGGCCTCCGGCGGGACCCCGACGAGGTGGAAGTTCGTCTGGGGATGGCACGCCTCGCAGACGTCGCGAGAGGGCACCGGCGTCTCCATGCCGGGCACGGGGACGAATCCGTGGCATTCGATGCACTGGTCCGGCGCGCCGTGGGGATCCGTGGCGCCCGGGACCGTCACGATCTTGCCCACCTCGGCCTCCAGCGGCGAGCTGCCACGCAGGTGGTGCTCCTCCTCGCCGATGGCGGCGGGGGCGACCGCGAGCAGGAGTGCGGCCGAGGCCCAGGCCGCGGCGCGGGCGACGAACGATGGCGTGGTGCAGGTCAAGGCGCCACCCCGTTCTCACCGTGACATTCGGCGCAGGCGTCCACGCCCGCCTCGTCGACCTTGGCGCGGACCTCCGCCAGGTCGACCTCGTCGAGGCCCGTGCAGTTGAGGATGTGAATGCGCTCGCGGCTGTGGCAGGTGAAGCAGCGATCCTCACCCCAGCCCACCGGGTGCTCGACCTCGGTGAGGGTCAGGCCGCCGTCCGTGTCGAGCACGTCGAAGAGATCTTCGCAGTCGATCTCGTACGGCGCACACGAGCCCGCGACGAGGCCGACGACGAGGATCGCGCAGGCAAGGCTGGGGCGACTCATGGCCCTCCCTCCCCGGAGTGACAGGACTCGCAGCTGGACTGCAGGTGGCAGCGCTGGCAGCGGCTGGGGTCCAGCCGCGCCTCGATGCCGTGGGTGGACCGGAACGTGGCCGGATGAACCCTGTGCATGCCCGCGTCGCGGCGCGCGTGGCACGTGGTGCAGTCGCTGATCGGGTGGCACATGTCGCACGACGAACCGTGCCTCAGGGAGGCCCACGCGTGGTCCCGCTCCCAGCCAGGCCCGTGGTCCTCGGGCAGCAGCGGCGCGAGGTCCGAGTGACAGGTGTCGCAGTGTGTCGGCGATCGCGGGTACCGCAGCTCGCCAGTGTGACAGTCGTGACAGATCTCCTTGGCGGGCACCAGGACCAGGTCGTCGGTCTTCTTCACGGCGGCGAAGTCGTCGGTGCCGGTCACCATCCCGATGGGGTGGCAGGCCAGGCAGGACACCTTGTCCCGCAGGAAGCGGGTGCGGTGTTCCTCGTGGACGAAGCGATCGTAGGGATCGACGTCGGCCCCGTTCACCTGGCGCGCCCGCCCGCGTTCGCCGCCCTCGACCGGAACGGGGACCACCGCCGCGAGGGTCACGGCGAGCGCCAGCGCCACGTGCTCAACCCTCATCTTCGGCCTCGCTTCCTTGAGGTACGGATGGATAGGGGTCGGCGCCGGGGACCGTACCGGGCGACCGCGGCAGGTGATCCCGCTGCCAGCGGTACGGGCTCCAAGGGGACAGGTAGCGGTCCCGGACCGGGAACGGCGAGCGTACGTTGCCGTGGTGCAGGCGGAACGTGGCCACGAGCAGCACCAGCCCCTCGGGTTCGGGGTTGCGTCCCAGCTCGATCTGACCGGTCAGGGAGAGGTGGATGGAGCGGTGGAAATCCAGGCCGATCTGGGCACCGCCGTGGGTGGCCGCGCGCCAGGAGCGGCCGCGGTACCGGAAGACCGCCTGTTCGGCGATCAGGCCCAGGTCCACGGGGCCGAACCGGCGGCCCACCTCGGCCAGCAGCAGCAACGCCGACCCGCCGGAGCCGTGGAGCCCGCTCGCGCGCACCGAATGTCGCCAGGGCCGGCCGGGGTGGGAACTCAGCCCGAGGGCGGACCGCACGCCTGGGAGCCAGGCTCCCGTGCCGTCGTCCACGCCCAGAACCCCCGCGTCCAGGGTCAGCATCCCAGGGGGTAGACCCACGCGCACGCGTCCATCCAGATACACGGTCGGGCCGTCCACCAGGGTCTCGTAGATACGCCCGCCCTTGCCCAGGACGTCCACGACGGGGTCGGTGGCTCCTCCCTCGAGGCGCACGTGCCAGCGGTGGTGGGGGCGGATCTCGGCCGCGAGGGCCACCAGCTCCATCACCTCGTGTGCCGGGACGGCGTCGAGCCGAGCCTCCGCCACCAGGCCGGCGGCGCGGGGCAGGTGCAGGGACACATCGGCACCCACACGGTCGATGCCGCCGCCGTCTTCCCCGGTCTGGTGCTCGTACCGCAGCCCACCTCCCACGGCGGACGCCGGTCTGTAGGCCAGATCCGCGCCGACGGCCGGTCCTCCTCCGAACAGCGTGGGCTGCTCGGGGTGCCAGGCGGTCCCGCCCCAGCACGCGAGGTGCAGGTGGTGCGCGAACTTCACGCGCACGTCTGCCCCGTCCACGAAGCGGAAACGACCACCCCGCACCAGGTTGAGTCGACCGACGCGCAGGTCGAGCACCTTCCCGATGCCGTTGTGGTAGACCTCCAGGCCCCGCAGGGAGATGTTGCGGGATTCCCTCAGGGGATCCATGCCGAGGGTCATGTACGCCAGCGCACCGGCGTTGCGGCCGGGCGTGTGGGTCTCCACCAGGAGGTAGGCGCCCAGGGGAGCTCCGAAGCCGGCGAAGGTGTCTCGCCTCAGGCCCCCGAGCATCTCGAGCTCCATCGACAGGTCCAGGCGTAGCCTGCGCCGTTCCATGACCACGGTGGTCTCGTCCCCTTCGGCGGCCCACGCCGGTTGGGAGGGCAGCAGGAGCCCCAGCAACAGGAACCAGGCAGTCAGACTCGCTCGTGTACGCGACATGGGCAAGCCCAACAGCAAGGGGCATGCCAGACCGGTCCCCGGGGAGCGAAAGCAAGGTTTTCGCCGTTGCGTCCTGCACCTACGTCCGCGAGGAGCCCATCGCGCTCCCCTTTGACCGGCTCGCTCATTCAAGGGACGCGGGGCGATGCAACGAGAATCCGAGCAAGGTGACGGATATCCGCCACCCCGCCGCGCGTGGGCTCGGGTATCCGGCAATGGTGCACCGCACGTCGTCCGTCCGTGGGACCGCGCCGGCTGGAGCGGGGCCCATCCTCCCGTCCCCGTGGACCTCATGACCACGAAATGATCGTCTCGCGGCCAGACGGTATGAAACTTGAAAGAAGCACCCGCGACCCGGTCCGACACGGGCGGGTCCAAAGCGCGGAGGAGCCCCATGGGCGATGAAGCCACCCCGAAGCGGCGCAACGACGACGCTCGTCCGAGGACCCCCAAGGTGACCACACGGGCCGTCCTGTCCACGATCGCGGTGTCCGCTGCCGTGGTCCACGTGGCCCAGACGGTCGCCGGCGAGTACGCCCTCGCCGGGGTCGTCGCGTTCGCGCTGGTGGCGGCGTGGGTCTTCGGCGCGCGGCTGTACGTGCTCAAGTCGGTGCGTACGGCGGTGATCCTGATGGTCGCGATCTCCCTCGCTTGCGTGCTGGCGACGTTGACGGTGCAGCGTCCGCAGCTGGCGGGTGCCGGCGAGGAGGACTATCGCGGCACGGTCGCCTACGCGTGGGCTCACCTGCTGGTCAAGGCGAGCCACCCCTGGCCCAGGACGGCCGAGCTGGCCGAGGGGCGGCGTGCACAGCTGGACGATCTCGAGGCGGCATTCGGTGCGGAGTACGCCAAGGAGGAGCGGCGCAAGGCGAACAAGGGTGCCCTGGCCGCGGTGGACAAGGAACGCGCGCAACAGCTCGCCGACAAGGGCAGCGGCGCCTTCGCCATCCTGTACCGGGCCGCGGACGGGATCGGTTTCACCGACGCCTATGGCGCCTGGTGGTTCGGGTGTCTGTTCTACCTGCTCGCGGCGAACCTCGCCGTGGGCGCCGTGTCGCGGCGCAAGGTCTCGGTGCGCAACCTGGGATTCCACGCGGCCCACCTGGGACTGATCCTCGTGGTGGCGGGCGCCACGGGGAGCGCCTTCCTGGCGCGGCGCGGGTTCGTGGCCCTGGAAGTGGATCGCACGACGGAACGCTACGCATCCCGGGACACCGGCAAGACCGAGCCGCTCGAGTTCAGCCTCCGGCTGGACCGCTTCGACACCCAGTACCACGAGGACCTCGTCGTCGTGGCGGGTTCACCGGCTTCCGGACCCATGGGCTCCCATCACGGCTTCGGCGGCGGCGAGGGAGGCGGGGTCCAGAGGACGGTCAAGCTCGAGGCAGGCAAGCAGTTCGAGTTGCACGATCCGGCGACGGGCGCCGAGTTCGTGATGACCATGGAGGAGATCACCGAGGCCGCCGGCCTGGCGCGCACCATGGTCGCGGGGGACCCGGGGGCCGAGATCGCGGTCTCGGCGGTGCTCTTGCAGCTGGGCTCGGACGAGGGGAACGCGGTGTGGCTGCGCAGCGGCGATCCGCCGCTCATCGACGCGCGCAACCGCTACAAGGTGCGGGTGGCCGACGGGGCGGACGATCCCACGCGTCGAGATTTTGCCTGCGACGCGGCGGTCGGCGAGGGGACGTTCACGCTGACCACCGCGGGAAACCCCGTCCGCGTGCCGGTCGTGTCCGGTGAGAGCGCCGCGGTCGGTTCGTTCACCGTCGAGTTCGGCCCGGTCTATCCCAACTTCCGGGTCGGTGTGGAGGAGGTCTCCGCGGACGACTTCCCACGCAATCCCGCGCTCCGCGCGCGCATCACCGACGGCGGCGGTCGCAGCGGAGACTACCTGTTCTTCTCCGAGCAGCGGCTGAAGGACTTCACGACGCTCCCGTGGGAAGGCGTGGAGGGGTCCTTCGACTACGACTTCTGGTGCTCGCCCACCCACACGCGGGTCGAGCTGCGGGTTGGGCCGGACGGGAACGTGACGGCGAGGGTGCAGCTCCCCGACGGGACCGAGTCCGAGGCCCGCATCGGTAGCGGCTCCAGCGTCGCCGGCCTGGAGCCGACCCTGGTCCGCGGCCTGCACGCGGCCCGCGAGGAGTGGACCCTGGTCGACGATCCACCGGAGGGGGTCCCCATGCACACCGCGCTGAGGCTGGCCGCGGACGGCCCGGAGGGCCTGGAGGAGCACTGGCTGCTGTCGAACACGCCCCAGGGGGCGCTGCGCCTGGGCGAGGGGGGGGAGGGCCTGTTCCTCCAGCTGGCCGACAACCGTGACCGCCCGCCGCGCGACTGGCGCAGCCACGTGTCGGTGCTCGAGGAGGGCCACGTGGTGCACAGCTCGGTGGTCGAGGTCAACGAGCCGCTCTCCTACGGCGGATTCAGCTTCTTCCAGTCCGACGCGGATCCTTCCAGGCCGAACTACAGCGGCCTGCAGGTGGTGCGCGATCCGGCGTGGCCGCTGGTGGCGGCGGGGCTGTGGGCCCTGCTGCTCGGGATCGCCTGGTGTTTCTATGTCCAGCCCGTGATGGATCGCAGGGCCGCGCGAGCCCGTGCCGCGGCCGCAGGAGGTGCACGATGATCCTCTCCACGACGCAACTGCACCACCTGGCGATCGGGTTCTTCGGCCTGCTGACACCGGCCTTCGGCGTCGCGGTCTGGCGGCCGGTACGGCCCGTCGCGGGAGCGGCGAACGGCGCCATGGTCGTCGGGGCGATCCTGTTGACCCTGACCCTGTACGTCCGCGGCGTGGAGGTGGCGCACGCGCCGTTCCAGACCCTGTACGAGGTCTACCTGCTGCTCGCCCTGTCGCTGGTCGTGTCCTACCTGCTGATCCTCGTCTCGGGCGGGCTGGCCGTGCTGAGGCAGGCCGGCACGAGGCTGGTACACCTCTTCGGCGCGTGCACCTGCGTCGCGGCGGTGATCGTGCTGTTCATGGGATCGCGGGCGGGCGACTTCCAGACCGACCTCCCGCCGGCCCTGCAGAGCCCGTGGTTCATCCCCCACGTGATCGTCTATCTCTTCGGCTACGGCTCGCTGGCCCTGGCCATGGTCTCGTCTCTGTTCTACCTCGCCGGTGCTCGGCGGGGCCGGATGACCCGCGAATCCCTCGAGGTGGTGGACCGGTTCACGCACCGCACCATCGCGCTGGGCTTTCCCTTCCTCAGCGCGGGATTGATCTTCGGCAGCCTGTGGGCCTGGGAGGCGTGGGCCAACTACTGGGCCTGGGACAGCAAGGAGGTGTGGTCGCTGATCACCTGGCTGGCGTACCTGGTGTACATGCACCTGCGCAAGGTGCGGGGGTGGCGGGGAACGCCGGCCGCCTGGACGGTGATCCTGGGCGGCGCGAGCATCTTCATCACCCTGCTACTGTTCGGGTACCTGCCCGCGTCCATGACGAGCGTGCACAACTACGGCCCGTGACGCCGCTCAGCGGCCCGGGGACGGCAGATAGTGCACGGCCAGCGCCACCCGCGAAGCGGCCCCCGGTACCGCGGTCACCTGTACGTCCAGTTCGACTTCCTTGCCGCTGGCGTGGCGCAACTTCAGTAGCGTGGCCCGGAAGGTCCGGCCCCGATGACAGGCGGCGAGGGCCAGGACCTCGTTGAGGCGTTCGCGATCGTCCTCGGCCAGGAGCTCGAGGTGCGGCCGGCCGAGGAGCTGATCGGGCTCGCGGCCCAGCAGATCCACGCTCCGCTGGTTCACGTACGTACATCGGGAGTCGGCGTCGAGCACGCAGACGAGCGCGGGGGACTGCTCGACCAGCGCGCTGCACTGACGTTCGCTCTGGCGGAGCTCCGTGACCTCGGACGTGTCGGCCACCACGTCGATCTGGGCCTCGATCACGGCGACGACCTCACCGGCCTCGTCGAACACCGGAGCCGCCCGGACCTCCACCTGCCGCGCCTGGCCCGCGATGTCGTAGTGGGTGTGGAACACGGTCACCGGGGCCTTCTTGCGCACGACCTCCCGCAGGGGGCACGGGTCGTCGTCTCCGGAGCAGGGGCGGGAGCTGAAGTGGGTGAGCTCGTGACACTTCACACCCTCGGCCACGGGATCGGGATGCCCCGACGCCTCCCGGGTCGCGCGGTTGGCGAGGATGACCCGGTGGTCCAGGTCGATGACCAGCGCACCGAGGGGAAACACCTCGATGAGGTTCCTGAGGAAGTCCGTGGCTCGGTCGGTCTCGATCCGTGTGGTTGCCATCGTCCATTCCCGCGCACCCGGGGAGACGAGATCGGGTGCCGTCACCGTCGGAAGATACCAACGATCGTCGCAGATCGCCCATGACGGATATCCGTCACACGTATTTCGGCGTCCGTGGACCCATCCGGCAAGCATCTTGCAACTACAAGTGTACGAGCGCTGGGAGGCGCTCCCGAGGAACCCCGGCTCGACGGGAAGAATCGCAGCAGGGAAGGACAAGGGGAAGCCATGGTAGACGTTTCGACGCCGTCCAGGAGTTCGAGCGGGACCCGCGCGGGCCACGACAACCCGTTGGCTTCGGTCGGGGATCCGGCGCCGGGACCGGTCACCGGGGGATTTCACTCCGTGGATCTGGTGAGCCTGCCCCGAGCCGAGAGAGCGGTCCCGGAGTTCTCGGCGGGTGAAGGACTCGTCGAGGTCGCGAGCCGGGCGCAGGTCCTTCCGTCCGTGGCCATCCCCATCGAGAAGGCCCGGGGCCGGGTGATCACCCAGCCCATCGTGGCCGACCGGGACCAGCCGCCTTTCGACCGCGCCACCACGGACGGCTTTGCGGTCCGCCTGGGGGATCGCGATCGCTGGGTGAACGTGGTGGGAGAGACCTTGCCGGGGACCTCTCCCTCGCGGGAGCTGGGGGCGGGGGAGGCCATCCTGGTCACCACCGGCGCATGCTGCCCGCCGGGGACCGAGGCCGTCGTACCCAACTCTGCGGTGGCCCTCTCGATGAACTCGATCCTGCTGCCGCGGATCATCCTGGAGGGGCAGAACGTGGTTCGAAGGGGCCGAGAGCGCCTCGAGGGAGACGTCCTCGCCCCCAGCGGCACCATCGTCTCGCCGCTGGTCATCGCGGTGGGGGCGACGGTGGGGATGTCCCACTTCGAGGTGGTCCGCCGACCCAACATCCGCGTGTTGAGCACCGGCGCCGAGGTGCGGTCGAGCCTCGACGACGTGGACGGCAGCACCATCCGGGACGCCAACGGCCCGATGTTGATGGGGATGCTCGACGGCCTCGTGGACGTGCCACCGCGGATGAGCGTGGTGGGCGACGACCTCGACGTCGTGCAGGACGCCCTCCGGGACGCCCTGGCCGCCGACGTCGTCATCGTGTCCGGCGGGATGTCCGAGACACGGTCGGACAGCGTCCAGGCGGCGCTGGAGGCGATCGGGGCGCACGTCCACATCCGCGGCATCCGCGACGAGCCGGGGGAGCGGTTCCTGTTCGCGACCGTGGGCGGGACGCTGATCTTCGCCCTGCCGGGCCATCCCGTGGCCGCCCACCGTTGCGCGCACCGCTTCGTGGTCCCGGCCGTGCGCAAGCTCATGGGGCTTTCGCCCGATCACCTGGAAGGGGAGGGGATCCTGACCGCGGACCTGTGCGCGACCCACCCCCGGCTCGAGGCCGCCCGCGTGGAACGGCGCCGGGAAGGTTTCCGCCTGTGTCCCCTGGCCGAGTCGTGGCGCCCGGACCTGTACACGCCGATGGCGGCGAACGTCTATGTACACGTGAGCGAGGACGCAGCGCAGCCGAGGACCGGCGACAGGGTCCGTTTTCAGTGGATGGCCCCCGGTCCCTGACGGGCGGGAATCGTCGACCTCACCGCGTTCAAGGTAGGGGGACGTGGACCCAGACCGTGTCCGGGTCGAGATCCGGGGCGAAGTCGAGCCCCTCGTAGTCACTGCACCAGGTGTTGGCGGCGACCCAGACCTCGGGCGCCAGCCCGATGCTGTCGTGCTGGAAGCCCATGACCACGGCATCGGCGCCGCCGCCGTACTCGAAGGGGGACGCGTCCTGTAGCGGGCTCCAGTACACCGGATCCATCGAGTAGAGCATCCCGTCGAAGCCGATGGTGTCGAGGTTGAACGTGTTCAGGGCATAGTCGGCCTCGTCCCACGGCCCGACTCCATCGAGGTCGATGCGGATCTGGACCTCCTGATCGGCGTCCGTCACGGCCGCGTGCGACAGGATCCGGAACTGCAGGCGTTCCTCGAACCCGTCGTAGCAGAACTCCACGTCCAGGATGTCCACGTCCGAATCGCAGGCCACCGGCGAGACCTGATCCCCGTCGTCCACGAAGTCCTCGAAGGCGTCCGTTGCGACGAGGATGCTGGCGTAGTCGTTGGCGACGCCGTCGCAGTCGTTGTCGATGCCACCGCAGGCCTCTGGCGCGCCGGGGTAGATGGTCGCGTCGGCCTCGTCGCAGTCCGTACACGCGCCAGCGCCGTCCCCGTCGGCATCGGGGATGTCGGGGTCGTCGTCATCCGCGAGCGTGTCGCAGTCGTTGTCCAGGCCGTCACAGACCTCCGCGTTGCCCGGGAAGTTCCCCGAATCCGCGTCGTCGCAGTCCTCGCAGGCGTCGACGCCGTCGCCGTCCGCGTCCGGGATATCGGCGTCGTCGCCGTCCACGTCGCCGTCGCAATCGTTGTCCAGGCCGTCGCAGACCTCGACGTTGTCCGGGTGGTTTCCTGCGTCGAGATCGTCGCAGTCGGTGCACGCGACGTACCCGTCCCCGTCGTCGTCGGCGATGTCCGGGGCGTCGTCGACGCCCCCGCCGACGC
>CAZLEO010000104.1:0-28606 GCA_964558555.1 uncultured Rickettsiales bacterium | reverse complement strand
GGTTGGGCGGTTATCACGGCCATGACCCATACGGCCCGCCGTACGCCCCCATGTCCGAGACGGTCCCGTCCGGGTCGAGCAGCGCGGGATTCCCCGAGTCGATACAGGGGCTTCCCGTGAGCAAGTGGAGATCGCCGTTCGCGACGTCGGTGAACAGCGGAGCCTCGGAGAGGTTGCCGTCGGCGCCGGTGGGATCGGTCATGCCCTCGTAGTCGCCGCCGGCGTGGCCGTACACGTCGTTGTGGGTCCAGGACTGCGGCGAGTCGCCGGAGAGGTAGACCCCGGAGCCGTCGAGGTTGTGCGCGACGATGGTGTTGGTGACCTGCAGATCGCCGGTGTGGGTGAGGAAGAGGCCGGAGCCGGTGGGAGCGGAGTTGCCCGTGGCGGAGACCTGCAGCAGCCAACCGTCGGAGCCCTCGTAGTACAGCGCGCCGCCGCCGCCGGTGGCGGCGTTGCCGTGGATGACGGAGTTGCGAACGACCGTGTCGTCGGACCAGCGTACGCAGATGCCGGCGCCCCAGGCGGCGGTGTTCTCGGTGGCGACGACGTGGGTGACGGTGACCTCGTAGGGCTCGTCCTCGATGTACAGGGCGCCGCCGCAGGCCGACGCCGTGTTGCCGTGGAAGGTGGAGGTCTGGATGAGCAGCTCGCTGACGGTGTCCACCGAGTGCAGGCCGCCGCCGTACTCGCCGGTGTTGTTGAGGAAGGTGCAGTCGGAGATGGTGGAGGCGTCGTTGTCGAGCTCGATGCCGCCGCCCTCGTCGCCGGCGACGTTGCCCTCGAGGATGTTGCCGATGAACTCGTTCGCGGCATGGGAGAGCTTGCCGCCGCCGCCCTCTGACGTGGCGGTGTTGAAGGAGATGATGTTGTCCTCGATCAGGGCGCTGGAGAGGCGTGCGCGCATGCCGCCGCCGTCGTCCGACGAGGTGTTGTAGGTGAGCTGGTTGCCGCTGAACCAGGCCTCGGAGGTGTACAGGTAGACCCCGCCGCCGTCGTTGCCCGCGCTGTTGTCGGTGATGAGGTTGCCGAGGATGTCGCCGGCGCCGCCAAGCGCGAACAGGCCGCCGGCATAGCGGTCGGAGCGGTTGGCGGTGATGGTGTTGCAGATGATGTCCACGTCGCCGTAGGCCCAGATGCCGCCGCCACCGGCGCTGGTGTCCGAGGCGTCGGCGTCGTTGCCGACGAACTCGTTGTCGCGGATCTCCATGGCGCCGTCGTGGACGCCGAGGCCGCCGCCGAGCTCCGACTCGTTCTCCTGGAAGAGGCAGCCTGTGATCTCGCCGGCGCTGACCTCGACGTACGCACCGCCGCCGCCATGGACGGCCTCGTTGAGGAGGAACTCGCTGTCCTCGACGGTCAGATCGCAGTCGTTGGCCAGCAGGCCGCCGCCAAAGCCGCCGAGGTTGCCGGTGAAGGTGCAGGCGCGGATCTCGATGCGGGAGTCGGAGACGTCCACCCCGCCGCCGCCCGACTCGGCGACGCCACCGGTGACGGTCAGCCCCTCCAGCACCACGCCGTCCGCATCACCGATGGTGAAGACCGCCCCCACTCCGCTGCCCAGGACCGTGGTCGCCGCCGCGCCGTCGGTGGACGCCACGGTCAGGCCCTTGCCCTCGAGCAGCAGGTCCTCGGCGTACTCGCCGGGGCAGATCAGCACGGTGGCGCCGTCGGGGGCCGCGTCCAGGGCCGCCTGGATGGTGAGGTGGTCGCCGGTGCCGTCGTGGCAGACCTCGATGGACGGCGCGGTCGTGTCGTCGTCGTCGTCGTCGCCCGCGGAGTCGTCGTCGTCGCCGGGCGCGGCGGAGTCGTCGTCGTCACCCGCAACGGAGTCGTCGTCGTCACCCTCTGCAGTGTCGTCGTCACCCGGGGGATCGGGGGTGCACCCCAGGATCAGGGACAGCGCGAGCGGAAAAATGGCAGGGGTGGCGCGCACGACGGGATCCAGTATCGCAGGTTTACGGGGCGTTGCCCGACACGTGGATGCTGCCACCGACGTTGGCGATGCCGTTGGCGAGGGCCTCGGCGTCGGCGGTGGGGAACGCGGGGTTGTCCGTGACGACCACGTCCGCGCCCACCGTGATCAGTGCGCCGAAGCCGGCCACGTCCTCGAGCGCCGAGTTGTCGTCGAGGGTGAAGTCGTCGCCCACGCTCTGCAGCGCGCCGAAGCCGGTGATGTGGACGATGGACGAGGTGTTCTCGATGGTGAACGACCCGCCCAGCACGTTGAACTGACCGAACCCGGCGAGCTCCCCGTCCGCCGGGCCGCCGATGGCCGAGGCGTTGCTGATGGTGAAGTCGCCGCTGACGTACCGCAGCCGGATCAGACCGTCGGCGTCCGCCATGCCCGCGTCGTCCGAGATCTCGAAGTTGCCCAGCACGTACTTGAGCCCGGACAGGCCGTCGATGTCGTACAGCATCGCGTTGGAGGTGATCTCCACGTCGCCGTTGACCTGGCACAGGCAGTCGAAGCCGTCGAGGTTGAGCAGCCGCGTGCTGTCGATGGTCAGGTCGCCGTCGACGATGACGTCGCCGGAGTCGCAGAACTCCTCGATGTCCTCGGGCAGGTTGATGTCGAGATCGCCGACCCGGGTCGACCCCTGCGCCTCGCACGGCTTGTAGTACAGGCCGATGCCGCCGACGTAGGTGTCGTCGTCGTCGTCCGCCGCGTCGTCGTCGTCATCGTCGTCGTCGTCGTCGGCCACGTCGTCGTCGTCGGCCACGTCGTCGTCGTCCCCGCCACCGATCTGGCCGGCCGAGTCGCGCTGATCTGTCAGCGAATCGCACCCCCACGCCATGACCAGGACCAGGCAACCCAACAGGATGAGGAGGAGTCCCCGGAGCGCGTCCATCGTGTCGTCCTTCCGAGGGCCTCGAACCCGCCTTCTGGCCCCCGACTACCACTCCCGATAACTGGAGCCTATCACCCGCATACGCGCGTCCAAAGGAAGAAAACGGGTTCTCGGAAAGCCGAAAAAGGGAGGAAAAATCACGAATTCCACAAATCCTTGACCGAAAGACACACCCCCACCCCAAATTCCCACCTGGTATCCTGCCTCGCATGCGTGCCATCCCCGTTCTCGCCCTGTTGCTGCTGAGCTCCGTTGCCCGGGCCGCGCCAGTGGATCTGCTGGAGGCGGACACCCAGGTGTTCTTCCTGGACAACGGCTCGGTGGACGTGATCTACAGCCTGACGTTCCGCGACAACGAGGGACGTAACGCGATCCGCAAGGCCGGGGAGTTCTACGAACCGCTGTACTTCAACCGATCGATCCTGCACGCGGGGGACGAGCAGTGGTCGGTGGCGCCGGTGGATCTGGGCGGGGGGTACTACAAGCTCGAGCTGGGCAACCGCACGCAGGCCGGCGGCGTGTACACGGTGGAGCTGCACCACCGGATCGACAAGCTGTTCGCCGAGCCCACGACCCGGGGCGACGAGCAGCTGCTCGCGGTGTGGTTCAACCCCATCCGCTGGGGCCTGCCCATCGAAAAATCGGTGCTCAAGCTGGTGCTGCCGCTGGAGCTGCCCGACGAGGTGCAGCAGCACGAGGACATCACCCCGGAGATGGTGGACGCGCTGGGGGTGCTGACGGACCCGGGCAACCTCGCCGAGCAGGACCACTGGGCCTGGGTGTACTCGGACGTGGACGGGAAACGCCGCCTCACGGCGTACATGGAGAAGCGGTCGCTGGCCTCCGAGGGCATCCACATGGGCCGCGTGTACATGCCGGCGCCGCATCTGCCGGACGTGGGTGTGGGTGTGGACGTGCCGACGCCGGGGCGGCTGACCGCCGAGGGCACGGCCACGGTGGTCAACGAGCTGTACGTGCTGACCAACAACGCGTCGCTGCGGTACTGGTCCGAGTCCATGTTGCGGATCGAGGCCTACCTCGACCTGGAGGAGGAGGGCACGCGGACGTTCCTGCCCTATCCCCTCACCGGGACCAACCTGTACGACCTCGCGCCGGAATGCGAGGTGACCCTCGGCGGCGACGAGGTGGCCTGCGAGGTGGACGGCGACGCGGTCGTGCTGGGACGGGCCACCGAGCCCGGTGAGCGCATCGAGCTGTTCGTGGAGGGGTACGCGGAGTGGGACGACGGCGAGGAGGTCCGGCTCATCGACGGCACCCCCATGGCGCGGCTGCTGTTCAACGGGGCAACCTCCGAGTGGGCGCCGCACAAGGCCGGCGTGACGCCGCGGCTCGTGCTGCACACGGGTCTCCCCAACCTCGGGGCCGAGCCGCTGGACCGCGACTCCGACCTGCCGCTGCAGGTGCTGTTCCCCGAAGGCGGGCTCAGCGCGGTGCAGTCCCAGCCCACGGACTGGCTGCAGCGGTCGCCGAACCTGCGCGCGGGCCTGCCCGAATTCTCCCCGGACGAACCCGAGATCGTCATCGAGGTCGAGGGCAGCTCGCTGGAGGTCTGGCTGCCGTCGGACCCCATGGCCATCGACCGGCCGTTCCCCATGTCCATCCTCGTCACCCCCGGGCGGATGCTGCGCGGCGAGGCGACCGAGTTCGGCAAGAGCGACCTGACCGTCGACATCATCGTGGTGCTGTTCCTGGCGCTGTTGCTGATCGTCGGCTGCTTCTTCTGCAACGGCGGGGTCCTGCTGGGCTGGTTCCTGACCATCGGCTGGCCGCTGATGATCATCGACAAGATCGCCAAGACGACCCTGTACCGCCGCGTGTTCGCGGTGGATACGGAGAATCCAGGGCTGAAGTTCGTGCACCCCTGGAAGCCGGCGATCCTCGGCTTCGGCGGGTTCATCGTGCCGTTCCGCCTGATCTGGATGATCCTCGCGGGGATCTTCGCGGCCGTGGTCTGGGTGCTCAAGCTGCACCCGTACCTGGACCTGGTGCTGAGCCGCAACGAGCTCGAGTACACGGCGCCGGAGATCACGGTGGCCACGTTCCGCAAGCCGGGGTTCGTGCCGGATCTGGACCCGGCCGAGGAGGCGCTGTTCCTCGAACGGCCCATCAAGGCGATCAACCTGCTGGTGCTGAGCCTGCAGGAAAAGGGCGCCATCCGGATGCTCACGCGCAACCCGCTGCAGGTCCAGGTGCTGGACGCGGAGCTGGCCGAGACCGAGGCGGAGCGGGCGCTGCTGGAGGCCCTGACCGAGAACGGCACCCTGCCGGCCACGGGCGTTCGGGCCGTGCTGGACGTGCTCAACGCCTCCATCCGTCCCAAGGTGTGGCGGGCAGACCCCGACGCCACCCGCGACGCCATCCACCGCCGCATCGACACCGAGTGGGAGCTGGTGCGGCTGGCCTCCACGAACCGCCGCACCACGGTCTTCGACCGGCACTACTCGACCCTGTACCTCTCCGACACGTTCTTCCGAGACGTCCAGCAGTCCTTCGATCCGATCTCCGAGGACGCGCCGCTGGACTCGCCGCTGAACGCTCTGGGCGGCGCGCGGCCCGAGCCGACCCTCGGCGGTGAGACGGTCCAGGTACAGGAGATGGCCCAGGGTATCGTCGAGAACGTCGAGGCCGGGGCACGGGCCACGGTGGACCGCATCGAGTCGCTGTTCGACTTCGACGGCTCGGCAGCGCGCGCGGCGGCCGAGGCTGCTGCGGCCGGCGCCTCGGGCGTGGCCGTGGACATGCCGGCGTCCGTGGCGATGGGGTACGACGCCTGCCACTCCGCCTGCCACTCCGCCTGCCACTCCGCCTGCCACTCCGCCTGTCACTCGGCCTGCCACTCGGCCTGCCACTCGGCGTGCGCCTGCCACTCGGCCTGCCATTCGGCGTGCGTGTCTTCGTGCGCGGGGGCGTTCTGATGCTGGCGCGCTGGCGAGAGAAGCGGCGTGAGGAGGCCGAGGTCCTGCGGTGGATGGACCGGTTCATCGCGGACACGCGCGCGGCCGTACACATCCGGCGCGAAGACCGGCTGCTGATGATCCGCCCGGAGAAGACCCTGGGCATCAACCGCACCGGCGCGGCCCTGCTGGGCGCCCTGTACGACCGCGAGTCCCCCGGCGCCCGACAGGCGCTGGCCGGCCTCGCCCCGCGGCTGGGCGCGGACCGGCGGCGGCTGATGGACGACGCGCGCGAGCTGCTGGAGACCGTGGCGGCGCTGATGCGCGAGGACTTCTCGCCGCGGGACAACCTGAAGTTCGAGGCGTATCGCCGTGGCCGCGTGGGCTACCCGGTGCTGGCGGAGATCGCGCTGACTTACTCGTGTCAAAACCGCTGCGCGTTCTGCTACGCGGCGAGCCCCCAGCGGGGGGCCGGTCCCACGCCCATGGACGGCGACCAGGTCCGGACCGTGATGGACCGCATCTGGCACGAGGCCCACGTGCCCTCCCTGTCGTTCACCGGCGGCGAGGCCACCTTGCGGGCGGATCTCCCCGACCTGGTGCGCTACGGCGCCGATCTGGGCTTCCGCGTCAACCTGATCACCAACGGCGTGCGCAGCGCGGACCCGGCCTACGTGGACACCCTGGTGGATCACGGCCTCGACTCGGCCCAGGTCTCCCTGGAGGCGGCCGAAGGCACCCTGCACGACCGCATGGTGGGGCGGGACGGCGCCTTCGAAGCCACCGTGGCCGCGGTGCGGAACTTCCGCGCCCGGGGCATCCACGTGCACACCAACACGACCCTGTGCCGCGAGAACCTTCACGCCGCGCCGGAGCTGATCCGCTTCCTCGCGCGGGACGTGGGCACGCGCACCCTGTCGATGAACCTGCTGATCCGCACCGGCCTGGGTCTGGACGAGGCGTCCGGGCCCGTGTCCTACGCGGAGATGGCCCCGGCGTTGCCCGGGCTGCAGCGGGTGGCGCAGGAGGAGGGCATGCACCTGGTGTGGTACTCCCCCCTGCCCTACTGCATCGTCAACCCGGTGCTGCTGGGCCAGGGGGCGAAGTCGTGCGCCTGCATCGACGGCATCCTGTCGGTGGATCCGCTGGGCAACGTCCTGCCCTGCAGCTCCTTCGAGCAGGGCATCGGGTCGCTGCTGGAGCAGTCCTTCGACGAGATCTACGACTCCCCGGCGTCGCGATGGTGGCGCGAGCGGCGGTACGTGCCGCCCGTGTGCCGGGACTGCGAGGACGTGGACCTGTGCGCCGGCGCCTGCCCCCTGTACTGGGACGCGGCCGGCAGCTTCGACGAGATTCCCCGCACGGGATCGGACGATTGCTCGGCCCGCGCCGCGTGGGAAGCCGATCGCGTGTGTGGCGGCAGCTTCGGCGTACCCCTGCCGGGGGGAGGTTGATCATGGGCGGACTATCCGGCTTCCAGACCTTCGTATTGCAGCGGCGCAACGTGCTCGAGGACGTCGAGACACGCCTGTGCACGATCCAGTCGCACTACGAGGACTTCTTCTCTCAGATCGGACGGATCAAGGAGGACGAGCTCGACCAGCTCGAGGCCCTGGTGCAGCAGCGCCGGGGTGACCTGCCGGCCTGGTTGACCCGGGCGCTGGACCGCGTGGGCGACGACGTGGCCGAGGAGATCGACGGCCGCATCCGCGCGCTGACCGCCGAGTGGGACGAGCAGCGCGGCATCGCCGAGCAGCTGCGGACCGAGTCCCTCGAGCTCGAGGCCGAGATGCACGGCCGCAACGTGGACCTCGACGAGCGCGAGGAGGCGCTCAAGACCCGCAGCGAGGACCTGCTCGCGCGCATCGAGCGCTACAACCGCAAGATCCGGGAGATGGGTGGCGGGTTCGGCTTCTTCTACAACGTGCTGGACATGCGGCGGCTCCGCCGGGAGCGCCTGGATCTCGACAAGGAGCAGGCCGACGTGGCCGCGCACATCGAGAACCTGCGCGACCGCTGGGCCAGGGCCGAGGCCGCGTTCACCGAGGCCGAGCAGCGCCGCGTCGAGGCGTGGCAGGAGGCCAGCAACCGCGCCGCCCAGACCCAGACCCGCCTCCAGTGGCTGGGGGACTCGCGGGAGCGGGTGCTCTACCGCACCACCCTGGAACGGGCCATGGCGCACAACCCGACGCCGCGGCCCGAGGCGCGTGACGGCGCCCGCGCGTGCCCGGGCTGCGGCTACGGCAACCCGGACATCGGCGTGCTGTGCCAGGTCTGCGGCGCACGGCTGGGGGAGGACCGCCAGGACCTCGAGGGCAGCCTCGACGAGATCGCCGCGGCCGTACACGTGCACGAGACGTTCTCCAGCGGCATGGAGGCCTGCCAGCAGCTCATCGGCCTCGTCCGCGGACTGATCTCGGGGCACGAGGCGTTCGGCGAGAGCGTCCAGGACATGATCGACACCCAGAGCAAGTACCCCCTGGACGCCCTGGTCATCGACGTGCCCACACGTTCCGTGGCCTACAGCGAGCTGTTCGTCGAGCTCGCCGACGGGCTCGAGGCTGACCGCCACATCCACCCCCTGGACTTTGCCGCGGACGTGCAGCGATTGCTCGCCGAGCGGCTCTCCGAGGAGACCATCCAGGACTACTTCGAGGGCATGGGCGAGGCGCTGTCCGCCGCCGCCGATGCGCAGTGGTGAACCGATGAAGATGATCGCCGGCGTCGGAGCCCTGCTGATGGGCGTGTTCCTGTTCGGGGTGGGTGTGCTGTTCCTGCTGGCCACGGACGGACAGCTGCATCGCCTCGTGGTCGCGGCCCTCGGGATCGGCCTGGGCGTGACCTCGGGCATGGCCGGCTGCCTGCTGCTGTACCGGGCGGTGCAGTCGAGCCCCGACCGCGTCCGCCCGGCCCTGCTCGCCCTGGCCCGGGCGCGCGACGGCGAGATCACGCTGGCCGAGATCGAGGCGGGTCTGGGTTCACGCGCTCCGGTGGCCCAGGACGTCCTCGGCAAGATGCTGATGTCCGGAGACTGTGAGCGTCGCGGCGACACCTTCCTGTTCCCCGCGTTCCAGCCGCGCGTGGTGCTCCGCCGGTGCGATCACTGCGACCACGAGGCCCCCCTGGCGTCGGACGACGAGCGGTGCCCCAGCTGTGGCGCGTCCATGACGGTTCGGCGCGAGACCAAGGCCGACGCCGACGACGGCCTGTACCGCATGGACGAGTAGCCCACCCCCCTTTTGTTGCATTCGCACAAATCGATCCGTCGGCCGCCCCGCGGGGGCGATTGGCCGCCTTGATTTGCCCGCGCGCGTGGTAGGATGCGACGCAATCACAGTCGCGAGGAGCCTGCGTTGGAGACCCGGACCGCCGTAGCCAAGAAGACCGAGAACGCCCCCCAGGCGCAGGTCCAGGCCGCGCCCAAGGGAACCGATTCCCTGGTGGACCCGCTACAGGCCCAGGGCCTGGACGATCCGCTGCAGAAGCAGGCCGACGCGCCGGTCCAGACCGAGGAGGACCCGGCCACCAAGGGGACCGACAAGGAGGAGACCAAGCGCGGCAAGGAGGGCACCGCCGAGGGCAAGGCCAGCTACGAGGCCGCCATGGGCAAGTGGCTCGGCCCCAAGCTCTACAAGCTCATCGCCCCCCACCTGACCCTCGACAAGATGTCCGGCTACGCCGACGACGGGCTCACCGCCGCGCTCACGGGGTTGACCGACCAGCTCAAGGGCCTCGAGGGCGAGGTGGACGAGAAGGCCATCGCCAAGTTCAACAAGGCGCTGGAAGAGCAGTTCGGCAAGACGGCCGGCGAGTGGCTCAGCGGTGACGGCGCGGGGTTCGCCGAGAAGGTGGCCGGCTGGGTGGACACGCACCCCGGCACCATCGTCACCATCGCGCTGCTGGCCGCGGCGGGCGCCATCGCCGCGGACATGGACATCCCCACGCTCAAGCAGAAGCTCAAGATCACCGACGCCCTGTCGGCGGAGCTCGAGGCCAAGCTAGGCTCCCTGCGCAACATCTCGCTGGAGTCCATCCAGGCCACGCTGGCGTGGAAGTCCGAGGGCATCGAGGCGTCGGTCACCAGCGGCTACGACGACGAGGCCGGCACCCACACCCACGGCGCCGAGACCAAGCTCACCGGCGACCAGGACACCTTCACCTTCAAGGGCGAGGGCACGTTCAAGGGCAACGACCTGGAGCTGTGGTCCCTGGACGCGAAGTACCAGCACTTCCTCAAGGGGCTGCAGGACCGCGGGGACGACAACAGCGGCTTCTCCGTCGGCGGCGGGTACTCCAAGACCGAGGACAAGGGCCGCATCGGCACCGGCGCCATCAGCTTCACCGACGGCAACACCGTCACCACCCACTCCGGCAACTACAACGTCGACACCGGCGTGATCACGCTCTCCAACGCGTACAAGCTCGTGCTGGACTCCGGCTCGGTGGAGATGTCCCGCTCCTCGAGCTCCGACGGCTCCCAGTCCACCAAGTTCGGCGCCGAGGGCAAGCTCAACGACCGCCTCAAGGGCAGCTTCTCGCTGGAGGAGATCGTCACCTCCGAGGGCGTCGGCTCCGCCTACGACCTCGACAAGAGCACCCGGCTCAAGTTCGGCCTCGACTACGACCGCGACTGGCTCAAGACCGAACTCGACGCCAGCTTCGACTCGGCCGGCGACAGCACGCTGGGCGGCAAGTTCGACGCCGACCTCGGCGACAACTTCGTCGGCGGCGGCAACGCCACGCTCCGCCTCAACGATCCCAAGCTCACGGAGATGGGGGCCTACTTCGGCTTCCGCAACCCCAACGAGTTCACCACCTTCCTCGGCCGCTACGCCTACGACTCCGGCAAGGAATCCCACAAGATCTCCGGCCTCATGGAGTTCAAGCTCGGCGAGGTCTACACCCGCCTCGAGCACGCCGCCACCTTCGACCCCAACGGCGTCACCCACGAGTCCAAGGCCCACGCCGGCTACTTCTTCGACGACAACAAGGATGTCGGCATCATCGGCGGCGCCACCTACCGCTCCGAGGACAACGGCATCACCCCGCAGCTCGGCATGCAGATCAAGGGCGTGCCGCTCATGGTCGGCTACGACATCAACAACAAGGCCTGGACCGTGGGGCTCACGTTGCCGTTCGGGCGCAAGTAGCCGCCTACCTCAGCCGCCCCCTCCGACTCCGTCGCTTCGCCCTTCGCCCCCTTACGATCCTCGTTTCTTCTAGAATGCACTCACCCATGGGTGGGTGCCGTTCGAGAAAGGGGCTCGCGTCGATGCTGCGTTCCCGTGCTGCCTGGTTCCAGATGTTCCTCGTTTTCTTCTTGCTCGGAGTGACCGTCGACGCGACGGCCGACAGCGGGGGGGGTGAGCCGACGATCTCGGTCCGACCCGCCGGCATGAGCCTTGCGCCGGGCAAGGCGGGCACGATCCGTGTCTGGCTGGACTCCGCGGGGAGGCCCGTGCACGGGGTGTCCCTGGAGTTGAGGTTCGACGCCGACGTGCTCGAGGTCCTCGAGGTGAAGCCAGGGGCGCTGCTGGGGGAGCAGGCGACGCAGGGCAAGGGTTCGCCGCGCATCGACAACCGCGGTGGCAAGGTCCGGTTCGAGGCCGAGACCCACGGACAGGGCAGTGGCGGGAACGTGCCGGACGCCGTATGCGTCCTCACGGTGCGGATGACCGACGAGCGCACCGCCGAACGCGCCGCGATCCGCGTCCACAAGGCGACGCTGCTGGACGCAGAGGGGCGCAAGCTCGCAGACGTGCAGGTCCGTCACGACGGCCTGGTCGAGCAGGAGCGGTTCGCCGGGGCGACCCTCTCCCGCGATCCCCACAACGGCTGGCCTCGGCAGATGGTGGGCATGCGCGCGGTGCCGCGGCTGCTGGCCGACGGCTCCATTCGGTTGACCCCGGACAAGGCCGAGGCGGTGTACCTGGACTTCCTCGGTGAGCACGCGGATCTGTTCGGCATCGATACGGCTGATCTGAGGCTCGAGGACGTCAGACGCATCGACGACCAGTGGTTCGTGGTGTTCCGCCAGGTGCTCGACAAGCTCCCGGTGCGCCACGTGACCGTCGCGCTGGTGGCGGACGCCGACGGCGCGGTGATCGCATTCCACGGCAACTACGTGCCCGACATCGACCTGTCGACCGAGGCTGACATCGAGCCGGCCGAGGCTGCCTCGCGCGCCAAGGGCAGCGTCCTGGACGGCACCGTGGACGCCTTCAGCTGGCGGGACTGCGAGCTGGTGATCCACGTGGACCGCAGCGGCGCGGCCCCCGAGCCCCACCTGGCCTGGCGCTTCTTGCTCGCCGCGGAGCTACCCCACCCCGAGCGGGACACCATCTTCCTGGTGGACGCCCACGACGGCACCGTGCTGCACAGCCACCCGCGGTTCGTACCCGCCGTGCTGCGAGGAGCCGTCGCCGGGGAGGTCTACGTCGAGAACCCGAACGATCCCCCCGCCGCCCTGGAGCGTATCCCCCACCTCCACGCCACGTCCGACCGGGTCGACGTGACCACGGGCCTCGACGGCACGTTCGTCATCCAGGGGCTGATCTCCGGTGACTACATCGTCGACACCCGGCTCACCGGCCCCTTCGCCGAGGTCCGCGACCGGCGCGGTCGCGAGGTCGCCATGCAGACCCGCTGCCGGACGGATGGCGCGTGCGGCATCGCCTGGCCGTACCGCGACGAGGTCAACGTCTTCTTCCACCTCAACCGGATGCACGACTGGTACGTCAGCCAGCTCGGCCACGCCTGGACCAACGGCTGGGACGGGACGCCGCAGCTGGACGCGGCGGTGATCCTCGAGCCGACCGGCAACGCCTGGGCCGGCGAGACGATGCTGTTCGCCGCGGGCGACTTCGCCCGATCGAGCGACGTCGTCTACCACGAGTGCACCCACAGCGTGCTGTACGACCTGTTCGGGGACTGGATCGGCTTCTCGGAGAATCCCTACGGTGAGGGCTACGCCCTCGACGAGGGGCTGGCGGACTACTTTGCCGCGGCCGCGACCGGAGACTCGCGCGTGGGCGAGGGCACGGGGGCGACCCACAACCTGGTGGACGTGGTGCGCTACACCGGTCGGGGCGACCACGACCTCGACGGACACGACGGCGGTCGGATCATCGGCGGTGCCGCCTGGGCGCTGCGCCTGCAGCTGATGGCCCAGAATGGGTCCAGTGCGGGCGGCCGCCACGCCGATCGTCTGCTGTTCGAGGCGCTGCAGCGCATGGCCGCCCAACCGCGCGGGTTCGTGTTCTCCGACCCCGGCGCCAGCAACCTGCTGACGAGCCTCTACGCTGCGGCCGACGACAACGACGACCTGCACGACGGCGTCCCGGACTTCCGGACCGTCCACCGCGCATTCCACGACCGCGGGTTGCTCCAGGCCGCGTTACGCGACGGCGACAGCTACGACGCCTCCGCCAACCTGGCGGGTTCGTTCGAGGGCGGTGACTTCTACCTCGCTCAGGGCCGGCTCCTCGCCGACAACGAGGGCCAGCTCGGGGTGGTGGCGCTCGGGGATGTGGGCGACCTCCCCCTGGACGCCTTGGAGAGGGTCCACGAGGGGTACACACGGGACGGCGTGTTCGCGGTCCAGGGCTGGAGCTACCTGGTGCAGGCCCGCGACGGCGACCTGGACCGCCCGGTGGCGCTGCGCGTCCTCGAAGCGGACACGGACTCGGCCACGGTCGAGTACCTCGTCCTCGACCGGCACGTCACCCTGGGCAACGGGCAGAGTTACGACTTCAGCGACGGCCTGATCGGCGGCGCGCCGGCCGGAGACCTGTACGTGACGGGCACCAGCCTGGCCGCCGACCGGGGGGACCAGCGCGGCCTCGTCCAGCTGGGCGACCGCGGCGGCGCGCCGCTGGAGAGCGCCGTGTCGCCGCCCGGCGGCTACCTGCCGACCGTCCCGCTCGAGGTGGGCCACACCTACGTGGCGCAGGCGGCCCGGGGTGAGGAGGGATTCGAGATCGTGGCGAAGGTGGTCGCCGCGGCCGGCGGGAACGTCACCCTGGAGGCGATCCGCCGCCCGACCCACAGCGTCGTGCTGTACGACGGCGACAGCTTCGACTTCGCCACGCGAGCGCGCGGCAGACGGACCGGCGGTGATCTCTACCTCGCGGGAGGCAAACTCCGCGCCGATCGCGACGGCCAGCGCGGCGTGGTGGACCTGGGCGGCAACGTCCTGGGATCACTGCACAAGGTCGCGCTCCCCGAGGAGGGGTACGAACGCGGCGGCGTGGACGCGGCCGACGGCCACGTGTACGCCGTGCTCGGACGCGAGGAGGGCACCTTCGCCGTGGTGCAGATCGCCGCGGTCCACGGCGACGCCGTTCAGCTGCGGTACGAGGTGATCGAGCCGGGCGTGGTGACCCTGTACGACGGCGACGGCTACGAGTTCGTCGCGCAGCAGCGCGAGGACGCGGGCGCAGGCGACCTGTATCTCTCCAACGGATACGTGCAGGCGGACGGCGACGGGCAGCGGGGCGTGATCGACCTGGGCGAGCGGGGCGACATCGCCCTCGACGCGGTGGACGTGCCCGCCACGGGGTACTCGCGCGACGGCGTGGCCGTCGTCCAGGGGCACACCTACCTGGCCCTCGCCCGCCAGGGTGCGGGCGCGACCTACGTCGCGTTCGAGGCGCAGGAGGTGACGGACGCCAGCGCCGACCTGCAATGGCAGATCCTGACGCCGAACCGGGTGACCCTCCAGGACCGCGACAGCTTCGACTTCGACACGGGGATGGGCGGTCGCCAGACCGGCGGCGATCTGTACCTATCCGGCGGCAAGCTGTACGCCAACCAGCGAGGACAGCGCGGCGTCGTGGATCTGGGAGATCTCGGCGAGACGACGCTGGACCAGGTCGAGATCCCGGACACCCGCTTCGACCGCAACGGAATCGCCGCCACCGTGGGCCATACTTACGTGGCCCTCGCCGGCGAGGCGGACGCTCACGTGGTGTTCCGCGTGGACGCGGCAGATGACGGGTCGGTCACGCTGAGCTACGCCTACCGCACGCCCTGAGCGCGGACTGCCCTCCAATCGGCGGCCTGCCTGGCCGTCTGGTAATTTTGCGCCAACCTTTGACTTGAGCCGCACAAGCCGATCTGGGAGACTGACTAGGTGAGGGCCACCTCACCCCGGGGGGGGAGTGCTGTAGCGGGATCGCCGGCCCGGCCGGCGTGCGGAAGCTGTTCGGAGGTCGCGTGCACAACTCGGGCTCGCTGTTCGCCCTACCCTCGACGACGTCCGTCCGCGGTGTCGACGACGCTCGGCGCAAGCGCGGGCTGGCCGTGCTCGCGCTGACCCACAGCGAACGCGTGACGGGCCTGCTCGACGGGATGCGGCGCGGTCCGGGGCACCGGCGCGTGCACGCGACCACCACGCGGTCACGCCTCGAGGCCACGGCCCTGTGGGCGCGGGGGGACTTCGACGCGCTGCTGGTGGACCTGACCATGGAGGGATCGCGCAAGGCCCTCGAGGCGTTGCAGACGGCGTTCCCGGATCAGCTGCACCCGGTGCTGCTGTGCGGCGAGCGGGCCCGGGCCGCGGCGCTGGACACCCGCCACGGCGACGCGTGCGAGAGGCTCGGCTGGGACGAGGTGGACGAGACCAACCTCTACCACGCCATCCGCTACGCGGCGCTGGCAGGCAAGCAGCCGGCCCAGGTCACGCAGGCGTCGACCGCCGATCGCCAGCTCCACGACGCGGTGATCGAGACCCTGCTCAACACCATCGAGCTGCACGATCCCATCGTGGCCGCCCACCAGCGGCGGACCGCGGATCTCGTCGGACGGATCGCCGGGGTGCTCGGACTCGACGGCGCGGACCGAGACGCCCTCGTCATCGCCGCCAAGGTCCACGACATCGGCAAGATCTCGGTACCGTCCGAGATCTCCAGCAAACCCGCCACCCTGACGCCCCTCGAGGCGAAGGTCATGCGCGGGCACGTGGCCGCCGGCCACGGCGTGCTGGTGCAGGCCGGCCTGCCGCGCGACATCGCCGAGGCCGTGTTCCAGCACCACGAGCGCCTCGACGGGACGGGGTACCCCCGCGGTCTCGCGGGCGCCGAGCTCACCCCAGCGGCGCGAATCCTGTGCGTGGCCGACGTGTTCGAGGCCATGACGTCGCACCGTCCGTACCGTCCAGCCCACTCGGACCAGGATGCCCTGGCATTCCTGCGCAGGTATGCGGGCCGCAGGTTCGACGCCGACGTGGTCAGTGCCTGCCAGGACGCGGTCCGCGACGCCGACCCCTGGAATGCCCGCGTCTCCGCTTCGTTCCCGATGCTCTCCATCGCGCGGTCGGCCGTGACCCCAGGCGACACACCCCAGCAGCTGCGCGCCTACGCCGAGACCTCGCGCGGCATCTCCACCACCCTCGGCCAGCCCCTGTCCGAGATGACCGTGGCCATGGCATCCCAGGTGGAGATCAAGGACGCCTACACCGCCGGCCACCAGCGCCGCGTCGCCGACCTGTCCACGGCCATCGCCGGTCGCCTCGGCCTCGACGTCGCCGATCGCGCCTGCCTCGCCACCAGCGCCCTGCTCCACGACATCGGCAAGGTCACCATCCCCAACAAGATCCTCCACAAGTCCGCCGACCTGTCCCCGGTGGAGTTCGAGCTGATCAAGACCCACGTGGACTGCGGCTTCGAGATCCTCGACCCGGTCACCTTCCCCGGGCCCGTGTCCGACATCGTGCTGAACCACCACGAGCGCCTCGACGGCTCCGGCTACCCCCGCGGCGTCCGCGGCTCGGCCATCCCCCCCGAGGCCCGCATCATCGCCGTCGCCGACACCACCGAGGCCATGATGTTCGACCGCCCCTACCGCCCCGCCCTGGGCTGGGACGCCGCCGTCCGCGAGCTCCGCTTCGGCCGCAAGACCCGCTACGACGCCGACGTGGTCGACGCCTGCGTGGACGTGCTGAACTGCTGGCGCGGCGAGCCCGGCGAGGGGCCGTGGTTCCGGGCGCCGTCGGTCTGACCGAGCAGCAATACACAATCATCGACTTGACCCCTGGTGGTGTGCGTCGTTGCGCCCGTGGCGTCGTTGCGTGATTCTCCCCCTTCCTAGATCCGCTCCAGCACCGCTCCAGCTGACACCCCACCCGCCCCACAGATCCCCAGCACGGCCGTGCCCTTGCCGGTGGCGCGGAGCTCGTTGGCCATGGTCGAGACCATGCGGGCGCCGGTGGCGGCGAAGGGGTGGCCCAGGGCGATGGAGCCGCCGTGGACGTTGATGGTGTCGGCGGGCACGGTGCCGAGGGCCTTGTCGAGGCCGAGGTAGTCGTGGGCGAAGCGGTCGTTGCCGAGCATCTTGAGCACGCACAGAACCTGGGCGGCGAAGGCCTCGTGGATGTCGACGAGGTCGGCGTCGGCGGTGGTCATGCCGGCCCGGGCGAGGCTGCGGGGCATGGAGATGGCGGGGCCGATGAGCATCTGGTCGGCGGGATCGACGGCGTCGAAGGACCAGGACTTGAGGGCGACGAGATCGGTGTAGCCGAGGGCGCGGGCCTTCTCCTCGGTCATGAGTAGCAGGGCGGCGCCGCCGTCGGTCAGCGCGGAGGAGTTGCCGGCGGTGAGGGTGCCCTCCTTTGCGAAGGCGGGGCGGAGCTTGCCGAGTTTTTCGAGCGAGGTGTTGCCGCGGATGAGGTCGTCGGCGAGGACGCGCTTGCCGTCGACGGTGTCCACGGCGGTGATCTCGTCGGCGAAGCGGCCGGCCTCGACGGCGGCTGCGGCGCGCTGGTGGGACCGCAGGGCGAGGGCGTCCTGGTCCTCGCGGGCGATCTCGTTGCGGCGGGCCATCTTCTCGGCGGACTCGCCCATGAGCTCGCCGGTGGTGCGCTCCTTGACCGCGGGGCGCTTGGGCAGCAGGTCTCGCTTGACGTTGAGCTTGCCGGCGAGCCTGGCGTAGTCCAGCGGGCCGGACTTGCGGCTCAGGGCGACGGGGGCGACCTTGTGCATGAGCGAGCGGGGCATGGTGAGCTCGGCGTTGCTCAGCGAGTCGCTGCCGCCGGCGATGACCACGTCGGCGTCACCGCGCTCGATGGCGGCCGAGGCCATGGCCGCGGTGTACAGGCTGGTGGTGCACGCGCGGGTCATGGTGGTGCACTCGATGGACGGGGGCAGGTCCAGATCGAGCAGGATCTCGCGGCCGATGTTGACCGTGGTCGACGGCAGGACGACCCCGCCCCAGACCACGGAGTCGATGTCGTCGCCGGGGACGGGGTACTTCGCCAGCAGCCCCTTCACCGCGGCGACGCCGAGGCCGATGGTGTCGGTCCGCATGAGGTCGCCGAAGGAGCGGACGAAGGGGGTACGGACGCCGCCGACGATGACTGCGCGGCGGGCGATCTTCTTCTTGCGAGGGGCCATGGTCTCTCTCCGTTCGTCGAGTGTCGTGCCTACGCGCCGAGCAACATGCCGCCGCAGATCCGCACCACCTGCCCGGACAGGCCGTGGGCGCCGGGGCTGGACAGGAAGGTGATGGCCTCGGCCACGTCGCCGGGCAGGCCGCCCTGGGAGAGGCTGCACAGGCGGCGGCCCGCCTCGCGAGTGGCGAAGGGGATACGAGCGGTCATGCGGGTCTCGATGAAGCCCGGGGCGACCGCATTGACCGCGACGCCGCGGTCGGCGAGGTCGGCGGCCAGGGCGCGGACGTAGCCGATGACGCCGGCCTTGGAGGCGGCGTAGTTGGTCTGGCCGGTGTTGCCGGCGATGCCGGCGATGGACGCGAGGCAGACGATGCGGCCGCCCTCGCCCATCAGGGGGACGAGGACCTCGTCCATGCGCAGCAGCGCCAGCAGGTTCACGCCCAGGACCATACGCCAGCGATCCTCGTCCATGTTGACCAGCATCTTGTCGCGGGTGACGCCGGCGTTGTGGACGACCACGTCGAGGCGGCCGTCGAAGCGGGTCTGGATGAGGTCGGCCATGGCCGCGGGAGCGCCGTCGTCGGTGACGTCACACAGCAGCACGGTGCCGCCGATCTCGGCGGCGAGCTTGCTCGCGGGGCCGTCCTCCTGCGGGCGGTCCACCACCACGACCTGCGCGCCCTCCCGGGCCAGGGCCCGGGCCGTGGACGCGCCGATACCCTGCGCAGCGCCGGTGACCAGCGCGACCTTGCCTTCCAGCGGCCGGGTGCGCGGCACCTTGGCGGGCGCCTTCACCGTCGGCGACAGGGTGATGGCCTGGCCGTCGATGTACGCGGAGCGCGGGGACAGCAGGAACCGCAGGCACGGCTCCACGCGGTCCTCGGCGCCGGCGGCCACCGTGACGAGCTGCGCTGTCGAACCCTTGCGGCCGATCTCCTTGCCAAGGCTGCGCATGAAGCCGTCCACGGCCTGGCTCGCCGCGGCCGCGGCCGGAGTGGCGGCCTCGGACGGGGGGCGCGCCAGCAGGATGGCGCGACCGCACGACGACAGGCCTCGCAGGCGCGCCTGGAAGAAGCGATACAGCGCCTCGAGGTCTTCGGGGGTCTGCAGGCCGGTGGCGTCGAAGACCAGCGCGCGGGCGCGGATCTTCGCGGGCTCACCGTTGTCGATGACCGCCGCGGGCAGCCGGCCGTGGGCCTCGCCATGATCGGCAAACACCTGCAGCTGGTCCTCGTTGCCCTGCACGTGGGGTTCGGCGCCGGCGCCGACCACGGTGGAGGCCAGGGAATCGACCAGCTCGGAGCCGGCGTGCAGCCCCACCACGACCGCCTGATCGTGCAGCGGTCGGTCCTCCCAGGGACCATCGGCGCGTCGCAGCGTCTGGGGCAGGGGGATGGGCAGGCCCAGCGTCTTGACCGCCTTGCGGGCGCCCGGCCGGGCGCCGAGGTTGACCAGATAGTCGCTCATCGTGCGTCTCCCGTTTGCACCTCGTAGGTGCCGGTGAAGTATGCAGGTCCGTCCAGGGCGTCTCCGACGGCACAACGGCCGCCGCCCACGTACACGCCCACCTTCGCGGGCAGCACCAGGGGCCGCACGAAGCGGACCTCCAGCGCGCGCATGTGCGTCGCCCGCCCCGACAGCACGCGCCCGACCAGGGACTCGTACAGCCGGGCCAGCCCGCCGAAGCCGTGCAGGATGGTGTTGCGAAAGCCCGCCATGCGGGCGTAGGCCGGCAGCCAGTGGATCGGGTTGACGTCGCCGGTGAGCACGGCGAAGTCTCGCCCGGCCCCCGGGCCGAGGCGCCAGCGGTCCACCTCGCGCAGGTCGCCGGGCACCCGCGGCTTGTCCTTCTTGTCCTTCTTGCCGCCCTCCCCGCCGCCCCCCTTCTTCAGGGGCAGCAGCGCGGTGATCTTCGCGGTGAGGGCGTCGGGCTGAGAGGCCGTACCGGTGACCAGCTCGTAGTGGAACAGGGCACGGCGGCCGTCGTCGTCCACCTCGGTGAGCTGCGCGCGCAGGTCCAGGGGTTCGCCCGCGGGCAGGGGGTGGTGCACCTCGACGCGGCACCCGGCGTTGAGCAGCCGGCTGAAGTCGTAGGGCAGCGGCGCCAGGGTCTGGGCGAGCAGCGGGAACCCCCACTGGGGGAACAGGTGGGGCGGCACGACCCCCTTGTGGGCCGAGGGATCGCCCCCCACGGCGCGGATGTAGTCGCGGATCAGCCCCGGATTGCGGGGCTTGACCGTCCGTTCCAGCACGGGCCCGGGCGCCTCGAAGGGGGCGCCGGCGTCGCCGGAGCGGAGCAACGGCTGGGCGGCCGTGCGCAGCAGCGCCGCGACGACCGGTCCCTGCCGGAAGAGGTGGAGCGAGGATGCGCCCATGAATGTCTCCCCGGCGATTCAGGCCGTGCGGGTCTCGTCGGCGTCCGCCTCCCCCTCGTCGAGGGAGTCCAGCAGCCGCAGGCCGGTGTGGGTGATCTCGTCGAACAGGTAACGACAGCGGGGCTCGGCGCGCTCGAGGTAACGGTCCAGCACCTCGAGGCGCTCGGCGTGCTGCTTGCCCTGGTCCAGCAGCAGCTCGCACACGGCCACGTCCGCGAGGATCTTCGCCAGCCGCTCCGCGTGGAGCATGGCCAGGGCGAAGTCACGCTTGGGATCCCAGTCGCGGAACGCCTCGGACCAGCGTCCCACGGGCTGCTTGCGCACCTCGGAGAGCTTGGTGCCGGCGAGGCGGGACATGAGGTACTGCACCGCCTTGTACGACAGCACCTGGAGGCGGGCCACGCGGCGCTCGTGCTCGCTGCGCGCGGACCGGCTGCGCCAGCGGGCGGCGGCGTTGCGCTGGACGAACCCCTTGGGATTGGCCAGCACCCCCATGAGGGTGTCCTTCATGGCCATCAGCGCCTGGATCTGGCTGGTGCCCTCGTAGATGGGCAGGACCATGGCGTCGCGCAGCAGCTTCTCCGCGCCGTACTCGCTGGAGTAGCCGTAGCCGCCGTGGATCTGGATGTTGCGCTGGCTGATCTCGACGGCCTTCTCCGCGCCGAGGTACTTCAGCAGCGGCGTGAGCCGGCGGGACTTCGCCTGGTGGCGGCGCTGCTCGGCCTCGGCAGCCTCGAGCTCCAGCTCGTCCTCGGGCGGGAAGAACTGCAGCATCAGCGTCATCTTCTGCGCCATCTCCTCGTGCCAGGCGGCCTGCACGGTCATCGCGCGGATGCCCTGGACGTCCGTGGCCATCTCGTCGAGATAGTCGGCGATCATCTCGTGGCGGTCGATGGTCTTGCCCATGGACTCGCGCTCGGCCGCGTAGTCGCGGGCCAGCCGCAGCGCCGCCTCGCAGATGCCCAGCGCCTCGAAGCCGACCACGACCCGGGCGTTGTTCATCATCTGCAGCATCAGCTTGAAGCCCTCGCCCCGCTCGCCGATCAGCAACGCGGGCGTGCGGTCGAAGCTGATCGCGACCGTGGCCGAGCCGTGGTGGCCCAGCTTCTCCTCGAGGCCGTCGAAGGACGCGAGCTTGACGCGCTCGCCGTCGGCGCCGGTCTCGTAGGTCTTGACCAGGAACATGGACAGGCCCTTGAGGCCGCTGAACGCATCGTCCCCCGCGTCCTCCTCGGTGCGCGCGATCACGAAGTGGTACTTGGCGTGGCCCGACGTGATGAAGATCTTGTTGCCGGTGACGACCCAGTTGCCGTCCTCGTCCTGCTCGCCGCGGGTACGCATGGCGGCCATGTCGCTGCCCGCGCCCGGCTCGGTGATGTCCATGCTGCCCCAGGCCTCGCCCGCCACGATCTCGGCGATCGGGCCGGCGAAGCGGGTCTCGGTGATCGCCATCTGCTCGGGATCGAACTTCGTGCTACCCTCGATGATCGAGTACAGCAACATGGCCATGGCCGAGCCGCCGTGGAAGCCGTTGTGGGCGGTCACCGACACGTCGGCGCGCCCGATCAACTCGGTGCACAGGGTGAACAGCAGGAACGGGCAGTTCATGCCGCCGAGCTCCCGCGGCAGGCACATGCCGTGCAGCTGCAACGCCTTGATCTGCTCGAACACGTGGGCCAGTGCCGGCGCGAAGATCACCTGGCCGTCCTTCAGCTGCGAGTGCTCGCGGTCGATCTCTGCAGCGCGTGGCGCCACCTCGTTGGCCGCGAAGTCCCCCACCAGCGCGAGGATGTCGCGGTAGAACTCCACGGCCTCCTCGGCGTTGGTGAACCCGTCGGGCGCCTGGAAGTCGTACTCGGTGAGCCGCACCAGGGGCTCCCAGTCGATCCAGCGGTCCACGTAGAAGCGCAGGTCCTCGTTGTCGTCGTAGAAGTGGGGCATGTTGTCTCTCCCGCTCCAGGCTCAGCTGATGAACAGCGAGTCCCGGGCGATGCGGATCAGCTCGGCGATCCGCGAGTCCATCGTCACGGCGTCCCCCCCGGTCACCATGGCCTCGGCCACGTCGCCGGCCGCCACGGTTCCCAGGGCCATGAAGACCACCTGCATGAGGTAGGCCTCCGGGTTCACATCCAGCTTCACTCGACCCGCCTCCTGGCCCATGCGGATGGCCTCGGTGATCAGAGAGGTCCAGGGGCTGAGGTGCTCGCGGATGCGTTCCCGCGTCACCTCGGGCTGATCCATGATCTCGCGCAGCACCAGCCGGGCGCGGTTGGCGTCGCTGGTGAAGAACTCCACCACCGCCTCGATCAGCGCCGAGGAGCGGTCGTGGCCCCCCTGGGCCGCGGCCAGCAACCGAGGGATCTCCATCTTCCAGTGGGACAGCAGGCCCTCCACCACGGCCTCGCGCAGCGCGTCCTTGGAGTTGAAGTGGTACAGCAGCGAGGGCTTGCGAATGCCCACGGCGTCGGACAGTTCCTGCAGCGAGGTCCCCTCGAAGCCCTGCTCGGCGAACAGGCGGGTGGCCTCATCCAGGATGCGCTGTCGGACGTCCGTCGGTTGTTTCGGCATGAACTCTCCTCGCCCTTGACCTACCGTCTGTGAGGCGCTAGCCTACCGATCGGTAGGCAACAAGTCAACCCATGCCGAGAGGTTTTGACGATGCTCGAGCTCAGCAGCCGCGTACAGCGATCCATCGAGGTCAGCGCCCCCCCCGAGAAGGTCTACGCCGTGGTCGCCGACGTGCCCGACTCCGTCGCCCACTTCCCCGAGGTGGAGGCCCTGATGCCCGACGGTGACGCCTACCGCTGGACCCTGAAGAAGGCGGGCGTGGGCAAGATGGCCATGCAGCTCGTCTACGCCTGTCGATACCTCACCGACGACGACGCCCTGTCCGTCTCCTGGACCCCCGTCGATTCCGTCGGCAACGCCGTCATGTCCGGCCACTGGACCATCGAACCCAACGGCACCGGCACCCGCCTGACCCTGAACAACGAGCTGACCCTGCGCGCCCGCCGTGCTCCTCGCCTGCTGCGCAAGGCGGCCGAGCCGGTGTTCACGCGCGAGAACCAGCGGTTGATGGGGACGTACCTGGAGAACCTCAAGCGGACGTTCGAAGGGGGAGACGGGCGCGTTCGCTGAGGGTCAGGGGCAGACCCAGTCGTCCCCCGACTGGGTGGGCAGGCCGCCGTCGCCACAGGTGACGACGCAGTACATGGGCAGATCGCAGTTGTGCACCACGCAGCCGCTCTCGTGGCAGTTGACCGCGCAGGTGCCGGTGTCGCCGCAGTCCACGTCACACGCCTGCTCGGAGCAGTTGACGCTACAGGTGTCGGTGCCGGTGCAGTCGACGCCGCACGACGCCGCGGACGGGCAGCTGACCGAGCAATCCTCCATCCCGTCGCACGTCACGCCGCAGTCCGTATCCTCGGCGCAGGCCACGGCGCAGGAGCCCTCGGGATCACCCGGGGCACAGTCCACGTCACAGCATCCGTCGGAACACTGGCAGGCGTAGTCCGGGTCCAGGTGTACACAGGTCCCGTTCGAGCACCCGTTGTCGTCGTCGTCGTCGTCGTCGTCGAGGATGGCGGAGACGTCGTCGTCGTCGGGGAACGAGAGGTTGCAGGCGGAAAAGGCGAAGATCAGGGCGAATGCGAATGCCAGGCGAATGATCATGATGGCTCCCTCCAGGGTAGAGAACCACAGCGCGCGAAAAGGGGGAAGTCTTCCTACAGCCCGCCGCGACCGTAGCCACGTACACGGCGCCCGCCTGGTTGCCGCCGGCGCCGTGGTAGGGGGCGCCGACGACGATGTCGGGGATGGTGTCGCCGTTGACGTCCCCCGCGGCGAGGGTGATCCCGGCGTGGTCGTAGTCGAAGTTGTGATCCTGTTCGCAGCCCCCCGCGCACACCAGCACCCCGATCGCAACGATCGCGCACCATCTTCGGCTCATCGAACTTTTCTCACTCCCCGGTCCCGCGGGCACGGTTCATGAAACCTCAACAACCCTGGCCGGGAAACGTTTCCGGATCATCGTCGTCGCAGTCCCACCCCTGGCCGGGGTAGACGCCGTAGTCGTAGTCGCCGGGCTGCCACCACAGGGGGTAGCCGTCCCGATCGAGATCCCACAGATCGGCGTACGTGCCGCCAAAGGCGCCGACGTCGGCCGTGGAACCGTCCGGGTCCAGATAGCTGGGATCGCCGGCGTCCGCCAGCGATGATCCGCTCCACAGGTGCAGGTCCCAGCCCGCCGGCTCGGCTGGTGAGCTGTCGAGGTAGCCGGGATCCGTGGAGAGGTTGCCGTCCAGGCCGGTCACGTCGGGCGTACCCACGTAGTTGACCGGATCGTTGCCCCAGACGTTGCAGTGCCGGAACAGGGGTGCGGCGTTGATCGCGGTCACGCCGCCCCCGGCCGGGCCACTGTTCTCGCTGATGTCGGTGTTGACGAAGGTGGGGGTGAGATCGACCAACAGCACACCGGCGCCGGGTCCGGTGGACTCGTTGCCCACGATCGACACGTGGGTCAGCACCGGCGGGGTGTTCGACGACCGCAACTCCACGCCGCCCCCGGTGTTGCCCTGCACCCGGACGTTGTCGAGGAGGGTCTGGCCGCCGCTGACGTACAGCCCACCGGCCGACGGCGCGTCGTTGGCGACGACCTCGACGACCTCGAGCATGCCGTAGGCATCCACCAGGGCCACGCCGCCGCCCCCCGGCGATCCCGCGACGTTGCCGCTGACCCACACGTTCTGTAGCCGCGTGAGCAGGGCCGTGTCGGTCACGTAGATCCCGCCGCCGGCGAGGTAGGCCGAGTTGGACAGGAACGCCGAGTCGGCGATCTCCACGGCTCCGTCCGCCGCGTGGGCGGCCAGCCCGCCGCCGCCGTCGCCGGCCGAGTTGAACTGGACCTCCAGGCCGCTGATCACGGCGTTGGAGGCCTCCACGTAGATCCCACCGCCCCGCCCGGTGAAGGCGTAGTTCGCCGAGACGACCGAGTCACTCAGGGACAGGGTGCCGTCGAACACCGCGACGCCGCCGCCGTGCGTGTTGGCCTGACAGTCGCGCACCACCAGCTCCCGCAGCGTCGGCGCGGCCCCGTCCACGAGGACGCCCGCGCCGTCGTCCGCCGCCCCGTTGACCAGGCTGAATCCCTGCAGCACCGCCCCGACCCCTTCGCCGCTGGCAAAGGTCACGACGCTGCCGGTGTGGGCCGCGTCGATCACGGTCCACTCCGGGCCGGCGAGGCCCAGCACCTCCACGTCGCGGCCGTTGAAGTCCACGGTCTCGGTGTACGTGCCCTCGTCCACGCAGATCACGTCCCCCGAGATCGACGCGTCGATGGCGTTCTGGATGGTGGCGTGGTCGTCAGGCACCTCGGTGGTGCACGCGATGCACCCGTCGTCGGCGTACCCGCTGCAGTCGTTGTCCAGGCCGTCGCAGATCTCCAGGCCGAACGGGCTGATCGACAGATCGGTGTCGTCGCAGTCGCCGTCGCACAGGCTGTAGCCGTCGCCGTCGTGGTCCAGCGCCTCGTCGTTGCCGGCGTCGCAGTCGTTGTCCACGCCGTCGCAGACCTCGGCCGCGCCGGGGTGGACGTCGACGGTGGTGTCGTCGCAGTCGAAGCCGTCCGTCACCCACCCCGCGGGGGGATCGCAGGTGTGGTCGAACACGTCGGGGTTGCCGTGGCCGTCCCCGTCCGCGTCCTCGAAGTAGATCAGGCCGTCCACGGGATCGTCGTCCACCACGCCGTCGCAGTCGTCGTCCTCGCCGTTGCAGTGCTCGTCCGCCCCCGGGTACACGGCGCCGGACGAGTCGTCGCAGTCGGTATCGTCCGTGGAGTACCCCAGGTCCATCTCGCAGATGTACTGTCCCGTCTCGGGATCGCCGTACCCATCGTAGTCGTTGTCCTTGTAGACCCACTCCCCCTCCACCGGCTCCTCGTCCGTGGCGCCGTCGCAGTCGTCGTCGACGTCGTTGCACAGCTCGTCGGCGTCGGGGTGAATCGTGGCGTCCGTGTCGTCGCAGTCGCTCCCCTCCGCTGTGTGGTCGTCCGGCTGGGTGCAGGCCTCAAGGGGCTCGGCGTCGTCGCCGAACCCGTCGCCGTCGCTGTCCCGGTACCAGGTCAGCTCCTCAAGGGCCCCCTCCTCGTCCACGTCCCCGTCGCAGTCGTTGTCCACCCCGTCACACACCTCGTCGGCCTCGGGATGGACCGCATCGTCGGAGTCGTCGCAGTCCCCGCCGTCGCCGGAGAAGCCGCCCGGCTCTTCACACTCCTGCACGGCGAACGTCGGGTCGCCGTACCCGTCGCCGTCCGCGTCCCGATAGAAGTCCACGAGCACGCCGTCGTCGATCTGGCCGTCGCAATCGTTGTCGAGGCCGTCGCAGACCTCGTTGATGCCAGGGCGGATCTGCGCGTTGTTGTCGTCGCAGTCCTCGTCCTCGGTGTAGCCGTCCCGGTCGTTGTCCACCCCGAACAGTGAACACCCCGTGAGCAGGGCCGTGGCCACGGCCGCCCGCAGGGGGATTCGATGCATATCGCCTCCAAGCGGGGGTAAATGACGCGTCCAGCATACCCCCTTTCTGGTACCCTTCGAATCTGAACCGGGAGGGAGAATGCGAAACGGAAGCATCCCGCTGATCCTGCTGCTGGCCCTGCTCGTCCCTGCGGCCCTGATGTCCTGCGGCGGCGACGACGACGACGACACGTCTGGTGACGACGACAGCGCGGCGACCGGCGACGACGACGACCTCGACCGCCGCGTGTCCACCTCAGGTGACTGGACCGCCGTGAGCGCCGGCTACACCCACGCGTGCGGCATCATCAACGGCTTCGTCGAATGCTGGGGCGACAACCAGTGGGGCCAGGGGGCGCCGCCGTCGGCCACGTTCGTGCACGTCGATTCGGGCTACAAGCACTCCTGCGGCATCCTCAGCGACTCCACCGTGAGCTGCTGGGGCAGCACCATCGAGGGCCAGATGGCCGTACCCGAGGGCCCGTTCCAGCAGATCACCTCGGGCTACTACCACTCGTGCGCCCTCGACGGCGCTGGCCTGGTGACGTGCTGGGGCTGCCAGGGCGGCCAGGACCAGGGCCAGTGCGACCCCAGCGCCAGCACGTTCATCCAGATCAGCGCCGGGAACAAGCACACCTGCGGCGTGCGCACCGACAACGTGGTCGAGTGCTGGGGTTGCGGCGCGGGCCAGGACCAGGGCCAGTGCACCCCGCCGGCCAGCAGCTTCTACCAGGTCTCCGCCGGCGGCACCCACAGCTGCGGTGTCAACACGTCGGGCGAGGTGGAATGCTGGGGCCTGAACTTCGCCGGCGCCATCGAGCCGCGGCCGGGGCCCTTCCAGTCCGTCAGCGTCGGCAACGCCCACACCTGCGCCATACGCATCGACGGGGCCGCGCTCTGCTGGGGTTCCGACGCCAACGGCCAGGCCTCCTCCCCCAACGATCCCGGCGACGTGGTCGGCGACGACGACGATGACGACGACAGCGCCGGCAGCTGGCGGCCGCCACCATCGGACGACGACGACGACGACGCCACCGACGACGCCGGCGACGGCTTCGGCCGCGTCACCTCCGGCGGCTTCCACACCTGCGCCCTGCGCGACGACACCTACGTCGAATGTTGGGGCTGCGACGGCGGGGGCGACGCCCACTCCGGGCAGTGCACCCCTCCCTGATCCGGATCACGGTTCTGGAATCCCTGAGTCGCTAGGCCTTCCTACGGCACCAACCACGGCTGGAGGCAGGCGTAGACGCAGGCGCAGGAGTCGGTCCAGTGGGGGACGGGGCAGGTATCCAGACACGCGAGGGCGTCCGGGGTGAGGCAGCCGAGGCAGAAGTCCATGCAGGTCATGCCGGAGGCGGCCCAGTCGATGCAGACGTCCTGCTGATCGCCGCAGTAGTCGTTGCAGTCGTACAGGCCCACCGTGTCGTCGTCGTCACCCAGGGTGTCGTCGTCGTCACCGAGCGTGTCGTCGTCGTCGCCGGGCGTGGTGTCGTCGTCGTCGCCGGGCGTGGTGTCGTCGTCGTCGCCGGGCGTGGTGTCGTCGTCGTCGCCCGGCGTGGTGTCGTCG
>CAZLEO010000103.1:0-28655 GCA_964558555.1 uncultured Rickettsiales bacterium | reverse complement strand
GGCTGCGCCTTGGGCTGCGCCTTGGGCTGCGCCTTGGGCTGCGCCTTGGGCGGCTGCTTCTTTCGGCCCCCACCCGGCTTGCCCTTGGCGGTCAGGTTGGTCTCGCTGCGGTGCATTCCCGTGTGGCCCGCCACGAGGATCCGCATGTCGTGCTTGGCCTCGATATCGGCGAGCTCGGCGCGGTAGCGGTTCTGCAGCGTCTCGGCGAGCTCCGGATGCAGCTCCACCTTGATCTCGGCCAGATCCCCCGCTGACGTGCGCTCGTCGATGCGGCGCAGCACCTGTACGGCCACGAACTCGGGGGAGGGGATGGAGCCGGCGCCACCGCAGGTGGGGCAGTCGCGGTGGGTGCGCAGGCGCAGGGACTGCTTGAGTCGCTGGCGGTTGATCTCCAGCAGACCGTTGTCGCTGATGCGGCCGAGGTAGACCCGGGCCTTGTCCTGCTTGAACGCGGCCTTGAGGATCTTCTCCACCTCGCGGTTGCTCTTGCGCGAGGGCATGTCGATGAAGTCCACCACCAGCAACCCGCCCAGGTCGCGCAGCCGCAGCTGCCGGGCGATGGCCCGCGACGCTTCCAGGTTGGTCTTCAGGGCGGTCTCCTCCTGGCTCTTGCCGCGGGTGGACTTGCCGCTGTTGACGTCGATGGCGGTGAGCGCCTCGGTGGGATCGATGACGATGGAGCCGCCCGACGGCAGCCGCACCTTGCGCCGCTGGATGGCGTCGAGCTGCTCCTCCACCTTGTAGTGCGTGAACAGGGGGGTGCGGCCTTCGTACAGCGTGATCTTGCCCTTGGTGCGGGGCATGACGGCCTTGAAGTAGGACTGCGCCCGATCCAGCGCGTCGGCGGTATCGACGACGATCTCGTCGATCTCGTTGCTGTAGTAGTCACGGATCATGCGCACCGCGAGGTCCCCCTCCTGGTGCAGCAGCAGCGGGCCCTTGCCCCGGGTGCAGTCCTTGCGCACCCGCTTCCACAGCTTGGTCAGGCTGTTGAGGTCGCGGTTGAGCGCGGTCTTGGACTGGCTCACGCCGGCGGTGCGGACGATGAAGCCGAATCCGTCGGGGGCCTCGAGCTTGGACGTGATGGCCTTGAGGCTCTTGCGCTCGTCCTCGGACTCCAGCTTGCGGGAGATCCCGCGGGAGCTGTCGAACGGCATGAGCACCAGGAAGCGTCCCGCCAGGGAGCAGCTCGTGGTGAGGGCGGGGCCCTTGTTGCCGACGGAGTCGCGGGTGACCTGCACGACGATGTCGCGGCCCCGCTTGATGACCTCGTTGATCCGTGGGCGACGCTCGCCCTTGGCCTTTGGCCCGGCCTTCTCGTGGTAGGCCGCCGGCACGATGTCGTCCAGCGGCAGGAACCCCTGGCGGGGTGCGCCGATGTCGACGAAGCAGGCGTTGAGGCTGGGCTCCACGTTGGCCACGGTGCCGCGGTAGATGTTGCCCTTGATGAGGTTGGCGTTCTGGACGTCGACCTCGATGTTGTCGAGGACCCCGTCACAGACGATGGCCGCGCGCACCTCTTCGGCGCGCGCGTGGTTGATCAGCATCAGCTTGGACATGGATGGATTCTCCGTACGGATCGGACATCACCGGTCCCGGCCCCTCGGCTCGGGATCAGGCAAACGGGGACGACGGACGGGACGTGCTTCCGGTCAGGCCGGAGTCAGTAGCCCGGAGTGTCGTCGATGGAGGTGCCCCCCATCACACCGATCCGCGGACCGCGCTTGCGTCCACGGCCGCCACCGCGACCGCGACCGCCGCGACCACCGCCACCCTTGGAGCGCTTGGCCAGCACGTCCACCAGGATGCCGTCCTCCTCGCCGAACTCGGCCGAGATGATCTCCCAGCCTTCGCCACCGATGGAGTTGAGACTGCTCTCGGGCAGCTCGTGATAGATCTTGTATTCCCACTGCATGGATGTCCTCCGGTGCTACTACGGGGACGCGCTCAGGGGGCCGACAGGATGAAGAACGCGTAATTGCGCTCGTACTGAGGCCCGTCGCAGCTGACGTCTCTCCAGTCGTAGCTCCAGACGTTGATGATCTCGTACTGCTCGACGACATCGTCGGAGTACGCGACTTCGAAAGAGCTGCTCTCTCCTGGCCAGAGGAGCAAGCTCTGCTGTTCCCAGGTGTAGTACTGGACCTGCAGGTTGTACTGGTCGCCGCAGTCCAGCTCGATCATGGGCGAACAGCCCACGTCGTTGGGTACCACGTTCTCGAAGAACGGGTTGGCCGTGGGGTTGTAGTCCCACACGGGGTCGTAGAAGCGGTCGTCGTTGTCCAGGGCGATGCCGTTGGCGCCTGGCTCGCCATAGAAGAGCACCAGACCGTCCGCGTCCGTGATCATCGCGGTGGTGGACGGGTAGTCGATGCTGGAGAAGTTCCAGATGAAGTACCACACCACCGTGTCCCCCACCTCCGTGGGGATGGTCCTGCCCTGGGGCAGGTAGTACTCGAAGTCGAGCCACAGGAACGGCTTGTCGCCGCCGTAGGCCAGGGACAGCAGGTGTCCGTTGCCGTCGGGGTCGTGGCCGCTCACCGCGAACTCGAGGGCGAAGTAGAGCACGTCGTTGAGGGGCTCGCCGTCGTCGGCGAGCTCGCGGGCGTAGTCCGTCCAGTACGCGTCGTCCGTACCGTCGAAGCCGTTGGCGTTCTCCGGTTCATCGAATGTGAAGCTGTACAGGATGTTGTCCAGACCGAAGTTCTCGCAGCCTTCCGGCTCCGGGCCGATGGTGTCGTCGTCGTCATCGCCTTCGCCCGGGCAGCCGGCGGCCAGCGCGCCGAGCAGCGCCCCGCAGACGAAGATGAATTGGGTCCTCATGATCGAGCTCTTTCGCCCCCGACGGGGGTCGTTCTCCTCGAAGGATCGCCAGATTCTGAGGTCTGGACCCCGCCGATGTCAATCCGGGAGTGCCGTGGAGGGCTCGTCGGCCAGCCGATCCGCCGCCAGATCCACCCACCGATTCTCCACGCCCGCCGACGCGGCATAGGACAGCGTGTCGCGGTACACGGCCATGGCCTGCTCCTGCCAGCGGTCGACGATCTCGCGGAGTTGATCCATGTACGCCCGTTGCTGCTCGGCCGAGAGATAGGCCGGTGGCGGCGCCTCGAGCACGCCCCGGCGCTGCCGTTCGTGCAGCTGCCCGAGCTTGTAGCCGGCCGCGCAGACCCACAACGGGGAAGCCAGGTGGCCCGCGAAACGGTAGTGCTGCTCGGCCTCGCCGAACAGCTCCACCCGCCGGTCGAGCCGCTCCCGCTGCTCCTCCACCGACGGCACGTCCATGGATACGCGGTCCATCTCCGCGCCGATGAGGTCGCCGGCGAGGACGTGGGCCTGTGCGAGGTACCAGACCGTCTGGGGATCACCGTCCGCGGTGGTGGCGCCTGCGTTCGCTTCGGTGAGGGCGTCCAGGGCGGGCAACAGCAGGTCCGTGGCCCGCCGGTCGTGCCCCAGCGCCCGCTGGCAGGCGGCCAGCTGGAGGTCGAGGCGAGCCACCTCGACGGGGAGCTCGGCCACCCCCTTGTTCCTGAGGTGGCGGAAGTCCCGCTGCGCCCGCCGCGGCTCCTCCAGCGTCAGCCAGGCGAGCCCGCGCCGGAATCGCGCGTCCACCGCCGTGGCCGTCCCGCGGCCGGCGGCGATGGCGTCGCCGTAGCGCTCCACCGCCGCGGGCAGGTCCCCCTGGGATTCGCGGCACAGACCCACCAGGTAGTGGGCCTGCGCGGCCTCGTCGCCGCGGGGCGCGAGGGCCACGGCCTCGTCGCACCGCTGGATGGCCTCGTCGCACGCGCCGGCCTCCAGGAGCAGGTAGGCTTCCTCGATCAGCTGGGCGGGGGAGTCTTCGGCGGCGGCGGGGACGGCCGCGGCCAGCCAGATGAAAAACAGGAGCTTCCCCGGCGCAGCCGTATGGGGGACTGCCCGATTACCCCGGTTCACGAGGTGGGCTAGGTGTGGCCGCATCAGGCTCCCCTGGTCAGAAGGGGAGCACAACAGCAACCAGGGACGAATCCCGAACTAACAGTAGGGATCGAGCACCTCTCCCAGTTCACGCACCGTCCAGGGAAGTTCCTGTCTCCACTGATCATAGGGTTCCAACACTCCCTCAGGCAAGAACGCCGAACTCACCCTTTGGTTTCCCTCCCGATATCAGGGAACCCAATCCGGCTCTCGGGTGTCGGTAAAAACGTGACACGCAGGGCGCTTCAGAGGGTTGACACCCTCGGATCCCCCTGATAGCGTAGGCCCGAATTTTAACTGAACACCTTGAGATCACGCGGTTTTTTCTGACTCCAAGCGTTCCGGGAGTCGGGTTGTCGAGGGGGCAGAAGAACCGCGGGTCCAGGTAGCGCGTCGCGAGGATCTCCATGTCGTCATATCGTCCCCTGTACCTGGTTTCCGTAGCACTGTTCGTGACCACCATGATGGTGGGGCTCGCGGGCTGCCCCAAGCCGCCCCCGCCGCCCCCCGAGGTCGTGGACCAGGGACCCCAGTACGACGGCCCGGCGCCCATCATCAGCTCGGTGCGTCCCTCCTCGGGCAAGGAGGGGGAGATCACCGACATCACGGTGGAGGGGCAGTACTTCCGCTCCGGCGCCGTGGTCTACGTGGGCCGCAAGCGGGCCAGCAACGCGTCCGTGGTGGACGGCGGCACGATCCGCTGCACGGCCCCCGGCGGCATCTCCGCGGGTGTCTACGACATCCGGGTGGTCAACACCGACACCACCGAGGACACCCTCGCCCGGGCGTTCACCGTGGAGCAGGCCTACGATTGCTCCCTGACCCGGGTCAACTTCGACTACGACCGGGCCGAGCTGACCCGGTCCGCGCAGCAGGCGCTGGAGTCCAACGCCGAGTGCATCCAGCAGAAGGGGTACTCCAACGTGCGCGTCGAGGGCCACGCGGACGAGCGCGGCTCCACCGAGTACAACCTCGCCCTGGGGCAGCGCCGCGCGGACTCGGTCAAGAAGTACCTGGTCAACCTCGGCGTCTCCTCCGGCGTGCTTCGCACCATCACCTACGGCGAGGAGAAGCCCATCAGGTCCGGCAGCGGCGAGGTCAACTGGTCGGAGAACCGGCGGGCCGAGCTGGTCGCAGAGTAGTCCCGTGAAGCGGCTGATCATCCTCCTGGGGCTCCTGCCCGTCGTGCTGGGGGCGTGCGTCCACGACCGCACGGGCCGCAGCGGCAGCTCCATGATCGTGCGCGACGTGCAGGCCAATCAGGTGGCCGTGGACCGCGTGCGTGGTGAGGTGGAGGGGGAGCGGTCCCGGATCGACGCCATCGAGGAGCGCGGGTCCCTGGCCCGCCGCAACATGGCCAAGTCCACCGCCACGGCCGAGAACCTGGTCGAGTCCGTGCAGGCCCTGGCGGGCGAGCTGCAGAACCTGCGCCACCTCATCGCCAAGGGCCAGACCCTCGACGCGGATCTGGACTACCGGCTCGCCGACATCGCCTTCAGGCTGATGACCGTCGAGGAGAAGCTCGGCATCGAGCCCGAGGTCTACATGGCCGACGATGAGGAGGAGCCCGAAGGCGCCGAGGGCGAGGAGGCCGGCGAGGGCGCCGGAGGCGAGGACGCCGGGGCCGACGCCGGCGACGCCGGGGCCGACGCCGCCGCTGCCGAGGAGACCGGCATGGTCGAGGCGGTCGCCATCCCGGTGGACGAGGAGCTGGACATCCCCATGGCCGAGGGATCCCCCGACGAGGGGACCGACCCCAACCTGAACCTGCTCGCCCGCGCGCTGCAGGCCATGCAGGTGGATAACTTCGCCCAGGCCGGCCGCGCCCTGACCGAGTACCTCGACGAGCACCCCGACTCAGAGCGGTCCGCGGACGCCCGCATCCTGCTGGGGGACTGCCTGTACGAGCTCGGCCGCTTCAACGAGGCCATCTCCGAGTACGAGACCTTCATCCAGATGGCCCCCGAGCATCCGCGCGTCCCCGCCGCCATGCTCAGCCAGGGCCTCGCCTTCATCGAGCTGGGCTCCGAATCCGACCTCCAGGCGGCCCGGGTCTTCCTCGACGACCTCATCGAGCTCTACCCCGATTCTCCCGAGGCCGAGCGCGCCCGCCGGAAGATCCAGATCCTCGAGTAGCCTGCGGCTCCTCGAGAGTCGACGGTTTACGGTCGACGGTCGACGGTTGGGTCGACAGTTGGATAGTCGACGGTTTCGTCTCAAGCCACCCAAACTCTCGACCAGAACCGTCGACCACCAAACCGTCAACCAGAACCGTCGACTGTCGACTGTCGACTGTCGACCAACTTGCCCCTCGCTGCAAAACCGTCTAAACCCTCCAGTCATGCGAAACACATCCATTTCTTTCCTGGTCGTGCCGGCGCTGGCCCTGATGGGGCTGGCGGCGGTGGGGTGCAACAAGGGCGGTGAGGGCGGCGGCGTCGGCGTGGCCGCGGGCACCGAGATGACCGTCATGTTCGCCAGCAACAACAACGGCGAGATCGAACCCTGCGGGTGAAAGGCCAATCAGCAGGGCGGTCTTGCCCGGCGAGCCACGGCCATTCAGCAGCAGAGAGACAAGGGAGCACCGGTGCTGGTGCTCGATTCGGGCGACCTCGTCGCGCGCGACGGCAAGATCGGTGAACGCGCGCGGGAGGCGGCCGAGGTCAAGGGTGAGCTGATCCTCGAGGCGGTCGCCCACTCCGGCATCGACGCCATGACCCCCGGTGATGGCGACGTGGCGCTGGGCCTCGAGTGGCTGACCGGCCAGGCCGAGACCCACTCCCTGCCCTACGTCTGCGCGAACCTGCGCAAGGACGGCGTCGATGTCTTCCCCGGGTGGAAGGTCGTCGAGGTGGGTGAGGTCAAGGTGGGCGTGTTCGGCGTCACGGGCAACCTCGACGAGTGCTCGGAGTGCGAGGTCTCGGACGCCACCGAGGCTGCGACCGCAGCCGTGGCCGCCCTCCAGAAGGAGGGGGCGCACCAGATCATCGGCCTGTCCCACCTGGGGGTGGACGAGGACATCGCCTTGGCGGACGACGTGCCGGGGATCGACTTCATCATCTCCGCCCACTCCCGCGGCCGGATGCGCTTCCCGCGTATCGCCAGCAACGGGATGACCACCGTCCTGCAGGCCGGCTCCCGCGGCCGCGACATCGGCCGCATGCACATCACCTTCGCCGACGGCGCCAAGGGCTTCTGCGACGCCGAGCTCGCCACCGAGGCGGCGTCCCAGCGCGAGCGCACGGCCAAGCGGCTGACCGACCTCGAGCAGAAGATCGCCGACGCCGAGACGGCGGGCGACACGCGCACCCGGGAGCGGCACGAGAAGTCGCTGACCCGCACCCAGGCCCAGTACGAGCAGTACGCCATCGCGGACATCTCCGCCGAGGGCCGGCACCCGATGACGGTGGACTCCATCGGCCTGGGCAAGGCCCTGCCCGACGATCCCGACGTCGCGGCCATGGTGGCGGACGCCAAGACCCGCTTGCCCGAGGACACCCGCACCCGGCGCAAGGATCTGCCCAAGGTGGGCGAGTTCGCCGGCTCCAGCCAGTGCCGTTCGTGCCACCAGGGCGCCTACCGGCAGTGGCGGCAGACCGCCCACGCCCGCGCCTTCACGCCGCTGGTGCGGGAGAAGCGGGGCAGCGACACCAACTGCTTCGGCTGCCACATCACCGGCTACCACCTCGAGGGCGGCCCCCGGACGCCGGGCGAGGTGTCGTACCTGCGCAACGTGCAGTGCGAGTCCTGCCACGGGCCGTCGGCCAAGCACGTGGCCGACGCCGAGGTGCCCACGCCGTTCAAGGGCAAGGTCAACGAGACCTGCGACGACTGCCACAACGCCCGGGCCCACGGCGGCGAGCCGCAGCCCTTCGAGCTGGCCTCGGCCCTCGAGGAGATCGCCTGCGACGACTCTGCGCCGCCGGTGCCCAGCACACGCATCGACCCCATGCGGGTGGCCCCGATCCCCAAGCAGGCCACCGAAGCCCAGGGCGTGCACTGAGCCCGGGCGCGGCCCCCACCCCATGAGAGTCCTCGGCATCGAGTCCAGCTGCGACGAGACGGCGGCCGCCGTCATCGACGCGGACGGTCGCCTGCTGTCCGACACCCTGTACAGCCAGGTGCCGATCCACGCCCCGTTCGGCGGCATCGTGCCCGAGCTGGCGTCGCGCGCCCACCTGGGCAAGATCCGCCCCGTGGCGGACGCGGCGCTGGAGCAGGCCGGCGTGGTGCTGGAGGAGATCGACGCCATCGCCGTGACCCGCGGCCCGGGGCTGGTCGGGTCGCTGCTGGTGGGGGTGTCCTACGCCAAGGCGCTGGGGTACGCCCTCGGACGGCCGGTCCTCGGCATCCACCACCTCGAGGGGCACCTGCTGGCGCCGTTCATCGGTCGCGACCAGCCCGACTTCCCCTTCGTGGCGCTGGTGGTGTCCGGCGGCCACACGTCCCTGTACGACGTGCAGGGGCTGGGCCGCTACGAGCTGCTGGGGCGCACACGCGACGACGCGGCGGGCGAGGCCTTCGACAAGGGCGCCAAGCTGCTGGATCTGGGGTATCCGGGTGGTCCAGCCATCGAGGCGGCCGCGGTGGGGGGCGATCCCGCGGCCGTGAAGCTACCGCGGGGCATGTGGGCCAAGGGGGGCTTCGACACCAGCTTCAGCGGCCTCAAGACGGCCCTGTACACCCACGTGCGCAAGACCGGCAAGCCCGAAGGGAGCGACCTCGCCGATCTGTGCGCGTCGTTGCAGGAGGCGGTGGTGGACGCGCTCGTGCGCAAGACAGAGCTCGCGGTCAAGGCGCGCGGCGCCGGCCGGGTCGTGGTCAGCGGCGGCGTCGCGGCCAACGGCCGCCTGCGGGAGAAGATGGATGACCTGTGCCGCCGCCGCCGCGTCGAGCTGTGCGTGGCGCCCCGCAAGCACTGCACCGACAACGGCGCCATGATCGCCCTGGCCGGCCGGCTGAGGCTCCTCGCGGGCCTGCAGCCGGAGGTCGCCTCGCTGGATCTCACCGCAGACGCCGGCTGGGAACTGGGCGCCACACCATGACACGCGCCAAGCGGTCGCTGGGCCAGAACTTCCTCGTCGATCCGGTGATCTCCCGCCGCATCGTCGAGGCCTCCCAGGCCGCCGTGGGCGACGCCCTGCTGGAGATCGGCCCGGGCCGGGGGGCCCTCAGCGAGTTGCTGGCTCCCCTCGGCCGTCCCCTGATGCTGCTGGAGAAGGACGACGGCCTGGTGGAGGGCCTGCGTCGCCTGTTCTCCGACGCCCCCGACGTGGCCATCGTGCACGGCGACGCCATGACCGAGGACCTGGACGGGTTGCCGTGGCCGCCCGCCGACACCGGCGTGCGCCGGCGCGTGGTGGCGAACCTGCCCTACAACGTGGCCTCCCGCATCGCCCTTCGCTTCCTGGCCTGGGGCGGGTTCGACGACGCGACCTTCATGTTCCAGAGGGAGGTGGCGCTGCGTTTCGCCGCCACCGAGGGCAGCCGCACCTACGGTGCGCTGTCGGTGATGGCGCGCGTGTACGCGGACGCGTACCTCCTCTTCCCGGTGCGCCCGGGCGCCTTCCGCCCCGTGCCCAAGGTGGACAGCCACGTGGTGCGCTTCCGTATCCTGGAGCGTCCGCGCGTGGCTGCCGAGCGCCAGGCGTGGTTCGAGGCGGTGGTCCGGGGGCTGTTCCTGCACCGCCGCAAGACGGTGCTCAACTCCCTGCAGCGCGTTCCGGGCCTGGAGATGGACGCCGACGCCGCCCGCGCGGTGCTCGTGGGGCGCGACATCGATCCGGGCCGGCGCCCCGAGAGTCTGACCTTCGAGGAGTTCGTCGGGCTCGCCGCCGCCACGGAACCCTCGACTTCCACCCGCGGCCTGTGGTAGTTCAGCGCCCGCCATGAACCGTATCGGGATCGTCGCCAAGCAGGGGGAGCCACGCGCCGTCGAGGCAGCCCGGAATCTGGTCGTCTGGCTGGAGACCCAGGGCCTGACCGTCGTGGTCCAGCCGAGCCTCGCCAACGAGCTGGGCGGCCGCCGCGGCCTGACCGAGCGGGAGTTCCCCGACGCGTGCGATCTCGTGATCGTGCTGGGCGGCGACGGCACGCTGCTCTACGCGGCCCGCCTGGTGGGCCCCCACGGCGTGCCCATCTTCCCGGTGAACCTCGGCCACCTGGGGTTCCTGTGCAACGCGGCCGTGGAGAGCCTGGTGCCCAGCCTGGAGAAGATCCTCCAGGGCCAGGGGTCCGTGGTCGAGCGGCTGCAGCTGTGTGGCGAGATCCACCGCGGCGGCGAACGCATCGACGGGCCGTTCTGGGCGCTGAACGATCTGGTGGTCCACCTCGCCAGCATCGCCCGCACCATGACCCTTCGCATCGCCATCGACGGCTTCATGGCGGTGCCCTCGCTGGTGGCGGACGGCCTGATCATCTCCTCCCCCACCGGCTCCACCGCGTACAACCTGTCCGCCGGCGGGCCGATCCTCACACCCACGCTGCAGGCCATGATCCTCGCACCGATGTTGCCCATCTCCCTGTCCCAGCGACCGCTGGTGGTGGACGGCAGCAGCACGGTGGAGGTGGAGCTGCTCGGCGGCCTCGAGCGCGCCTTCGTGACCCTGGACGGGCAGGTGCGCCGGCGGCTGCAGCCGGACGACAAGCTGGTGGTGCGGCGGGCGGACTACATGGTGCGCATCGTCTACGTGGACGGGTTCAACTTCTATCAGGTGCTGCGCGAGAAGATGGGCTGGGCGCGCAAGCCCGGCGAGGGCAGCAGCTGATGCTGGTGGACCTTCGCGTTCGCGACCTGGCCATCATCGAGTCGGTGCAGGTGTCCTTCCAGCCAGGCTTCAACGTGATCAGCGGCGAGACAGGGGCGGGCAAGTCCATCCTGCTGCACGCCCTGGGCCTGGCCCTGGGGGCGCGGGCGAGCTCGGACGCGGTGCGCGCCGGCGCCGACAAGGCCCTCGTGGATGCCTCGTTCGAGGTGGACGACGCGGCCCTCGGCTGGCTGGACCGACAGGAGATCCCGGTGGAGCCGGGGGAGCCCGTGCTGGTGCGTCGCGTGGTCAGCGCCGCCGGGCGCAGCCGCAGCTACCTCAACGGCACCCCCGCGCCCGCAGCCGCCCTGCGCGCCCTGGGGGCGTTCCTCGTGGACTTCGCCAGCCAGCACGAGTCGGCGGTGCTCATCGACGAGTCCCGCCACCGGGAGATCCTCGACCGCTACGCCGGGACCGGGGATCAGCTGGCCGTGGTGGCCCGACGGGTGGCGGACCTGCGCCGGGCACGCAAGGAGCTGGAAGATCTGGAGGAGTCCGCCCGCCAGCGCGATGCCCAGATGGACCTGCTGCGCTACCAGCTGCAGGAACTCGAGGCCCTGGAGCCCACGGCCGGGGAGGAGGAGGACCTGGAGCGGGAGGCGGAGGTGCTCCGCCGCGCCGAGCAGCTGCGCGACGCCCTGGCCGCCGCCGAGGCCGCGGTCTATTCCGGGGAGGGCGCGGCCGTGGACGCGGCCGGCGCGGCGCTGGGCGGGCTGCGACCCCTCGTCGGCCTGGACGACGAGCTGGACGGCGTCACGGATCAGCTGGAACAGGCCCTGTACGAGCTCGAGGACGTGGCGCGCACGCTGGGCGGGATCGCCGGCCGCATGGCGGCGGACCCGGCCCGCCTCGAGGACGTGGAGGAGCGCCTGCAGAGCCTCCGGGCGTGCATGCGCAAGCACCACACGGACGAGGCGGGGCTGGTGCGGCTCTCCGACGAGCTGTCCACGCAGCTGTCCGCCCTGGAACAGTCCGAGGAGCGCCTCGGAGCGCTGCAGCGCGACGTGGTAGAGAGCCGCGACGCGGCCCAGGCCGCTGCCGAGGCGCTCTCCGCCGCCCGCAAGCGCGCGGCCGGGTCGCTCCAGACCGCCATCGCCGCGTCCCTCGAGGAGCTGGCCATGGCGGGCGCGCGGTTCGCCGTGGCCGTGGAGGAGGACCCCGCCGGGCTCGGCGACACCGGCATCGATCGGATCGCCTTCCGCCTCTCGGCCAACGCTGGCGAGCCGCTGCGGCCCCTGTCGCGCGTGGCCTCCGGCGGGGAGCTGAGCCGGGTGCTGCTGGCGGTCAAGGAGGCCCTGGGCAATGCCTCCCCCGCCGGTTCCTTCGTGCTCGACGAGATCGATTCGGGGATCGGCGGCTCCACCGCCGACGTGGTGGGGCGCAAGCTCGCGGCGCTGGCACGGGGCCGGCAGCTGATCGCCATCACCCACCTGCCGCAGATCGCTGCGCTCGCGGACGCCCACTACGTGGTCGGCAAGGGCGAGATCGCCGGTCGGACGTCCGCCTGGGTGCGGCTGCTGGACGAGCAACAACGTCTCGAGGAGGTCGCCCGGATGGTGTCCGGCGACCGTCACACGCAACAGTCCCTGGCCCTCGCCGGAGAGATGCTCGAGAGCGGCTCTGAGCTTTCCGGTAGCGGTGAGGTGATAAAATAGGTATGTTCCCTGCGCCTCGTGCCTGGGCACAGGAATGGAATGGGGAGTAGTGGTGAGGATCACGTCCTGCGGCATCACCGATGTGGGGATGAAGCGCCAGCGGAATGAGGACAACTACCTCATCAACGATGAGCTGCGGCTCTTCGTCGTCGCGGATGGTATGGGCGGACATGCAGGCGGCGAGTACGCCAGCCAGATCGCCGTGACCACCGTCGAAGAGGTTCTCAGCAACATCCGCGACGAGCGCCATTTCGAAGACAACGGCCGCGCCACGCGCGACATGTTGCTCCAGGAGAAGCTCAAGTACGCCATCCGCCTCGCGGGCAAGCGTATCTACGAGCGGGCCCAGGAGGACACCGAGTTCCGCGGCATGGGCACCACCGCCCTGGTGCTGTACGTCACCGACGACGCGGGGTACGTGGCCCACGTGGGTGACAGCCGCTGTTATCGCGCGCGAGCCGACACCGTCGAGCAGCTCACCGAGGACCACTCGCTGGTCAACGAGCAGATCAAGGCCGGCCTGATCAACCGCGACGCGGCCAAGAGCCACAAGCTGCGCAACATCATCACCCGCTCCCTGGGCTACCAGGAGGAGGTGGAGATCGATACGCAGGTGTTGACGCTGGAGCGCGGCGACCAGTACCTGCTGTGCTCGGACGGCCTGAGCAACCTCGTGGAGGACAACGAGCTGCTGGACATGCTGCACCAGAACTCCTTCCAGGAGGGTGCCCGCAAGCTCGTGGACCTGGCCAACCGCCGCGGCGGCGACGACAACATCACCTGCGTCATCGCACGCGTTGATTCCCTGGACTGACAGGAGGATTCACACACCCCCGCCTCGCGCAGGTGCGCGCGCCCACGCCTTGGCGCACCAAGATTCTTGACAGGCGTACACCGGTCCTTTAGGGCTTGAAGGATCGCCGGAACACCATGCGCGACCCGAACCGATACCGCATCCTCATCGTGCCCGACGGCAGCGCCCGTCCCGCGCGGCAGTTCGCCATGTCGGCGAGGCGCCTGCGCTGGCTCAAGGTCTCGGCCGCCGCGCTGGGGCTGTGCCTGGTCGCGGTCTGCGCCCTGGGGGTGTTCGGCCTGCGCAGCGCCGCTGTGCAGCGACAGGCCAACCTGCAGCTGGACCACCGCATCGAAGGGTTGTCGAGCCGCGTCGAGCATGCCGAGGGCAGCCTCGAGCGCGTACAGGCCTACGACGCCAAGATCCGGGCCCTGACCCGCGCCGACGAGGGGGTCCGCCCCTTCGGCATCGGGCCGCTGGAGGACCTCGAGGTGCTGGCCCTGCAGCGGTCGCAGCAGGCGACCCTGCCCGACGACGAGGCGCTGCGTACCGGCAACGACCTCGAGCAGCGGGTGGACCGCCTCGCCAGCGCCATCGACGCCGAGGAGGTCAGCCTGCAGGAGGTGCGCGGCTACCTCGTGGAGCGCGACGCCCTGCTGGGAGCCTACCCCACCATCTGGCCGTCCGACGGGTGGGTGACGAGCCACTACGGGTTCCGCAAGTCCCCCCTGCCTGGTGCGCAGACCTTCCACACGGGCATCGACATCGCCGCGCCCTACGGGACGCCGGTGCGTGCCGCGGCCGACGGTGTGGTCATCTCTTCCGCCTACCGCGAGGCGTATGGCTACACCGTGGAGATCGACCACGGCTTCGGCATGGGCACCCTGTACGCCCACTGCTCCCGCCTGGTGGTCGAGGAGGGTGATCTGGTCAGCCGCGGCGACATCATCGCCAGCATCGGCAGCACGGGCCGCGCAACCGGACCGCACCTCCACTACGAGGTCCAGCGCGACGGCGTGCCCGTCAACCCCAAGCACTACATGCTCGGCACACCCGAGCCCGCCACGGCCGCCCCCGAAATCGAGTGACTCGCGCCCGCGAGGATTTGACAATCTCCCTGCAGTGGCCATGATCAGTCCGGCTCCCCGCCGGGGATCGCCGCACGTTTGAGCCCCGCCAGCCCGGGAGGGACGATGGGCGCACTGGACGCATTCGGGAAGGTCGCGCAGAAGTTCTTCGGCACCAAGCACGAGCGCACCGTCAAGGGAGTGCTGCCGCTGGTGGCCCACATCGCCGACCTCGAACCCCGCTTCAAGGCCATGTCCGACGCCGAGCTGCAGGCCATGACCTGGGACTTCCGCGGCCGCCTGTCCCGCGGAGCCACCCTCGAAGAGCTCCTGCCCGAGGCCTTCGCCACGGTGCGCGAGGCGAGCTGGCGCACCCTGAACATGCGCCACTACGACGTGCAGATGGTGGGCGGCGTCGTGCTGCACCAGGGCCGCATCGCGGAGATGCGCACCGGTGAGGGCAAGACCCTCGTGGCCACCTTGCCGATCTACCTCAACGCCCTGACGGGCAAGGGCGTGCACCTGGTCACGGTCAACGACTACCTCGCGTCTCGCGACGCGGAGTGGATGGGGCGGCTGTACCGCTTCATGGGCCTCAGCGTCGGCACGATCCAGCACGGCCAGAAGCGGCGCGAGAAGCAGATCGCCTACGGCTGCGACATCACCTACGGCACCAACAACGAGTTCGGCTTCGACTACCTGCGCGACAACATGAAGACCGACGTGGGGCAGATCGTCCAGCGCGGGCTCCACTTCGCCATCGTCGACGAGGTGGACTCCATCCTGGTGGACGAGGCGCGCACGCCGCTGATCATCAGCGGCCCGTCCAACGACCGCGAATCTCGCTACGACGACATCAACGCCTGCATCCCGCGGATGCAGCGTGAGATCGACTACACGCTGGACGAGGAGTCCCGCGCCACGTCGCTGACCGAGGACGGGATCGACAAGGTCGAGCGGATGCTCGGCTGCGACAACCTCTACGATCCGGCCAACATCGAGCTCCTCCACCTCGTGGACCAGGCCCTCAAGGCCCACACCCTGTACAAGCGGGACAAGGACTACGTGGTCAAGGAGAACCAGGTGGTCATCGTCGATCCCTTCACCGGCCGGCTCATGCCCGGGCGGCGCTGGAGCGACGGGCTGCACCAGGCGGTGGAGGCCAAGGAGGGGGTCAAGGTCGAGGACCCCAACCAGACCCTGGCGACCATCACCTTCCAGAAGTACTTCCTCAAGTACGACAAGCTCGCCGGCATGACCGGCACGGCCGACACCGAGGCCGCCGAGTTCGAGAAGATCTACAAGCTCGATGTGGTGGTCATCCCCACCAACCGGCCCAACGTCCGCGATGACTGGCAAGACCAGATCTACAAGACCGAGGAGCAGAAGTTCCGCGCCGCCATCCGCGAGATCGAGGAGCTGCACAAGCAGGGGCGTCCGGTGCTGGTGGGTACGGTCAGCGTGGAGAAGTCGGAGCTGGCCTCCAAGCTGCTGAAGCGGCGCGGATTACCCCACAACGTCCTCAACGCCAAGCACCACCTGCGGGAGGCGGACATCGTCGCCCAGGCCGGCTCCGAGGCCGGCATCACCCTGTCGACCAACATGGCCGGCCGCGGGACGGACATCCTCCTCGGCGGCAACCCCGATCTGCTCGCTCGCTCCCGCATCGGACCGCCCGAGGAGGGGGAGAGCGAGGAGGCCTACGAGGTCCGGCTCGGCAAGGCCATCGAGGTGGCACAGGTGGAGTGCGCCGAGGCCAAGCAGCGCGTGCTCGATGCGGGTGGCCTGCACATCGTCGGCACCGAGCGACACGAGTCGCGGCGCATCGACAACCAGCTGCGCGGTCGCGCCGGCCGCCAGGGTGATCCCGGGTCGTCACGCTTCTACCTGTCCCTCGAGGACGATCTGCTGCGCATCTTCGGCTCCGAGAAGATCTCCGGGATGATGGAGCGGCTCGGCATGGAGGACGACGTCCCCATCGAGCACAAGTGGCTGAGCAAGTCGGTGGAGAACGCGCAGAAGAAGGTCGAGGGCCACAACTTCGGCATCCGCAAGAACCTGCTGGAGTACGACGACGTGATGAGCCAGCAGCGCGACGCCGTGTACGGCATCCGCCAGCGCATCATCGACGGCGAACAGGTCCGCGAGATGATCATCGACATGGCCGGCAACGTGGTCGACACGTTGTGTGACTCCATGATCGACCCCAAGGCCGCCGCCGCGGACGTGGACTTCGACGGCCTCTCCGAGGAGTTGATCCGGATCTTCGGCAAGACCTTCGACGTGAGCCCGGACAAGTACGCCGACCTCGGTCGCACGGGCTTCATCGACGACCTCGTCCAGCAGACCGAGGACTCGTACGACAAGCACGCGCGCATCTTCGTCGGATCGGTCGTGGGGCACCACACGGACCAGGGCCGCACCGACGAGGAGGACATCACCATCGACGCCGAGCGCCAGCTGGCGGCCTTCGAGTGCACCATGTTGCTCGAGGGCATCGACTACCTGTGGCGCGATCACCTCAAGGCCATGGACCACCTGCGTGGCGGCATCGGCCTGCGCGGCTACGGCCAGCGCAACCCCCTCCTGGAGTACAAGAAGGAGGGGTTCGAGATGTTCGGCATGATGATGGAGCTGTGGGACGAGCGCGCGGTCAGCCGCATCTTCCAGCCCATGATGCGCGACACCCTCACCGAGGGGACCATCGCCCGCCTGGAGGAGCGCCGCCGGCTGGCGGAAGCGCGGCGCAAGCATCTCGCATCGGGGTCCGGTGGCCAGCCGGCCCAGAAGCAGGGCACCGTCCGCCGCGAGCACCGCAAGATCGGCCGCAACGACCCGTGCCACTGCGGATCGGGCAAGAAGTACAAGAAGTGCTGTCTGCGTAAGGACATGGCCGCCAACGCCTGATCGCGATGCACCGCACTCGGCCCGGCGAATCTGACGTTTTTTGGGTATATTGGGGAGGGAAACCATGAAGAACGTCATCTGTCCCAACTGCAAGAGCGAGGTGAACGTGGATCACGGCCGCAAGGCCGGCCGCGGTCAGCTGCGCCTGGCCTGTGAGAGCTGCGGTCATCGATTCGTGGTCCAGGTACAGAAGAAGGACCTGAAGCTGGAGGGGGATGCGGGGAGCAAGGGCTCGTCGCGACCTCGCTGAAGTTCCTCGAACCCTCGTCGACCTGCGCGCTGCGGGCTCTTCGGTCCGGCGGTTCCTGTGCGTGCGAACCCGATCATCGACGTGAACCCTGCCTGTGCTGCTAGAATGATCCGTCGAGCAACTGGATCGGACGAGCCGTGATCAGGGTCAACTGTCCCAAATGTGGTGAGACCGTCGAGGTGGACGAGAGCCGGGGTGCCGGCCGCAAGAAGTTCCGCCTCGTCTGCACGACCTGCAACAGCCGCTTCTCCATCAAGGCCGCGCCTGCGCCCAGCCCTCCGCCCGACGAGAGCGGAGCGGAGGGGGACTCCACGCTGGTGTCCATGCCCCCGGGGATGGAGGACCAGGTCCAGTCCACCGTGCCGGACCCGCCGCCCAACATCGGCTCCATGAACGACGGGGGGCCTGAACCGGACACCAGCGGGCTCGAGCGCCAGCTGGAGGCCCGGCGTTCCGTGTGGGCGCAGGAGAACGGCGCCGACGCCCCGACCACGATGTCCTTCCACGAGGAGGACGACGGCGAGATGGGGCAGGTGGGACGGACGGGCTCGAGCGCCCCCGACCAGCTGGCTTCGTCCTCGTCCGGGGAGTCCGGCGAGTACGAATCGGTGTCCTCGGGCGGCTTCGAGGACTTCGCGGACGGCGAGATCGCGCTCCCCGGGGATCCCGACGAGGAGTCCATGGAACCGCAGTCGGTGGATCTGAGCATCTCCGACGAGGTGCCCCCTCAGGTGCCGGACGAAGCCGTCGAAGCGATCCCGACACCCCCACCCGATCCCCCGCCGCCTCCGGAACCCACACCACCGCCAGAACCGGCGGACGAGCCTCCCTCTCCCGGGGAGGCCAAGCCCGTGGACGCCGGCGCGATGGGCATGTCCGTGGAGCTGGAGGCGCCCATGGCCGCGGGCCCGAAAGCCGAGGAGAACACGCCTCCTCCGTCCCTCTCGCCCGACAGCGAGCCAGAGGTCCCCGCTGCTCCGACCAAGAAGCGCCGGCGCAAGTCGAGCCGCCGCAAGGTCACCGACGAGATCGTGGTGACGAACCTGTCGTCGGTCCCCGGGTACCGGGTCGAGCCGCTGGGCATGGTGACGCATCACTTCTGTCGGCAAGGCGGTGGGGAACAGGACGAGGCCCGGAAGCGGGTCCGCGCCTTCGGTATCCGCTATCGTCGGGGCCTCGAGGCCCTCGCCGAGCAGGCCAAGAAGCTCGACGCCAACGCCGTGGTCGGCGTGGAGGTGACGATCCAGCCCACGGACGGCACCAACGATCCGGTGATCTGGATCCTGATTCAAGGGACCGCCGCCCGGCTCATCCGCGACTGATTCTTCGTCCTGGCGTTGCCCTTTCCCTGAGTTCGTGTTACCTCTCGCCCCGCCGTGGGGCCGATGGTCGGCTCCGCGAGAACACACACCCCCCGGACCCGGTGGTGGCCGTACGCGGCCTGGGTCCCGGCCGACAGGCCGCGGGGTGGAGGCGGGGAGCCCGCTCCCCGGACGAACCACGGAGGATCTTCCATCATGACGACCGTATCGCTGCGCGAGCTTCTCGAGGCCGGCGTGCACTTCGGACACCAGTCCAAGCGCTGGAACCCCAAGATGGCGCCGTTCATCTTCGGCACCAAGAACGGCATCCACATCATCCACCTGCAGCAGACCGCCACCTCGCTGGTGCGTGCCTGCAAGTACGTCAACGGCGTCGTCGCCCGCGGCGGCAAGGTGCTGTTCGTGGGGACCAAGCGGCAGGCCCAGGAGATCATCCGCGAGGAGGCGGCGCGCTCGGAGATGTTCCACGTCACCAACCGCTGGCTCGGCGGCACGCTGACCAACTTCACCACCATCAAGCAGTCCATCGAGCGCCTGACCTACCTCGAGCAGGCGCGCGACGACGGCAAGTTCGGCTTCCTGACCAAGAAGGAGGCCCTGGGCTACGAGCGTGAGATCGCCAAGCTCAAGAAGAGCCTGGGCGGCATCCAGCTGATGAAGAAGCTACCCGACGTCGTCTTCGTCGTCGATCCTCGCAAGGAGAAGATCGCGGTCAACGAGGCCCGCAAGCTCAAGATCCCCCTGATCGCCGTGGTGGACACCAACTGCGATCCCGACTCCATCGACTACGTGGTGCCGGGCAACGACGACGCGCTCAAGTCCATCCGCCTGTTCGCGTCCAAGATCGCCGATGCCTGCATCGAGGGCACCCACATGGCCAAGGACATGAGCCGCCAGTCCTACCGCAAGTCGGATTCCGTCACCGAGGAGGTCACCCCGGTGGTCGCCGACGGCCCGGCCCCCGAGATCGTGGTCAAGGGTGGCGTCGAGGAGCCTGTGGTCGAGGAGCCCAAGGCTGTGGAGCCTGTGGCCGAGGAGCCCGTGGCCGACACGTCGGACCGCGAGGAGCCCGTGGCCGAGGAGCCCGCCGCCGAGGAGCCCAAGGCCGAGGAGCCCGCAGCCGAGGAGCCCGCAGCCGAGGAGCCCGTGGCCGACACGTCGGACCGCGAGGAGCCCGCCGCCGAGTAGTCGGCGAGTGCGCGAGACCCCCAACGATCATTCCGGGCCGCGTGACGGCCCGTGTACAGACGAGGTGACGACATGGGCGCCAGCATGGCAGACATCAAGAATCTGAGGACCGCGACCGGCGCAGGGATCGCCGATTGCAAGAAGGCGCTGCAGGAGGCCGACGGCGACGTGGACAAGGCCGTCGACGTGCTGCGCAAGAAGGGTCTGGCCGCGGCCAAGAAGAAGTCCGGCCGGATCACCAGCGAGGGTACGGTGCACGGCTACATCCACGGCGGCGGCCGGGTGGGCGTCCTGGTGGAGGTGAACTGCGAGACCGACTTCGTGGCCGCCACCGACGACTTCAAGGCCTTCGTGCACGACGTGGCGCTTCACGTGGCCGCGTTCAGCCCCCCCTACGTGGGCCGCGAGGAGATCAGCGAGGCCGCCCTCGAGAAGGAGCGCCTGCTCCAGCGCGAGCGCGCCCTGGCCGAGGGCAAGCCCGAGAAGATCGTCGACCGGATGGTCGAGGGCCGCATGAAGAAGTACTTCGGCGAGGTCTGCCTGCTCGAGCAGCCGTGGGTCAAGGACCAGGACGTCAAGACCCAGGACGTGCTGACCGACCTGGTCGCCAAGCTGGGCGAGAACGTCAGCATCCGCCGCTTCGTCCGCTACGAGCTGGGCGAGGGGCTGGAGAAGCGCAGCGACGATCTGGCGGCCGAGGTGGCCAAGCAGATCGAAGGGGCCTAGGTTCGCTGCCCATGGGCGACGTGATCTACAGCCGCGTCCTGCTCAAGCTCAGCGGCGAGGCGCTGCAGGGCGATCAGGGCTTCGGCATCTCCCCCACCATGCTCGGGGACGTGGCCGACGCGCTCGCCGAGGCACGGGCGCACGGGGTCCAGCTGGCACTGGTCGTGGGCGGGGGCAACCTCTTCCGCGGCATCGCCGGCGCCGCCAGCGGCATGGACCGCGTCCGCGCCGACCACATGGGCATGCTCGCCACGTGCATCAACGCCCTGGCCCTGCAGGACGCCCTGCTCCAGCGGGACGTGGACTGCCGGGTGCTGTCCGCCGTCCCCCTCGGCGGCTTCGCCGAGACCCACACCAACGCCCTGGCGCGGCAACACCTGGACGCCGATCGGGTGGTGGTGTTCGCCGCGGGGACGGGCAATCCCTACTTCTCCACCGACACGGCCGCGAGCCTGCGCGCGGTGGAGATCGGCGCCGACGTGCTGCTCAAGGCCACCAAGGTCGACGGGGTCTACGACAAGGACCCGGCCGTACACGACGACGCCGTCCGCTTCGACCACCTCACCTACCTGGAGGTCGTCGAACGGGACCTGCGCGTGATGGACCTCACCGCGGTCACCCTGTGCCGCGAGAACGAACTTCCCATCCAGGTATTCGACCTTTTCGCCGAGGGATCTATCATGGAGGTCCTTCGTGGAGGCAAGATCGGGACCACGGTCGGAGGGTAGGCCATGCAAGAGTACCTGGACGAATGTAACTCCGAGATGAAGGCCGGTGTCGGCGCACTGCAGCGCGACCTGGGACGGGTGCGGACCGGTCGGGCCTCCCTGGCGCTGCTCGACGGCGTCCGGGTGGACTACTACGGCACCATGAGCCCGCTGAAGCAGGTGGCCAAGCTGTCGGTGCCCGAGCCGCGGCTGATCGTCGTGGTGCCCTGGGACAAGACCATGCTGTCGCCCATCGAGAAGGCCATCCAGGCCAGCGACCTGGGGCTCAACCCGGTCAACGACGGCAAGGTCATCCGCCTGCCCATCCCGGAGCTCACCGGCGAACGCCGCCGCGAGCTCGTGCGCCAGGTGGCGCGCATGGGCGAGGACGCCAAGGTGCAGATCCGTCGCATCCGCCGCGAGTACAACGACCTGTTCATGGGGATGTCCAAGGACGGTGAGATCTCCGAGGACGACTCCAAGCGGGGCACGGCGCAGGTCCAGGAGAACACGGACACCTACTGCAGCCAGGTGGACGACGTGATCAAGGTCAAGGAGGCGGAGATCCTGGAGGTCTGATCCATGGATCACCCCACCGACGAGCCGGCTACCGGGGAAACCTTGAACGACTCCCCGCCCGAGACCCCTCCAGAGCCATCCCCTGCGCCCAAGAGCGGCACCGTCACCCGGATCCAGTCCGGCCTCGCCGCGCTGGCCATCCTCATCCCGTTGTTGCTCTTCGGCGGCTTCTGGGCCGTGTTCGGCCTGGCCCTGTTCGGGGTGGTGATCGGCGTCTGGGAGTTCGTCCGCTTCGCCCTGCCGGGCCGCCCCACCGGCACCATGGCCGTGGCCATGACGTGTGCGCTGTTGCTGTGCGCGGCCGTCTCGCTGGCGCGGTTCGACCTGGTGAGCGTGGCGCTGGCGCTGGCCGTGTTCGCGTCCACCCTGTGGATGCTGTTCACCGCCCGCACCACCGACGGGCTGGCCGACCGCTCCTGTCGTCTGCTCATGGCGATCCTCTACATCGGGGCCCTGGTGGGCTTCCTGCCGTTGCTGCGCGCCCAGGACGGCGGTCTGGGCTGGATGTGGCTGGGCTTCGGCCTCGCCTGGTGCGGGGACACGGGCGGTTACTTCGCCGGCCGCGCCTTCGGCCGGCACAAGATGTCGCCCCTGATCTCGCCCAAGAAGACCTGGGAGGGGTTCATCGGCGGTGTCCTGCTGGCGGTGATCTTCGCGTCGTTGTTCAAGCTGCTGTTCTTCCCCAGCATGCGCATCGTCGATTGCATCGTGCTGGGCATCCTCGGCGACGTGGCCGGTGTGGTGGGCGATCTGGTGGAGTCCGTGTTCAAGCGTACCTACGGCGTCAAGGACTCCGGCCGGTTCCTGCCGGGGCACGGCGGCCTGCTCGACCGCATCGACAGCGTCCTGTTCACCCTGCCCACGGTGTACCTGTATGTCGCCTTCTTCGTCCCCTCCGCCGGCTGAGCCCAGCGGCCCCCGCGTCCTGGTGGTGGACACCGCCTCGCGTACCGAGGCCTTCGCCCTGGCCCAGGGGGACTGGGTGGTGTCCCAGCTGACGTGCCGCACGCGCAAGGGGCACTCGGCGATCCTGCTGCCCGCCATCGACCGTCACCTCGCCCTCCAGGGGTGGTCGGTGAGCGAGATCGACGCCTTTGGCGTCGTGACCGGCCCGGGCTCCTTCACGGGCATCCGCGTCGGCATCGCCACCATCCTCGGCCTGTCCCGCGCGTACCGCCGCCCCGTGTTCGCCTACGGGTCGCTGCACGTGCGGTCCATGGCGCTGCTCGGCGCAGCCGAACCCGTGGTGCCGGTGCTCGACGCGCGCAAGGGAGAGGTCTACGCGGCGGCCTACGTCGGGGGCGTCGAGCGCGTCGCCCCGTGCGCAGCGCGTCCCGAGGACCTGGCGCGCACCCTCGCCTACACCTTCCCCGAGGGCCGCGTGCTCGCCTGCGGCGGCGGCGCCAGGCTGTACCGGGAGCTCTTCGAACAGCACCTCGGCTCGCGATTCGTCGTGGCTTCGGGCGCGGGAGACGGCCCCGGCGCGGCCGCCATGGCCCTCGACCTCGCCGGCCGCGTGGCCCGCGGCGAGCACCCGGACGAGGACACGATCGAGCCCATCTACCTGCGACCCAGCCAGGCCGAGAAGGGCGGCTGAGGCAGGCGGGCTTGTCCTTGACACCCCCCGCTGGCTGACCCTAACGTGGTTGGTAGATGAGGCGAGTTTCCTTCACCGATCTAAACCGAATCCTCCGCCCAACCCCCACGAGGGAGCGACGCGTATGAATGACAGGGACACTGCCCTGGTCGAGAACCTGTACAACAGCGACACCGAGCTCAAGCGCCTGATGGACGAGCATTCGGAGATCGAGCAAGAGCTCGACGTGCTGGGCAAGCTGGTCTACCTCACACCGGACGAGGCGCTTCAGCAGCGCAACCTCAAGAAGAAGAAACTCGCCGGGCGGGATCGCATCGAGCAGATCCTCGCAGAGCACCGGTAGGACTGACCGCGACCGTGTCCCTTCCCTTTCTCGGTTAAATGGGGTAGATGCGCCGCCAGCATCATGAGCGGCGACGACAACAACGGAATCATCGCGCGCGAGGGGTTCCCCTTCATCCTGCCCCCGTTCGTCCTGGCGGTGCTGTGCGGCGCCCTGGGGCTGGGCCTGGGGCTGGAGCCCTTCGCCTGGGTGGCGATGCTCTTCTTCGCGGCCACCTTCTTCTGCCTGTGGTTCTTCCGCAATCCCGAGCGGCAGCCCCCCGAAGGGGACGATCTCGTCATCTCCCCGGCTGACGGGACGGTCCTCCACGTGCACGAGGTCCACGACGACCAGTGGGTGGGCGGCCCGTGCGTGAAGGTCAGCATCTTCATGAGCGTGCTCAACGTGCACGTCAACCGCGCGCCGATCACCGCCAAGGTGGTGCGCAAGCGGTACGTGCCGGGGAAGTTCCTCGTGGCGAGCGTGGACAAGGCCAGCGTGGACAACGAGCGGTCCGGATTGACGCTGGCCGACGACCGGGGGCGCGAGCTCACGGTCGTGCAGATCGCCGGGCTCGTGGCCCGGCGCATCGTGACCTACCCCGAGGAAGGCCAGCGGCTGGTCAGGGGTTCGAGGTACGGTCTCATCCGTTTTGGTAGCCGCCTCGAGCTGTACCTGCCGCCGGGCACGCAGATCCAGGTCGAGCCGGGCCAGCGCACACGCGCGGGTGAGACGGTCATCGGATCGCTGGGCCCGGCGGAGGACGCCCATGATCGAACGTAAGTCGGCCTACTCGGTGGGCGTGGTGGGCGCCACCGGCGCGGTGGGACGGGAGATCGTCTCCATCCTCGACAAGCGGCAGTTTCCCCTCGGACGCCTCGAGCTGTTCGCCTCGCACCGCTCCGTGGGTGAGGTCGTGGAGTTCGGCCGCCGCGAGGTCCCGGTACAGCTGCTGCAGCCCGACGTGTTCGAGGACCTCGACTTCGCCCTGTTCTCCGCCGGCGCCGAGGTGAGCCTCGAGTTCGCGCCCGAGGCCGCCCTGCGCGACTGCGTGGTGGTGGACAACTCCAGCGCCTGGCGCGACGACCCCCTGGTGCCGCTGGTGGTGCCCGAGGTCAACCCCGACGATCTCGAGGACCACGAGGAGAAGGGCATCATCGCCAACCCCAACTGCTCGACCATCCAGATGGTGGTGGCGCTGCGGCCCATCGCCGACCGGCTGGGCCTGCGCCGCGTGGTGGTGACCACCTTCCAGTCCGTCAGCGGCGCCGGCCAGAAGGGCATCGACGAGCTCAGCGGCCAGGTGCGGCAGCTGTTCAACGGGCTCCCCGCCGAGCCCACCGTGCACCCCCACCAGATGGCCTTCAACTGCATCCCCCACATCGGATCGTTCCGCGAGGACGGCTACACCGACGAGGAGTGGAAGCTCGTCGCCGAGACCCGCCGCATCCTCGACATGCCCGACCTCGAGGTGTCCCCCACGGCCGTCCGCGTGCCCGTGTTTTGCGGGCACAGCGAGTCGATCCAGATCCAGACCGAGCAACCCGTGGACGTACAGCAGGTGCGCGAGATGCTCGACGAGGTGCCGGGCATCGAGGTCCTCGACGACCCCGAACACAACGTCTACCCGACCCCCTTCGGTGTCACGGGCAAGGACACCGTGCGGGTCGGACGAATTCGTCGCGACCCCTTCCGCGAGGACGTGCTGAACCTGTGGGTGGTGGCGGACAACATGCGCAAGGGGGCCGCGCTCAACGCGGTCCAGATCCTCGAGTTGCTGGTGGAGGAGCCCTGGTGAGGATAGTCGTCGGTCTGGTCTCGTTCCTCCTCGCCGCCCCCGCGGCCGCCTACCCCCTGCTCGAGCGCGGCGTCCTCGACGTGGGCGCCACCCCCGTGGACCTGGCCATGTCCGACGACGACCGCTTCGTCGGCGTGGCCGGCGACGACGGCGCGTTCTACCTCGTCGACACCGCCGACTTCGACGCCACGCCGCCCTCCACCTCGGCCTGCTCCACCACCGTGGCCATGGCCTTCGCCCGCATCGACGACGTCGCCACGTTCTTCCTCGCCTGCAACGACGGCAGCGTCGCCACGGTGGAGGTGGACGACACCACCATCCCCGCGTCGGTGAACGCCGGCGAGGCCTACGCGCTGGGCACCGGCAGCCTCGTCGGCCTGGCCGTCACCGCCACGGCCGGCTACCTCTTCGCCGCCGAGGAGGCGGACAGCGAGACCCTCGTCCACGTGGTGGAGCTCGAGACCGGCACCGTGGACGGCCTCACCGGCTTCCCCATGACCAGCATCTACGCCACCGACTGCATGGGCGTGACCCCCCTGGGCACCTACGTGGTCATGGGCAACGACCAGGGGCGGATCACCAAGCTCTACGGCGGCGAGGGCATGTACTACCTCGCCACCTACGATCTGCTCGGCCTCAGCGGCTTCTCCGACATGGCATTCATCGACGAGGGGTACGTCTACCTGCTCGAGACCAGCGGCATGATCGTGCAGTACTACCTGTCCGGCGACACCAGCTACATGACCATGAGCCTCGACCTCGGCACGGTCAGCGCCTACGACATCGTCGACACCGCGGAGGGTTCGCAGTTCTACGTCGTCGACGACGGCGGCACCCTCGGCGTCATCCCCTTCACCGGCGGCGATCCCACCGATTCGACCACGCTGAGCCGGCTCCCCGCCGGCGACATGGTCGGCGCCTCCGCCGACGACAGCCACGTCTACGTCGGCGGCGAGGAGGGCTCGCTGATCGTCGTCAGCGAGGCCCCCTGGGTCGAGATCCTCTCCGTGGATCCCGCCGAGGTGTACGGCGGCGAGTCCTTCACCCTGACCTTCACCGTGGACACCGACAGCACCTACGACATCGTCGTCGGCGGCGACATCGACCAGTCCGGGACCTTCCTCTCCGGCCACGGCGGCGTGGCCGACGCCGGCGCCACCGTCGATGTCGAGATCGACGGCGGCGAGCTCGAGGAGGGCGACAACCGGATCTTCGTCTTCGCCACCGCCAACGGCTTCGCCGGTCGCGACTCCACCACCGTCTTCCTCGACACCCCCCCGGACACCCCCAGGGAGTTCGACGTCGGCTTCGGCGACGAGAAGCTCTACGTCTCCTGGACCTCCAACGACGAGACCGACATCTCCCACTACCTCGTCTACTTCGCCGACGAGGAGTTCGACGAGACCACCGGCGCCCCCGAGTTCCAGGTCATCGGCGAGGGCGTCGTCCACACCTCGCCCCTGACCGTCTCCCACACCGGCGAGAACATCACCACCAGCGCCACCCTCGAGAACCTCACCAACGGCCTCGAGTACTGCGCCGCCGTCGTCGCCGTGGACGAGGGCGGCATGGAAGGCCCCTGGACCGACACCCTCTGTGAGACCCCCGAGCAGACCGTCGGCGTCGGCGACGACCTCGGCTACTGCGGCACCTGCGCCAGCGCCGGCCACGCCCGCGCCAGCGGCCTCGCCCTGTTCGGTCTCTTCGGCCTCCTCGCCGCCCGCCGCGCCCGCCGATGAGCCCCCGCAACATCAGGCTCACCGTCGAGTACGACGGCGCCCGTTTCTCCGGCTGGCAGGTCCAGCCCGACCGCCGCACCATCCAGGGCGAGATCGAGAAGGCCCTCGCCATCCTCCTCGGCCAGCCCCACCGCGTCCGCGTCGCCGGCCGAACCGACACCGGCGTCCACGCCCTCGGCCAGGTCTGCTCCCTGAACACCGACAGCGACATCACCCCCGATCGCCTCCTCCGCGGCCTCAACGGCATCCTCCCCGCCGACGTCGCCATCATCGACACCCGCGACATGCCCTCCGACTTCGAGGCCCGCTTTTCCTCTCGCGGCAAGCGTTATCGCTACCGTGTCCTCAACCGCATTGGCCGCACCTCCCTCTACCGCAACCGCTGCTGGCACCTCTGGCAGCCCCTGGACCTCGACGCCATGCGCGCTGCGCTGGCGCACCTTCAGGGGCGACACGACTTCAGCGCCTTCCGTGCAGCGGACTGTCCCAACAAACAGCCCGTCAAGACGCTGCGCGAAGCCCGGCTCCACACGGCCGATCCCTTCGTCGAGATGCACTTCGAGGCGAGCGGTTTCCTCAAGCAGATGGTGCGGATCGTCGTGGGGACGGTCGTCGAGGTAGGGCAGGGGAAGCGCCACGCGGACGAGATCCCGGAGATCCTGGCGGGAAAGGACCGCAGACGTGCGGGGCGGACGGCGCCAGGGGGCGGGCTGACGTTGATGGAGGTGGTGTACTAGGCGGGCCGGGGGCCCGCCGTCGACGGTCGATGGTTGACGGTCGACGGTTGTTCCTCGTTCCCGCGGTCCCCCGTGGGAACGGTCTCCTGGGCGCTCCAGCGCCCTCTCACGGAGCTGGTCGTTGGCGGCTGTCGCCTGGGGTTCGACGGGGTCTGGGGGGCGGTTGCGGTGGATCGGGGCCTGGGTTGGTGGAGGGTTGGAGCGGCGTGCGACGGGGTCTTGGGTGATTGGGCGGCTGTCGAGGCACGGACGCGACAACCGTCGGCGAATCCAATCAAACCGGGCGCTTCTGCAGCGAGCACCAGCTCGCCTGCAGAAAGCGACCCATCTTCTGCTGCGAGCGAAGCTCGTCAGCCCCCGAACGGACTACTTTGCGTCGTCCGTCTTCTCTTCTTTCTTCGCAGCCTTCTTCGTCGTCTTCTTCGCCGGTGCCTTCTTCTTTGCCGGTGCCTTCTTCTTTGCCGGTGCCTTCTTCTTGGGCTCCGCCTTCTTCTTGGGCTCCGCC
>CAZLEO010000102.1:0-28812 GCA_964558555.1 uncultured Rickettsiales bacterium | reverse complement strand
GCGTTTCCTTTTGGTAACATCGAGGACGCCGCACCTGGGCGGGATGCGCAGAGAGCTGCGGCGAGGGACCTGGCGTGAATCTTGCTCCAGTCCTGTCTCGCAGACCCAACCGACTGCGCAGGTCACCGACGACGTGAGGGCTGGATGAGCTTTTCGGTATTACTCGCCGAGGATGAACGGACACTCCGGGAGCTGGTGGCCGTCGCGCTGCGTGACGAGGGATGTGAGGTGTGGTCCACCGGCAGCGGCGCCCAGGCGCTGGAACGGATCGAGGTGCAGGCGTTCGATCTGGTGATCACCGACATCCGACTCCCCGGAGCGTCGGGCATGGACCTGCTCGCCGCGACCGCGCGACATCATCCGGACACCTCGGTGATCCTCATCACGGCCTACGCCTCGGTGGAGCAGGCCGTGTCCGCGCTGAAGAAGGGCGCCCACCAGTACATCCGCAAGCCCTTCGAGATGGACGAGCTGTTGCACCACGTGCGCAGCCTCCGCGACCGCGCGCGGATGCGCGGTGAGCTCGAGACGCTGCGCCGGGAGCTGTCCAGCCAGCGGGGCGACAACGAGATGCTGGGCCCCTCCGAGGCCATGGAGCAGGTGCGGGAGATGATCCGCGCCGTGGCCGACGGCGAGACCAACGTCCTGATCACCGGCCCCAGCGGCACCGGCAAGAGCCTCGCCGCACGCTGCATCCACCGCCTGAGCCCGAGACGGGAGGGGCCCTGCATCACGGTCAACTGCGCGGCCCTGCCCGAGTCCCTGCTCGAGTCCCAGCTCTTCGGCCACGAGGTGGGCGCGTTCACCGGCGCCTCCAAGCGTCACCGGGGGTACTTCGAGCAGGCCGCCGGAGGCACGCTGTTCCTCGACGAGATCGGGGATCTCAGCCAGCCGGCGCAGGCCACGGTGCTGCAGGCCATCCAGGAGCGCACCTTCCACCGGGTCGGTGGGACGCGCCCCATCGAGGTGGACTTCCGCCTGATAAGTGCGACGAACCAGGCGCTGCAGGAGCAGGTCAAGGAGAACGAGTTCCGCCTCGACCTGTTCTACCGTCTCAACGTCGTGGAGATCACCATCCCCGCCCTCGAGGACCGCCCGGAGGACATCCCGGTCCTGACCTCGTGGTTCCTGCAACGGTGTTGTGCGCGCCAGGGCAGGCCGCCGCTGGAGTTCTCGCCCGAGGCGTGGTCCCTGCTGCTGGCCCACCCCTTCGAGGGAAATGCCCGGGAGCTGGAGAACCTGGTGGAGCGGGCGGTCCTGCTGTGCAAGGGCCCCGAGATCCTGCCGCAGCACTTCCCGCCATCGTTCACCGCGGCGGCAGGCGCCATCGGTGTGCGGGTGCCCGGTGACGAGACGCGTCCCCTCAAGGAGGTCCTCAACACCTTCGAGGCCGCCTACATCGGGCGGGTGCTCGACGCCCACGACGGCAACCGCACCCGCGCAGCCCAGGCGCTGGGGATCAGCCGCAAGCACCTGTGGACCAAGATCCAGCAGCTGGGGATCCAGACCCGGTAAGGGCCCTATTCGACTGGATCGAGGAGGTCGAGTCGGGCGAGGACGCCGCGCCCGGTCGGCGAGGGCCCGAGGGTCAGGCTCCCGCCGTGCGCCTCGGCGATGGACTGGGACACGGACAGCCCCAGGCCCGTCCCCTTGCCCTCCGGGCGGGTGCTGAAGAACGGATCTGAAGACGCGCGCGAGATCGTCGGCCGGGATACCCGGCCCATCGTCCTCCACCTCGAGCCGCTGGCCCCCATCGATGGCCTGTAGCCGTATCCGGATCGTGCCGTCCATGTCCGAGTCGCGCAGCGCGTGGATGGCGTTGAGCAGCAGGTTGACCAGCACCTGCTCGACCTGGGTCGCGTCCACGGCCAGCTCCCCGATGTCGTCTTCGAAGTCCGTGTCGATGCGGATCCCGCAGTCGGTGACTGCGGGCAGGACCAGGCGCAGGGCGCTCAGGGCGACCTCCGCGAGGTCGGCCGGACCGCGCCGTAGCGCAGACGGCCGCGCGAACTCCAGCAGGCGCTGGACGGTCTGGGCGATCCGCGAGAGCCCCCGGTCCAGCGCGTCCTGGTGGCGCTGCCGATCCTCGTCGGGGATGTCCGGCTTGCGCAGGACCCACAGGCAAGCACGCAGGCTCGCCAGAGGGTTGTTGATCTCATGGGCCACGCCCGCAGCCAGGCGACCGGCCGCGGCGAGCTTCTCGGTGCGCACGAGGGCCTCGCGGGACTCGGCGAGCTGGGTGGTCATGGAGTTGAACGCCGAGGCCAGTTCGCCCACCTCGTCGGCCGAGCGCACGGGAATCCGGCCCGAGAGGTCGCCGTCGCCGATCCGGGTGGCCAGGGCGGTCATCTCCCGCAGCGGTTCGGTGATGAAGCGGCCCACCACGAAGGCCAGCCCGATGCCCGCCAGGGTGAGAATGACGAACAGCAGGGCCAGGTTGGTCGTGATCCCGCGCGCGCTGTCGCGCATCGGCTCCTGGTCGATCCCCGCGTGGACGAACCCCACCTCGGGATCGATCAGGACCGCCCGCAGGTGGAGGATGTCGCGTCCGCGGTCGCGCACGAGGGTGCTGGCCTGCCCTTTGTCGGCCTGTCGGTCGGCGATCTCGAGGATCGGCGCGATGTCGTCGGGGAGCTGTCCGCCGAAGCTCGTGGCGATCACCTCGTGGTCCTCGTCGACCACGACGAGGTACTCCAGCAGGGGGTCCCGACGGGCGGTCTCGTGCAGGAGCAGCTGTAGATCGAGGGTCTGCTCCGTGAGCACGTGGTCGGCCACGGAGGGGGCGAGCACCTCGATGAGCTGCCCGTAGTTCTCCTCGGTGGTGCGCTCGAGGGCGTCCACCACCAGCACCTGCAGGAAGGCCAGGACGCTGGTGCCGAAGACCACGCTGGCGATGACCATGACCGACACGAACTGGACGCGGATCCCCGGGCGCAGGAGGCGGCGTGGCATCAAGGGGCTCCGGACTGGATTTCCGCGATCATCTGCTGGACCGAATCGTAGTACTCGTCCTTGCCCTCCACGAACCGCTCGAAGCCCATCCTGGCCAGGGCGTCCCGGCCATCCGGGTGTTGCTCCATGTCGAGCAGGATGTCGCGCAGGGCGCGCTTGTACTCCGGCTCCATGTCCGCGCGGACCACCACGGGCGGGATGCCGAAGGGCTCGGACTTCTCGACGAGCCGCACCCGCGCGAGGAGGTCCGGCCGCTCCGCCACGAGGCTGTCGAAGACCAGGTTGTCCACGGCAGCGGCATCGACGGCGCCGCTGGCGACCATCTCCACGGAGGCCTCGTGGCTGTTGGAGAACGTGGTGGCGCCGAAGAACGCCTCCGGGGTCGTTTCCATACGGTGGATGCGCCACCTCGGGTAGTAGAACCCGGAATTGGACAGCGGATCGACGAAGGCGAAGGTGGTCCCCTCGAGTTCACTCAGGGACCCGGCGTCGTTGCCCGCGTGGGCCAGGATCAGGGAGTGGTAGGTGGACGTCCCGTCGACCACCGGCACCGCGATGAGCTCGGCGGCTTTCTCCTGGCGGAGCTCCATGTAGGCGCCGCTGCACACGAAGGCCATGTCCACCTCTCGCGCCGCGATCAGGTCGTTGACCTCCCCGTAGGTCGGCCGCTGGACCATCGTGGCCTCGAGGTCGAGCCGGTCACCGAGGTAGTCGACCATGGCCCTGTACGCCTCGTAGTTCGTCGATGGCGTGAGCATGGAGCCCACCGCGACGCGCAGGTCGCCGCTGGGGCGGATGTCCGACGCCACGTCCCCCACGGCCGACGAATGGGACAGGTCGACCTCCACGCGCTCCGGTGCGTTCCACCGCGCGATCACCAGCGCCGCCGCTCCCCCCACAACGATCAGGCTCAGGATGCCAAACGGCATCCAGCGGATCAGGATCGTGCCCAGCCCCCTCGATGTGTTTTCTGCTTCCGACATGCCCCTCGTATCCTCTCATCCAGGATAGCTCAGCCCGTCCCCACCGACAGGCATTCGCCGTGTTCACGTTCATCCGGCAGGTACCAGACCGCCGACTGTTGCTCTAACTGTCTTGCAAGCCACAGGCCAGAGCGGCACGGCCCTTGCAAGTCCGGGACAGCGAGGAAAACCGTGAGAGGTAGAGGACCCGGACCCATTCCCCACGCTCCGCGTGGTGTGCTGCGCGATCCCTTCGGCCGCCGGTTGAGGTACCTGCGCCTCTCGGTCACCGATCGGTGCAACTACCGCTGCGTCTACTGCATGCCGGAGACCGGCGTCGCGCTGGGCCGGCGCGCCGACCGGCTGACCTTCGAGGAGACGGCGCGCCTCGGGCGCATCCTGTGCGAGATGGGGTTCGACAAGATCCGCCTCACCGGCGGCGAGCCCACCGTGCGGCGTGACCTCCCCCGCCTGGTCAGGCAGCTGGCCGGCACGCCCGGGCTGCGCGACCTGTCCATGACCACCAACGGCTGGAACCTGTTCCGCCAGGCGTGGCGCTACCGCGAGGCCGGCCTGTCCCGGGTGAACCTGTCCCTCGACACCCTCGACCCCGAGCGTTACCAGGAGGTAACACGCGTGGGACGGCTCTCCCGCGTCCTCGACGGGATCGACCTGCTGCTGCGGATGAAGTGGACCCCGGTGAAGCTCAACATGGTCGTCATGCGGGGGTTCAACGACACCGAGGTGGTGTCCTTCGTGGACCGCTTCATCGATCAGCCGGTGGACGTCCGGTTCATCGAGTACATGCCGTTCCGCGGGCAGGCGCGGCGGACGGTGCCCTGGCAGGAGACCCGCGCGGCCCTCGAGCGCCGGTATCGCCTGATCGACGATGGTCGGCAGGACGGCCCGGCGACGCGCTTCCGGATCGCCGGATCACCCTGTCGAGTGGCGACCATCGCCCCACAGAGCCATCGGTTCTGCGGGAGCTGCAACCGGATTCGCCTGGGCGCGGACGGGACGCTGCGGATGTGTCTGGCGCGGTCGGGCCAGGGCCTGGGCCTGCGCGATCCGCTGAGGACCGGGGCGACCGACGACGATATCGAGGAGTTGATCCGGCTCGCGGTGCGCGACAAGCCGCTGCACTACGGCCTGGACCAGGCCGGCCGGGCCCTGTTCGAGGGTCAGATGTCTCGGGTCGGGGGGTGAGGCGGGTGTGGCTACTTACCCGGCTCCTTGTCCCCTTCGATGGCGTCGGGATCCCCGTCGACGTTGGTCTTGAAGCCCCGGATGCCCTTGCCCAGGGCGGCGCCGATCTGCGGCAGCTTCCCCACGCCGAAGAAGATCATCACGATCACCAGGATCACGATCAGCTCCATCGGCCCTGGGGTCCACATCATCGCAAGTGGTGTCATTTCGTTTCTCCAGTGTGCGGTAACGGCGGTGCAAGGAAGGTGCCAGCTCGAAACCGTCCGCCGCAACCCGGGTCAGTGTGACCGCGTTACCTGCCGGCCACAACGGGTGGGTGAAATTGTCACCGATTGGTAACAGGAGGAGACCATGATCGAGATTGGAACCATCCAGGCCCTGTGCGTCAGCACACACAAGGGTACGCCCAAGAGCACCGTGCCCGGTGCCACCGTCCGCGCCGAACACGGCATCGAGGGGGACGCCCACGCCGGCGCCGGCCACCGTCAGCTCTCCGCCCTGGCCTTCGAGTCCATCGAGCCCATGCTGTGCAAGCTCCCGAGCCTCGGCCCCGGGGACTTCGGTGAGAACCTCGTCACGGTCGGTGTGGACTGGCGTTCGCTGCCCGTGGGGGAGCAGGTCCGCCTGGGGGAGACGGTCGTCGCCGAGATCACCCAGCACGGCAAGGAATGCCACACGCGCTGCGCCATCTACTACACCGCGGGGGAGTGCATCATGCCCTCCGAGGGCATCTTCATGAGGGTGATCACCGACGGAAAGGTCGAGCCGGGAGATCCGATCTATCTCGTCTCGGGCGACTCTAGAACACGTACTCGCAGTTGAAGAAGTGGGTGGGGCGGATGCTGCGGGGCACCAGCACGGCGGTGGTGAGGACGACGTCTTCGAGGCAGTCGCCATCGCGGGCGTGGACGTAGGCGTAGGCGCGCTGGTCGGGGTTGCCGCACTCGAGGAACCACTGGTTGAGCTCCACGCCGGTGCAGCCGGTGGCGCGCGACGCGGCGCCGACGAGCATGGTCTCCTCCCAGTCGGGGGGCTCGGGGGCGGTGGCGCCGGCTTCGCAGTCGTCGGCGATGAGTTCGTCCCAGGCCGTGAGCGAGTTGGCGGTGAAGGTGAGCTCCTCCTCCACGGGCGTGCACCACGACAGGTCGAAGGCCTGGAACTCGATCTCGACGCAGTTGTTGAGGTTGAAGTCCGAGGGCTCGCAGTTGATCACGCCGTTGGACGACGCGTCGTCGTCGTCGGTGGGGGTGGCGTCGTCGTCGTCGGCGATGGTGTCGTCGTCACCCACGGCCGAGCTGTCGTCGTCGTACGAGGAGCCGGAGCAGCCCAGGAGCACGCCCAGCGCCAGCAACATCCATCGTCGGGTCACGGTCACACCTCCTTGGCGATGCGCGACAACAGCGCCTGCTCGAAGTCTTCCAGGCTGGCGAAGACCGGCAACGCCAGCGGCTGGCCGGGCGCGGACCCGGGCCAGGTGCCGACAAAGGTGAGGTCCTCGCGAAGCTTCACCAGCAGGGCCTCGAACGGATCGTCCCCTGCTTCGGGCGCGCGGGCAAGAAGCTTGTCGTAGGGCTGCAGGTCATCGGGGAGCCGTACGGTCTCGACCAGGAGGCTCTCGCCGGTGCGGTGGACGCCGTGGACCAGGTCGCACACACGGAAGGGGGTGTCGGTGCCCACGAGGCCCGGGAAGATCCCGGAGATCTGCTCCAGCGGCACCTTGAACGGCGCGCCGTCGGTCGTCTGCAGGCTCAACCGTTCGGTCTCGACGGCGAGCAGCAGGCTCGTGCGACGGCGCAGGGTGGCGACGGGTTTCTCGTCCCCGTCCTCTTCCTCGTCCGAATGGGACACCCGGCCCCACGGCGCGGAGACCATCAACGACTCGTCCGAAGGGGGTGGCTCGGCCGGGGGGAGGGGTTGTTGGTTCTGGGGCTCGTCGGGTTCGGGGGGCGGGGTCAAGGGCACGTCCTCGTCCGTCCAGGGGACCTCCTGTGCGGGCGGTGGCGGGCCCTCCGAACCGGCGTCGGTGGACGCCATCCAGTCGTGGATGTTGGCGACGAGGTCGCTGGGGGACTCGTCGATCTGGAGATCGGCGGGCCGCTGGGGGAGGATCTTCACCGGGGCGACGGGCTCGAGGGGCGGCTCGAGGGGCGTCGCGGCGGCGGCTGCGGGCTGCTCCCAGGGGGCGGCCGCTGGGCCCTCGGGTGGGCGGTACGTGGGCTCGGTCTTGTGCGGGTAGGGGATCCGGGCGCCCCGGGCCTCCTTGCGGACCAGCGGCGCGTCGCTCTCGGGCACCCAGCTCAGCCGGTCGTAGATCGCCGAGCGGGTGAACGCGAAGGCCCCGACCGCCCCCACGGCGAATCCGCCGAGATGCGCTGCGTAGCCCACGTCTCCCGCGCCGAACCCCAGCCACGAGACGATCTGCCAGGCGAACCACAGGGGCAGGGCCACCCAGGCGGGCCACTGGAACGTACCGGTGCGCACGTGGAAGAAGATCAGCACGAAGTACCACATGCGAATGCGCGACCTCGCAAAGCACACGAGGTACGCCCCCATCAGCGCGGACACGGCCCCGCTGGCCCCCACCAGCGGCACCAGGGGCGCGCCCCCCATGAACGGCAGCTGCGTCAGCCCCGCGGCCGCCCCGCCGGCGAGGTAGAACGCCACGAGCACGCCGCGGTTCCACACGTTCTCCAGCGACGACATGGCCAGCCACAGGAACAGCAGGTTGCCCAGCAGGTGCAGCCACCCCGCGTGCAGGAACTGGTGGGTGATCAGCGAGAGCAGCCGGAACTCGCCGCGCACCAGGCCGAGCCGGACGAAGGGCTGGTGCGCCCATGCCTCCCGCGCGGCCGCCACCAGCGCGTCCAGGGCGGCCTGGTCCCCTTGCGGCGGTTCGTCTTGCTCGAAGCTGCCGAACACGTCCGGGAAGAGCTCACCCAGCTCCTCGAGGATCTGCGCCTCCGCTTCCTCGGGGTCGTAGCCCCAGGTGCACCCGGGGCGGCCCATGTCCTCGCACATGGCCATGAGCTCGCTGCCGTCCACGCCGCTGTGGGCCCGCGCGTAGTGCACGGCGGCCTGCAGCGCCTCCTGGGACTGGACGTCGTGGCGGAACACCGCGGGCCGGATCACCACCAGCGTCAGCAGGCACAGCGCCATGGTCGCGAACGTGACCACGGGGATGCGCATCGCCTGCTGGCGCTCGGTGAAGTAGGGGAGCAGGAAGAAGAAGAGCGGCATTTCCCTCGGGACGATTCTACACAGCCTTGCGCCTGCACGCCTCGCGCGCGGATCCGTAAATCCGCGTCAATCTGGTAGCATGACCCGCGAGGCGATTGCGGAGCGGGACAACGTGCCATCCTTACTGGTCACTCACGGGTACCACTTCGGGACCCGGTTCGAGCTGCTCGATCTGACCACCATCGGTCGATCGTCGTCGTGCACCATCCAGCTGCTCGACGAGAAGGTCAGTCGTCTCCACGCCACCATCTTCCGGGACGGCGACCACTTCCACGTCCGCGACGAGGGCAGCTCCAACGGCACCGGCCGCAACGGCCAGCTGCTGCTCGAGCCCGGGCACCTGCGCCCCGGCGACGAGGTGGCGGTGGGCAACAACCTCATGCTGTACGAGCCGCGCATGGAGATCCTGCGCGACCGCGGCGGCGCCGGCGCGGTGGTGATCTGCGACGGCGGCGACGCCGACCAGATCGCCGACGGCGGCACCGCGGCGCTGAGCTCGGGCGAGGGTATGGGGTTCCAGCCGGCGAGCCTGCAGGCGGCCGTGGCGCGGGTCATGGCGTCGAGCCGGTCGTCCGGGTTCGCGTGGCTGCTGCTCGAGGCGCTGGTGCGCGGGGTGGGCGCCGAGCGGGCCGCCCTGCTGCGGCTGCGCGGCAAGGACGGGCTGCAGGCGCTGCTGACCTACCCCGGCCAGAGCCGCGTGACCGTGCCGCGCATCCTGCTGGAGCGGGTCCGGGAGCTGGGCAAGGGCGTGCGGATGGAGGACGGCGTGAGCCAGCTCAAGATCCGCGGCGGCCGCACGCGGGTGGAGAGCAAGCTGGGCTCGTCCCTGTGCGTGCCGTTGATGCGCCGCGGCGAGCTCGAGGCCATCCTCTACGCCGACACCCAGGTGCGCGGCGCATTCCGCGCCCTGCCGTTGACCGTGCTCGAGGACCTGGTGTCCGTGTGCTACCCGGCGCTGCTGTCCGCGGTGCACGTCCCGGTGGAGGGCGCCAAGAAGGGCATCCGCAAGGAACGGCCCATCGCCCAGAGCCCGTCCATGCGCAAGGCGGTGCAGACCGCGGACCACCTGGCCACGCGCGACGATCCGTTCCTCGTCGCCGGCGAGCCGGGCAGCGGCCGCGAGGAGCTGGTGCGCCACGTGCACGATCACTCGGCGCGCCGCCACGGCCCCATGGTCGTCGTGGCCTGCGACTTCCTGCCGGAGTCCCGCGCCGAGAGCACCCTGTTCGGCCACGAGAAAGGGGCCTTCGCCGGCGCGGCGTCGCGCAAGCTGGGTCTGCTCGAGGAGGCCGACTGCGGCACCCTGATGCTCAAGGAGATTGGCGACCTGGCGCCGCCGCTGCAGCTCAAGCTGCTGCGGGCCATCCAGGAGGGGCGGTTCTACCGCCAGGGTGGCAGCCGCCCCGTGTACTGCGACGTGCGCGTGGTCGGGGCCACCCACCGCGACCTCAGCCGCATGATCCGCGACGAGGAGTTCCGCGAGGATCTGTTCGCCCAGCTCGAGCCGCGCCGCATCGACGCGGCGCCGCTGCGCGAGCGGCTGGAGGACCTCGAGCCGCTCATCGCGCGCATCGTCGCGCGCATCAACGCGGAGCTGGGCGTGACGCTCCAGGGCTTCGAACCCGGCGCTCTGAATCGCCTCCAGAACCACCGCTGGCGACGCAACGTGCGCGAGCTCGAGCACGTGCTGCGCCGCGTGTTGCTGCTCAGCGAGGGCGACGAGGTGGCCGAGGAGGCCGTGGCCGAGGTCCTCGCCACCCAGGTGGATCCCGCCGGGGTGGACGAGACCCTGGAGCTGGGCCAGTCCATCCGCCGCGTGGAGAGCCGCGTCCTGGTGGGCGCCATGCGCAAGGCCGGTGGCCGCAAGGGCCGCGCCGCCGCCATCCTGGGCCTCTCCCGGGAGGCCCTGGACCGCCGCCTCGCCGAGTACGGGGTGGATCTGGCCCGGGAGCTGGCCGGCGACTTCTGAGGCCGGCCCGACACTCACTGGAGGAAGACGATGACGATGACGCTGGCCGAGCAGCTCGACGACGTGAAGACCATCCCCGAACTGTTCTACTTCGCCACCCGCGAGCGCGGCGACGCCGAGGCGCTGCGCTACAAGGAGGACGACGAGTGGCAGTCGGTCTCCTACGCCCAGTGGGAGACGATCGTACGCGGCCTTGCCGCGGCCCTGGCCGAGTGGGTCGGCGCCGGCGACACGGTGTGCATGATCGCCGAGAACCGCAAGGAGTGGACCTACGTGGACCTGGCGGTCCAGTCGCTGGCCGGCATCCTCGCGCCCATCTACCCCACCAGCCCGCCCAAGGACGTCGCGTACATCATCAACGACGCCGGCGCCAGGATCGTCGTGGTGGACCAGGCCGACCAGCTGCAGCGCGTCCTGGCACTGCGCGAGGAAGGCAAGATCGACGCCATCGAGCACATCGTGGTCATGGACGAGGCCGACACCTCCGACCCCATGGTCGAGTCACTCGCGTCGTTGATGGAAAAGGGCGAGACCCTGGACCAGGCCGTGGTGGACGAGCGCGTCGCCGGCCTCGACCCCGACGGCATGGCCTCGCTGATCTACACCTCGGGGACCACGGGCAACCCCAAGGGCGTGATGCTGTCGCACCACAACTTCATCTCCAACGTGCACGCGGCGTTCACCCGCATGGGCGAGGACAAGTTCCGCGACACGGTGTTCCTGTCGTTCCTGCCGCTGTCCCACTCGCTGGAGCGCACCTGCGGGTACTACATGTGTGTCCGCGTGGGCGGCACCATCGCCTACGCCGAGAGCATCGAGAAGCTCGTGGCCAACCTCGGCGAGGTGAGGCCCACGGTGCTGATCTCGGTGCCGCGAATCTACGAGAAGGTGTACGCCAAGGTCCTGTCCAACGCCTCGTCCGGGTTCAAGAAGGTGGTGTTCGACTGGGCCCTGGGCGTGGGCAAGGCCAAGGCCCACGCCGAAGCCGAGCGCCAGCCCGTGCCGCTGATGACCCGGATGATGTACCCGCTGGCGTTCAAGCTGGTGTTCTCGAAGCTGCACAACACCCTGGGCGGCAAGCTCGAGTTCACCGTCAGCGGCGGCGCGCCCCTGTCCAAGGAGATCGCGGTGTTCCTCAAGGCCGCCGGCCTGACCGTGCTGGAGGGCTACGGCCTGACCGAGACCGCGCCGATCCTCACCATCAACGGCCCCCACTGGACGCGCTTCGGCGCCGTGGGCCAGTGCGTGGACGGCGTCGAGATCAAGATCGATCCCGAGCCTGACGCCGAGCGCGAGGGCGAGGGCGAGATCATGGCCCGCGGGCCCAACATCATGAAGGGCTACTACAACAAGCCCGAGGCCACCGACGAGGTCATGGAGGACGGCGGCTGGTTCCGCACCGGCGACATCGGCTACATGGACGCCGATGGCTTCGTGTTCATCACCGACCGCAAGAAGGAACTGCTCAAGACCTCGGGCGGCAAGTACGTGGCCCCGGCCCCCATCGAGAACGCGCTCAAGCTCAGCCCGCTGATCGAGCAGGCGTGCGTCATCGGCAACCGCCGCAAGTTCTGCACCGCGCTGGTGTACCCCGACCCCGTGGCCATGGGCGAGCTGCTGGGCCTGGAGATGGACGAGAACTCCACCGGCCTGGGCGCGATGCCCGAGGTCCGCGAGGCCCTCGAGGCCGAACTCCGCAAGGCCAACGAGGGCCTGGGCAAGTGGGAGACCATCAAGAACTTCGCCGTGCTGCCCAACGCCCTGACCGTGGAGGGCGGCGAGCTGACCCCCACGCTGAAGATGAAGCGGCGCATCATCGACAAGAACTACCAGGACCTCATCGACGATCTGTATCCGGACGATCACTAGGGAGGACACGAGCCATGGCGAAGACCCGGATATGGACCTGGCTGGCGGTGGTGGTCTCCGTCCTGGTGGGCAGCGTGCTGTTCAGCTGCTCGGACCAGGGGCTGCGCGAGGCCCCCGAGGAGCCGGTGCCCCCCGGCCCGGCCGACATCGAGGTCGACCCCCTGGCGCTGGAGTTCGGCACCCTGCAGATGGGCTCGGCGCTCACCCAGGAGGTGACCATCTCGTCGGTGGGCGAGCGAGACATCCAGATCACCGGCTTGCACATCGTGGGGCCGGCGCACTTCTCGTTCGAGGCCGAGGAGACTCCGCTGACCCTGGGCCCCGGCGCGATCACCATGGTCCAGATCACCTACACCGCCCTGGACGGCGCGGACGCGTCGGGCGTGTTCCGCGTCAGCAGCAACGACCCCGACGAGGAGGAGATCGACGTCTCGCTGCACGGCATGGGCCTGGGCCCGGCCATCATCATCGACCCGCCCACGTGGGACTTCGGCGCCCACGGCGTGTACTGCGAGGAGTCGGTGGACCTGGTGGTGGAGAGCGCCGGGAACTCGCCGGTGACCGTGTCCACCTGGAGCTTCGAGGCCATCCCCTCGTCCACGGCCATGACCTGGACCACCCAGGACCTGTACGAGGGGCTGGAGATGATGCCGGGCGACACCGCCGTGGTCACCATCCACTTCACCCCCGAGGACGTGGACAACTACAACGGCGAGTTCGTCGTGGAGGTCGAGGAGGAGATCCCGCCCGGCGTGGGCACGCAGACCGGCGAGGGCGTCGGCGGCGACTGGGTCACCGACACGTTCATCCAGGAGGGCAACAACCAGACCGACATCCTGTGGGTCGTGGACAACTCGTGCTCCATGACCGAGGAGCAGACCACCCTCGCCGACGACTTCGTCAACTTCTACTCCATCGTCGAGGCCCAGGCCGTGGACTTCCGCATCGCCGCGGTGACCACCGACGACGAGCACTTCCTCGGCTCGACCAAGGTCATCGACCACTCCACCCCGGCCGGCGACCAGGTCTTCGCCGACAACTGCCAGGTGGGCACCAACGGCGACACCACCGAGCGCGGCCTGCGCCACGGCTGGGAGGCCATGGTCCTGGCCGAGAGCAACACCGCTCCCAACAACGGCTTCTACCGCGCCGTGGCGGGCCTGCGCGTGGTGTTCGTGTCCGACGAGATGGACTCCGACCAGGGCAGCTGGGCGACCTACGTGTCCAACTACCAGGGCCTCAAGACCAACCCCAACCACGTCATCCTCTCGGCCATCTGCGGCACCGACGGGCACACCGCCCAGATGTGCTGGGGCGCCGGCGGCCAGGCCATGGGCGGCGCCGGCTACGTGGACGCGGTCAACGCCACAGGGGGCATCCTCGCGTCCATCTGCGACTCCGACTGGTCCCAGGCCCTGACCAACATGGGCTGGCAGTCGCTCAGCCTCGCCGACACCCTGCCGCTGAGCGAGGAGCCCATCCCCTCGACGATCCTCGTGGACGTCAACGGCGTGCACCTCAACCAGGGCTGGTACTACGACTCGGTCATCAACGCGGTGATCATGGAGCCCGACTACGTGCCCGAGGACGGTGACGTCGTGGACATCACCTACCAGCTCCCCGGGGACTGCTCCGGATGATGTAGGATCGGGCCCGGAGGTGGGCCGTGGATTCCATCGTTTACTTCTACGCTTCGGGTGGACCGTTCATGCACGGCGTCCTCGGCGGCTGCATGTGCGCCGGGCTGGGCGCCCTCGCCGGGGGGATCGCCTACGGCTGGAAGCGCTGGGCGGGCATGCTGATCTTCGTGCTGCTGTCGTCCGTGCCGTTCTGTTCCGGCCTCGCCGGCATGATCCAGGGCATGGTCCTGACCCACCGGGCGGTCGCCTACGCCTCTCCCGAGTCCGCCCAGGAGCTCATCGACCAGGGCAACGCCGTGTCCATGTACCCCGTCTACCTCGCCGGCGGCGAGCTGTGCATCTGCCTGGGCACGTTCATCGTCCTGGCGATGATCTCGGGGTGGTACTTCCGTCGGCGGCGGTTCCAGCAGCTGATGGCCGAGGAGTAGCCGGCTCACCTCTCACGTCACCGGCCGCCGAGGGCTTCGAGCCGGCGCCGGGCGAGCTCGTAGGTCGAGAGCGGATCGATCTCATCCTCCGACACGCGCCCGTAGGCCTCCTTCGCGTACTCCTGTAGCCCGTAGACCTCGGCGAGCCGGCCGACCACGAACCACCAGTCTCTCTCCACCTCGGTCGGGCTGCCGGGCTGGTCCAGCGCGAACACCATCACCTCGTGCGCCTCCTGGCTGTGTCCGAGCTGCGCCTGTGCGGTGGCCAGCGTGTGGAGGATGTTGCCCTGGTGGGCCGTGCCGCTGGTGTTGGCCCTCACCGCCAGCTGGACCGCCTCCTCCAGCGTCGCGGGATCGAAGCACAGGAGCCAGGCCAGCAGGTTCAGGGTGCCGGGCTCGGTGAAGCCCTTGGCGAGCATGTCTCGCAGGATCTGCTGTGCCCGGTCGGACTCTCCGGACGCGAGGGCCACCATGGTCGACAGACCGAGCGCGGCTTGCTCGTCCGGGTGGGCCGCCAGCAGGGCATCGGCGGCCTCCTGCGCCTCGTCCAGGCGCTCCAGCACGATCAGCATCTGGATGTGCAGGCCCTTCATCTCGATGTTCTCGGGGTCCAGTTCGACCAGCCGTTCGGTGATCTCCAACGTTCGCTCGTGGTCCTCGGCGAGCTCGGCGGCTACCCACAGGGCGTGCTCGACGGCGATCCGCTCGTCCAGGTCCTCGAGGGAGCCCCGGGCCTCTTCGAGCGTCGCCGTCGCGCGCTTCGGGTCGATGTCGAGGAGCAGCGCAGCGGCGGCCAGCCGGATCCGTTCGGCGTCCGGCTCGTCCACGTCCTGCCACAGGATCGAGAAGGGCCCGCCGCTCCCGGCGGTGGTCTCCGACACGATCTGCCCACTCTCGGCCGCCCAGTCCAGCCACTGTCGGGCACCGTCGACGTCCTTGCGATCGAGGCGGCGGACGGCCTCGGCCGCCAGGAACTGGGGCAGCTCGGCCATGGCTCGAATCCGGTACCGACCCCCCTCCTTGACCACGTAGCAGGTCTGGCTGTGGCCTCCCTCCTGCGCCCAGTGGATGCGGACCTCGTAGCCGAGATCGTCGTTGCCATCGACGTGGACCTCGGCCATGCCCAGGCCGATCTCCAGGGCCACCTTGGTCGACATCTCGCTCGCCGCCACGGCCGTCGTGGCCGAATCGGGTATCCCGAACGCGCTCTGGAGCTGGTCGTGTTCTTTCAGCCGACGGTAGGTGTCCGCGGCAAACAGATCGCGCAGCTCCTCGAGGGGTGGCGGTGTGCCCGATGCCCGCGACATCAGCTGGTAGACGGGCGCCGCGGGACCTTCGGTGCTCTGGGCCAGCTCTTCCAGCGGACGCAGCTCGGCCAGCTTGCGTGCGCGCTCGCGGATGAGCATCGGGTTGCTCGAACCTGTCGTCGCTGCGAGCAGTAGCTCCGAGGCCTCGCCGTACTTGCCGATCTTCATCAACTCCCCCGAGGCGGCCAGCAGGAGCTGGCCCTGTTCGGTGGGAGAGACGGAGAGGTTGCTCGCCTCGGTGACCGCGGCCTGCTTGCCATCCTCCAGTGCCAGGGCGGCCACGAGCAGCACGCTGGCCACCTGCTGCTCCGGGGAGGTCTCGGCGGTCTCGCGGAGCTCGTCCAGTCGCCCCAGCCGGAACTGCAGCGTCATCAGGTTGACGTCCATGTCCCCCAGCTCCGACCGCTCCCGCCTCGTCGCGAAGATCTCGGTCGCTCGCTCCAGGTCGACGCCGGCACCGAAGCGGTTGCCGTGGTCGTCGCGCTCGAGCAGGACGCCGAGGTTCCGCGACGCCGTGTGGTCGTCCGGATCGAGCTCCGTGGCCCTCTCCAGGGCCTCGATCGCGCCGTCGCGGTCGAAGGGCCATGCCAGCGGCCGGCCGGCCACGTCGTGCATCCGGATCCAGGCCAGGTAGCGCCAGGCCACCCCGTTGTCGGGATCGATCTCGACGGCCTTCAGCGCCTCCGCGTGCGCGGGCTCACCCAGGCCGCTCTCCATCAGGGCGGAGGCATACATGGCCCGATATGTGGCCTCGTCGGGGTTGCGCTCGACGAGCTCGCGGTAGGACTCCAGCGAGCGGGCGATCTCGTTCTGGGCCAGCAGCCACTCCGGCTCCAGATCGAAGACCAGCTCCACGGGAGCGGCATTCATGAGCTCACCCACGGCCTTCCGCAGCGCTGCGGCCTGGTCGGGCGGCAGCGGTGATGCCGGAAGCTCGAACACGTACGTGCACAGCACCACCCGGTCCTGGTGCTCGTAGCGGTCCTCGAGCAGCGCGCCGGCGTACTGGCGGATACGGCTGTCGGGCAGCTCGCCCACCCGGTATCCGTCGGCCAGCTCGATCCGGTACGCGACCTCCACCCGGTGGGGGTGTGTCGCGACCGGAACCTCGCGCTCGGCCAGGGGCGTCGTGTCCTCGGGCCACGGCTCGGTGAGCCAGCCCGGGGCATACTCCAGCACGTCGATCGGTGTCGTGATGGCGAAGGCCTGGCCGTCCTCGGCGGCGGCCACCAGGGCGTCGTGGGTCTCCAGCATGATCTCGAGCGGGGTGGACAGGTCCCTGGCGTCGGTGACGGACCAGTCGGTGAGGGTCGTGGCCAGGTACGTCTCCTGGGCGTAGTTCTCCAGGTTCTCCTGGATCGCCTCCGGCTCGGCGTCGGTGAAGTCCCAGCGCAAGCCCTCCGCGGGCCAGCCCAGCACCCGGGTCCGCTCGATGATGTGAGAGAGGCCATCGACGGGGATCCGGATGTCGCGCTCCTCCCGGTACAGGTTCTGTTCGGGCGTGGACATCGGCGTGCGAGTCAGGTCGGTCGTCCCGGGTGCGATCACCAGGGCCAGGCGGTTCTGATCCCAGTAGGGCAGCGTGTCGCCGGGGAGGAACTCGCTCGTCGGATCGAGCCACATCGCCGGCGTGCCGGGCACGTGGACGATGGCGTGGTCGAAGTGGTTCAGGCCGGGCATGTCTGCGGAGATGTCGGTGTCCGGGCCAAAGCTCAACAGCGCCAGGTGGGCCTCGATGTCCGCGGCCGCGAGCAGGCTGACCAGCAGCGCTGCCTTGTCCTTGCAGTCGCCGTACCCCCGGTCGAGGCTCTTCACCGGCGCGTAGGGGACGATGGCCTGCTGGCCGAACTCGACCCCGGTGTAGCGGATCCTGTCGCGGGCGATGGCCAGCGCCCGGTGGATCTTCTCGGCGCGATCGGGATCACCCTGGAGGACCTCCTCGACCAGCGGCTGGGGCGCGCCGAGGCTCGTCGCCGCCTGGGTGAGATCGTGGTAGGTGGTCGCGACGTCGGCCCACGATTCGGCCGTGGTGAACTCCACGAACGGGTAGGGACAGTGGTCGGGGGGCAGCGCCGGCGGGAACATGCCGAACGGCGCCAGATCCTCGACCTCCAGGAGCACGCCGCGGGTCTCACGGGTCCGGATCGGCTTCTCCCTGGCCTCGATCCCCTCCACGCGCCACTGCAGGGGCGTGCCCTTGGGGGCCTCGAGGGTGACCCGGAACAGGCGCGTGTCGATGTAGTTGCCCACGGCCAGCCGCCCCAGGCGGCCGCCCTCGAAGAACGGCTGCTCGTCCCGGTATTCGATGACCTCCTCGACCACCACCCCCACACCCATGCCGGGCAGCGGCGCGCGCAGGACACGGTCGTCGGTGAACAGGGTGGGATCCACCTGGCTCACGGCGGCGTCGGTGATGTCCGCGCCCTCGAGCCACTGCTCCTCACCCTCGGGTGAGATGACCCGGACCCGCAGGTCCGGCCGCGCCTGGAACCACGGCGCCCAGGTGGTCTCGCTGATGCCCCAGCCGTCCACCGCCGCCTCTCCACGCACGTGGTAGATCTGGCGGAAGGTCTGGGTCTGGCGGCCCTCCTCGTCCCAGCGATACGCGTACTCCTGCAGGAGCAGGATCACGGGCTGGTCGTCGCTGGCCTCCACCGCCTGCGCGGCCTCCAGGAGCTCGGCTGGCGAGGCCTCGAACGGGCCGGCCTTGCACCAGGCCTCGGAGCACATGGCCTGTGCCTCCAGGGGGCCTCCCAGGAGGATCCAGGACAGTGCGAGCAGGCACGGAATGGCGGCCGGACGGATGTGCGTCATGATTCCCCCAGGGACGGATGTTCTATTTGTACCAGTACGGCGTCTTCTCCGCCCACCGGGTCCCCGCGTACTTCCCCTGCAATAGCTCGAACGCCCGCTTCGACCAGTCGCCGGTCTCCGCGCCCGTGGTGGTGTAGCGGGTCGCCTTCACCGCGAGGTGCAGGGCGTGGGGGGCGCGGGGGTCATCGGGGAGGGCCTCGGCCAGGGCGATGGCCTGCTCGCACAGGAGGTCGGGGGCGATGGGCAGGGCGAGGAGGCGCTCGTGCTCGTCGGTCAGCGTGGCGAGCTGGGCCTCGTCGAGGAAGGACACGGGGGTGACCTCCCAGTCGGTGTGGACGCGCAATAGCGGGCCGGCCCACCAGTTGTCGCGGTACGAGTCGATCTCGGTGAAGGAGCCGCGGCGGCCGAGGCCGGCGATCACCAGGGGGGTGGCGCCGGGGAGCTGCAGCAGGGCGAAGATCGCGGCGTGGTGGCGGTCGGGATCGGACGTGGCGCCGACGTAGTCGGCGAGGTAGGGGGCCAGCTCGGGCTGGAGCTCGCCGGCGAGCCGGGCGGCGTCCTGGCCGACGGCGTGCTCGTCGATCAGCGCGGCGCGGACCCAGACCGACAGGGCGACGCGCTGGCGGACCTCGGTGGGCAGGGCGTCGCGGCGGGCCACGTCGAGGGCCAGGGCCATGGGCATGGCCGCGGTGAGCAGGGCGGCGGCGTCGGCGTCGATCATGGGCGGCGCGTCCGCGGCGGGTGGATCGGGGATGTACCCGTCGAAGTCCCAGCCCACCCCCACGCAGCGACGCGGCGCCAGGGTCACGAACTCGTCCAGATCGCGCGCCAGGTACAGGCGCTGAGCCAGCAGGGCGTTGCGGGACGCCTCGTCGAGGGCTTCGAACCCGATGGCCGCGTCGAGGACACCGCGGGCCGTGTCCTCGCGGCCCGTGGCGGTGAGCAGCCGGGCCTGGTGGAAGGCGGCGGTGGGGTAGGCGGGGTCGTTGGGTTCGACGGCGCTGGCGCCGGCGAGCAGGTACTCCAGCTGGCCGAACTCGGGGGTGGCCCAGGTCAGCGCGGCGAGCAGCCAGGCCGACGATCCGGTGTCGGTCCAGCGCTGGAACGCGTGGGCCACGTCGGGCGTGCGGTGCCCCTGGAAGCGCAGCACCCAGTCGGTGAGGTCGTCGTCGCCGCTGCCGAGCTGCGATGCCGTGGACAGCTGCAGGTCGAGCAGCCGGGTGTAGTCGTCCACCAGGTGGCGCATGTCCTGGGTGGGTTCGGGCGCGGTCAGGCGCGACGAGAGCGCGGCCAGCTGCTTGGCAGGGTGGGTACGGAAGGCCACGTAGTCCTTGAGGCCCAGCAGGTGGGGGCGGACCTCGTCCGAGGGCTGGGCGGCCAGCTGCGCGTCGATGCGCTGCTCGATCTCGGCGAGCGCGGCCACGTCGATGCCGTCGGCGCTCAGGGTGGCCTGCCGCACGGCCGCGCGCAGGGACAGGTACGGCGCGATGGCGGCCCACGGGGAGCTCGGATCGGCGGCGATGGCGCTGAAGCGGCGCTGCGCCTCGGGGAACTGCTCGGCGTAGAAGCACGCTGCCGCGGCCTGGTAGGCGCGGTGGGCTTTCACCGAGGCGGGGGGCGGGCCGGCGGCGTCGCTGTGGTAGGTCGGGACCACGTACCCGTCGCCGCCGCAGTTGGCGAACACCTGGTCCTGCAGCAGGACCCAGGCCCGGACATGGGGGCTCCCCACGCCCAGCTCGGCCGTGAGCTGATCCAGGGTCTGCGCGGCGGTCTCGAACGCGTCGGGCGTGCACGCGAGGTAGTGACCCCAGCTCGCGCCCGGGATGGGGCGGTGGACCTTCACCGCAGGGGAGTCGTACCCGACCATCACCTGGGCGCGCGCGTCGTGCCAGACCTCGGCGATCTCCGCGCCAGGCGCCGGGGCCTGAGTGATGCGGTCACGCCACATCCCGGCCAGGGCGGCGGCCTGGGCCTCGTCGAGGGGGTGGCCGGCCAGGGTCCTGTAGGCGAACACCAGGTACGACCGCGCGAAGGTTGGATGGACCAGGCCCAGCTGCCCGCCCGCGTAGCGCTCGAACGGCTGGTCCGGGTGCTTGGCGTACGTGAAGAACGCGCCCTCGAAGAACGGACCGCACGCGCGGCCGCGCGCGGGCATCCCCAGCGCGACGATTGCCACGGCCAACGCCACCCATGTCTGCATGGATCTCATCTCCCCACCTCCTGCAATCTCGTCAGGTCCTCTTCGGACCAGGCCCGGTCGTGGAACCACCACTCGCGACGGCCGTCCGGGCGGGCGTACCGCGACTCGTAGGACGCCCAGCCCGCGTCGTTCCGACAGATCTCCGAGGACACGTCCCCGCCCTCGCGCAGGTGCATCGCCACGCGGTCCGAATCCGCCCCCATGTCGAAGTACATGGGCACGGCCCCGTCCACGGGCAGGCCGTCCAGCCACGCGTCGTCGAGGCACCACGACGCCAGCGCGGTCATCCAAAGCTGGGTGTAGTCGGGGAGCCGCTGTCCGAGGCGTTCGAGGAGATCGCGGTGGAAGGCTCGCTGGGACAGGGTCGAGTCGAAGTCCAGCTGTATGGCGCGGATCTCGGAAGCCCCGTCCACCGACGCGATCACGGCGTCGGCCGACGCCTCGAGCTGGTCGGGCCCCATCCCCGGACCCCTCGCCTCGATCCGCACCACCGCCACCAGCGCGGTCGCCTCGGTGGTCCACAGCGGCTGCATGCGCGGCGACACCCGGACCTCGTCCCCGTCCAGCACGACGGTCGCGGCGAGGAAGGCCACGCCCACCTCGGCGGGATCCACGAACCTCAGGTCTTCGGGGCGTTCCCAGGCCCACAGCATGGTCCGGGGGAGGGCGGTCTCGTCGGGGGCGTCGGACGCGCAGCCACCGAGCGCAAACAGGAGCAGGACGACGGCGATCCGCGGACCGAGAGCCACCTCAACCCACCCGGTCGCTCAGGCGGTCCCCCACCAGGCCCGCCAGGGTCTCGAACTGTCCCTCGTCCAGGCGCTCCACCAGGTCGGCCAGCAGGAACGGCTCGCGGCACTTCGAACACGCAAACCGCGTGCTCAGACACCCGAACCGCACCTCCAGCTCCCCCTCGCCACACGCCGGGCACGGCACGCCGGTACCCCGGGCACCCCAGACGTACGACGGACGTGAGAAGCGGAGTGGGCTCACGCGGCCTCCTGCTGGGCGAAGGGTACCACGGGCGCGATCGCGCCGGCGCTGGCACAGTGCGGCTTGGAGGGGGGTGGAAACCCCTGCTATTCTCGGGGTGATGCGCATTCGATCCGATATCGAGATCCCCGAGGAGGATCTGTTCGCGTTGTGCCGGCGGTTCGGAGTCGCGCGGCTCGAGGTGTTCGGGTCCAGCGCTCGCGGGGACTTCCATCCGGACAGCGATGTGGACTTGCTCGTCGAGTTCCTCCCGGGAGAGAGGGTCGGCTTCCTCCGCCTCGCCCAGCTCCAGATCGCACTGCAATCGCTTCTGGGGTGTGACGTCGATCTCGTCCCCCGCCGCGGGCTGAAGCCGATCATTCGCGAGCAGGTACTGGGAGAATCCCGTGCACTCTACGCGGCGTGAGCTGCTCTACCTCACCGAGCTGCCTCCTTCCGACGAAGAGGAATGAGAGCCAGGTCGATTTCGGGCGTCACGCTCACCCTCGTGAGCGCCCTGGTCTTTACGAACTGCGGTTCGAGCCAGTGGGACGACGACGATCAGACCCCGCCGTCCGACGACGACGCCACGAGTGACGACGACACCACCGGCGACGACGACTTCGCGGACGACGACACGGCGGACGACGACGCGGGCGACGACGACACCGGCCCCGTGGTGCTGATCGACGACGCCATGACCGATCCCGCCGGCTGCACCGGCACCTGCTTCGGCCGGACCGTGGAAGGCAACGGCGCGTTCTCCGGCGCGGGCTTCCAGACCCTGGGCCGCGACGACCGCCTGATCTACGACCTGGGCCAGGAGGTCTCGTCGGGCTACCTGGAGATCCACCTGACCGGCTTCGCTCCGTACTCCCAGTACGTGGGCAACCCCGCGTACGAGTCCCAGAGCATCAAGTTCCTCGGCCTGTTCGAGAACCCCTCGGGCGACCACCTCGCCACCATCTCCGCCAACGAGTCCATCGTCGCGCTCAAGTACGCGCCGTGCCTGCTGTGGGACGGCGCCGACTACGTGGACTGCGATCCCGGCCTGACGTTTTTGCGCGACGACATCTGGTACAACTTCGGCCTCCAGACCGGCACCTGCGACCCCGGCTGCACCTGCGGCGACGGCTGCGAGAACCACGGCGGCCACGACTACGGCGCCCCCGACTGGATCGAGGCCGGCGTCGCCGACGCGGCCCCCGACTTCCCCGGCGACTACCTCTACCGCCTCGAGTGGGACGGCGTGGGCGTGCGGTACTACATCGACGGCGTCCTCCGGGCCGAGGAGACCTTCCCCGTCTATCCCAGCTGCTGCCACCTCACCGCCGACGTGCCGCGGCTGCGGTATCTGTACGTGGGCCGGACGGAGTTCTTCGGGTTCGGGCACTTCGATGGGTTGATCTGGTCGGACCTGGTGGTGGTGGCCGAGCCTGGGTCGTAGTCAGCCATAAGCAGTCTTCCTTGTGGAGATTTGGCTGAAAAAAGAAGTTATATCCAGCCAAAAACTACTTGAGCAGGGACGTTGTGGCTGAATAAGCTGTCTTGGTCGTGTGCATGGAAGGAGGCGTCTTGGCTGAAATCGCTGGCAGGGCTGCGGAGAAGCGTACTCTGGAGAGGTTGCGCTCCTCCGGAGATGCCGAGTTCCTGGCCGTCTACGGTAGGCGCCGTGTCGGAAAGACCTTCCTCGTCCACGAGACGTTCAAGGACGAGGAGGTCTACTTCGAGCTCACCGGTGTCCGGGGCGCGTCCATGCGCGAACAGCTGTCGAACTTCGCGCGGGCGTTCGACCGTTGTCTACGGTCTGGGTACGTGTCGGCGCCACCGGTGAGCTGGCTCGATGCCTTCGAGCAGCTCCGGGAGGGCATCGAGTCGAAGCGTCCGACGGGCAAGGTCGTCCTGTTCCTGGACGAGCTGCCATGGCTCGCGTCGCGGAGGTCGGGTTTCCTACCCGCTCTGGAGCACTTCTGGAACACCTGGGCGTCGCGCCGGCGGGACGTCCTGCTCGTCGTCTGCGGGTCGGCGGCCTCGTGGATGCTCGACAAGGTCGTGCGAGCGCGCGGCGGCCTGCACAACCGGATCACGGCCAGGATACGACTCCTCCCGTTCACCCTCCACGAGGCGGAGGTGTACCTGAGGAGCCGCCGCGTGCGGCTCGATCGGAAGCAGGTGCTCGAGCTGTACATGGCCATGGGAGGTGTCCCCCACTACCTCAGACAGGTGGAGCCGGGACGCTCCGCTGCCCAGAACATCGACCGCATCTGCTTCTCGAAGGACGGGCTGCTGGCGAATGAGTTCGACGAGCTCTTTGCGTCGCTGTTCGAAAGACCCGAGGCTTACGTCGAGACCGTCCGGACCCTCGCCCGCAAGCGCAGCGGATGGACCCGGAAAGAGCTGCTGCAGCAGACCCGGCTGCAGACAGGGGGAACGGCGACCCGGGTCCTGGATACGCTGGAACAGGCCGGATTCATCGCCGCCTACGTGCCGTTCGGGAGGCGGACCAAGGATACCGTCTACCGACTCGTCGACGAGTTCTCGCGGTTCCACCTGACCTGGATCGCCCGTGCCCCACGATCGGTCTTCGCGAGCGCAGAGACCGCGTACTGGCTCCGAACCCGGCAGCATCGGTCGTGGTCGGCATGGGCTGGGTACACGTTCGAGGGCGTCTGTCTCAAGCACATCCACCCGATCAAGGACGGCCTCGGGATACGCGCGGTGGGCACGACCGAATCGAACTGGCGATACCGACCCGCGGACCGCTCTGACGCGGGCGCCGAGATCGACCTGGTCATCGACCGGCAGGATCACTGCATCAACCTGTGCGAGATGAAGTACTCGGACCACGAGTTCGTCATATCCAAGCGTTACGCAGCCCAGCTGAAGAACAAGGTGGACGCCTTCCGCGAGCGTACCCACACCCGAAAGACACTCCTCCCGGTGATGATCACGACGCACGGCACCCGGGTGAACACGTACTACGAGGAGCTCGTCGCCGACCAGCTCACGATGGACGATCTGTTCCGTCTGGGCTGACCTGCTTTTATCGCCAGGTCGTGAGGACGTGTACCCTGGGGTGAGGGAGGGAACCCCACGGACGTGGCCCGGCGACAGCCCAGGAACTCCTCGACGATCCTCGTCATCGCCGTGCTGGTGCACCTGCTGCTCGCCGCCGTGCTGGCGTGGCGCCTCCTGCGGCCCGACCCCGCCCCCGAGGCCATCGCCGACGCCCGGCCGTCCCAGACCGTGCGCGCGCGCCAGGCCCCGGCCACCGAAGGCACACCCGTCGAGGCCCCCGCAGAGCCCGAGGGCGGCCCCGACGAGGAGCCCTACCCGCTGACCATCAGCACCGGCGAGATCCGCTGGTTCAACAGCGCCTTCTACGAGGGCGGCATCCTCCAGCCCGAGACCTTCTGGCCCAGTCCGGACGAGGCTCCGTTGCCCGACACCGAGGCGTCGCTCCTGCTGCAGGAGCTGCTCGACAGCGAGGTCGGCACCGTGAACTGGCAGCGCCGCCAGGACGACGACTGGATCGACCTGCAGGAGCGCTTCCTCGACGCTTCGGCAGCCGAGGAGTACGCCGACCCAGTCGAGGATCCGTGGGCAGCGCTCATCGCCCTGGAGGCCGAGCGCCGCGACATCCAGGCCGACTACGCCGAGCGGGCCGTCCGCTGGCGCGATCGCTACTACGCAGCTCTGGAGCGAGGAGAGGAACCACCTCCCAGGCCCCCCCTCGAGCTGAAGTCACTGGCCGAACCCGCAGAGGCGATCATCACCCACCACGCCGCCGACCCCGTCGCCGACTTCGCCCGGCTGTACCTCCTGCAGACCCGCCAGTCGATCAGCTCGGAGTCGTACGACGCCGACGCCGCCCTCGACCTGGTGCTGGAGAGCCTCGCGACCACCGACGATCCCCTCGTCAACGCCACCGCCCTGTCCACCATGCTCGTCGTCCCTGCCCTCAACTTCGATCTGGACCCCGCCCGTCGGTCGGCCCTCACCGACGCCTACCGCACCCAGACCGATCCCCGCGTCCGACTCCTCCTCGCCCGCCTGATCACCGACGAGACCTTCGCCCGCAGTGCCTGGTCCGAGGCCGGCGACGCCCTGGACGAGTACGAGACCGCCTGCGCCGAGTTCTGCTACGCCAACCCAGGCCACCACTACTGCCGCGCCTATCCCCAGGTCCTGAGGATGGCCCGCGGCCAGGCCTCCGTCGGCCTCGGCGACCACCCGGATACCTGGCTCGGCGGGCTGCACCGCGCCGCCTGGCACTGCCACACCACCACCCCCTGCGACACCCCCGGGTGCGGCGAAGGCCTCCAGCCTGGCGGGTTCCACCTGGGCGCCGAGGCTCGCTGGGTGGAGGACCGCTGGGTCTGGTCGGACTGGCAGCCGTCCACGGCGGAGTTCACCGAGTGCATGGAGCGGGAAACGGTCGGGGTGGTGGCGCCGAGCTTCGAGCGGCCGCTGGCGGTGAGGTTCACGAGGTGGGTGAGGACGCCAAGAACTGAATGACCATTCATTTCACCGTGAAATGAATGGTCATTCAGTTTCTCCCCTCCCAGGACGCTCTCCTCGCACCCGGATCCCCAGCACTTGCCGCACCCGCCGCAGCTTTGCCAGGGCCTCGTCGAGCTTCTTCAACGCCTCACGCTGCTCCTCCTCCGCAATCCCCTCGAGCCCACCCTCGTCTGCCACCGCCGCCAGGTGCTCCACGGCCCGTCCCACGTGCGCCAGCGCCTTCATCGCCCGCGGCGCACGCTCCTCCGGTTCAGGTCGTTCGGGCTCCCCTGGCTCGTCGTCACCGAGCACCTCCCTCACCTCCTCGGCCAGCCGCCCCCGGCTCATCCCCTCTTCCACGGCCGACCGCGCCAGGTTCTCCTTGTCCTCCTCGTCCTTGACCCTCAGCAACTCCAGGTGGTGCGAGATCGACAGCTCCCGCGCCACCTCCCCTGGCAGCTGCCGGCTTTGCTCCAGCACCGCCACCGACCGCCATAGCGTCGTCGCCGACACCATCAGGTCGTCGCGCGCTGCCAGCGCCTTCATGTTCGGATCGGACCGCCCCCGGCTCCTGAACAGCGTGAAGTCCCCTTCGAAGAACGTGTCGAGCACGTACTTGCCGATGGCGATGTAGGTCTCCAGCGTCTTGGTGGCGTAGATGCGGTTGATCTCGCGGACAGCGGTGGAGACGGGATCGTCGTCGAGTCTGGCGGAGCGGACGATGTCCCTGCGGTGGTCGTTCGACATGGTTGGGGCCTCCCCTCGTGCCGGTGGTGGAGGGCCATTGTAGGACGGGGAGGCGGAAGATAACTCCGAGGAAGTGCGGGCTGGAGTACCTCTGGTCGCCATCTTCTGAACCGCGGATCTGCGGGGTCCCCATCCGACCGAGGAACCACTGCGCTCGGAGCGCCACATGTCACTAGCAAAGTGCCTTCCGCATAGACGGATCTGCGATGACATGGTGATTCGGGTGGAGCCGCGAAGGGGGCATCCGTCCAGAGTTTCCCCAGTGTCACTGCTGCCAGTTAGACTCGGTTATAGGGCTTCTTCGACGAGGGGAGAGGTATGTCGGGTCGGTTCCTGGTGCTCGCGATCGCCATGATCCTGGTCGGTTGTTCGTCCGGTTCCGACGACGACGTCTCGGACGACGACACTGACCTCGCCGATGACGACACGGTCCCCGATGACGACACGTTTCCGGGCGACGACGACGACATCACCCCTGCGACGGACGAGGACGGAGATGGGTGGACCCTGGAAGAGGGGGATTGCGACGATGGAGATCCCACGATCCATCCCTGGGCGGAGGAGGTCCCCTACGACGGTATTGACCAGGACTGCGATGGCGAGGACCAGCTCGATGCAGACGGCGACGGCCATGACGCGGAGCATATGGGCGGAGACGACTGCAACGACGAGGACTGGTACACGCATCCTGGAGCAGCAGAGGAGCCCTATGACGGAATAGACCAGGACTGCGACGGAGCAGACCTGATCGATGTGGACGGGGATGGCTACCTGGGAGAGCCCGCGGGCGGGGATGACTGCGACGATGAGGACGCCAGCGTCTTTCCCGGGGCCGAAGAAGATCTCTGCGATGGCGTCGACACCAACTGCGACGGCATCCAGGATCCGCCGGTGGTAGACGACGACGGGGATGGATACACCGAGTGCGAGGGGGACTGCGACGAAAGCGACCCAGCTGTCCACGCGGAGGCAGAAGAAGCCTGCGACGGCCTCGACACCAACTGCGACGGTCGGCTTATCTTTGGCGAGGGCGACCCGGATGGGGACGGCTTCTTCTTCTGTGCGGGCGACTGCGACGACTTCGACGCCACCCTGACGCCCGAAGACCTCGACGGCGACTCCTACTCCACCTGCCAGGGCGACTGCGACGACACCGACGCGTCGGTCAATCCCTCGATGGCTGAGGTCGCTGATGCCGTGGACAACGACTGCGATGGCGGTGTGGACCTGGGGGTGGTGGTCTGCACGCTCACCGTGCCCACGGACCACTCCACCATCCAGGACGCTATCGACGAGGCCCAAGACGGGGATGTGGTCTGCGTCCAGGCCGGCACGTACCAAGAGAACATCGACCTGCTGGGCAAGGGCATCGAGTTGATCGGACTGGATGGCCGCTCGGTCACGGTCATCGACGGCGACTCGAACGGCTCGGTGGTGACCGTGGATTCGGGCGAGGAGGCTGACACAGTCCTTCGCGGATTCACGCTTACGAATGGGCGAGCGTCCGCGGGCGGGGGTCTCCACATCGAAGGTTCGTCACCGACGATCCAGGCCATGGCCATCGAGTCGAACCAGGCCACGGGGGATGGAGGGGGCATGTACGTCGATGGCTCGAGTTCGAGCATGACGGACATCCTTCTCACCTCCAACGAGGCCAACCAAGATGGGGGTGGGATGTACATCGGGTACTCGACCGACGTGATCCTGTCCGACTTGACCATCAGCGATAACGACAGCTCCAACGGCGGGGGTGCCATCCTCGACTACACCACAGGTTCGATGTCGAGAATCATCGTGTCTGGGAATACAGGCGAGGACGGAGGCGGCGGTCTCCACTTTGGTAGCATGTCCGTCGTCGACGTGACAGGCGCCGCCGTCTTCGACAACCAGAGTGGGGCAGGTGATGGTGGTGGGCTCAAGATGCACGGCGGGCGAGTGAACGGAACCGACATCTACGTCATGGGCAACTTCGCGGAGATGGACGGTGGAGGATTGAAGGTTTGGTC
>CAZLEO010000101.1:0-29098 GCA_964558555.1 uncultured Rickettsiales bacterium | reverse complement strand
CGAGGACGTGGACGGCGACGGCTTCAACGCCTGCCAGGGGGACTGCGACAACGAGAACCCCGACACCTACCCCGACGCCGAGGAGATCTGCGACGACGAGGACAACGACTGCGACGGCGAGATCGACGAGGACCTCGAGTGTGACCCGGCGGACGACGACGACGATGACGATGACGACGACGTGTCCGACGACGACGACTCGGCCGGCGACAACCTCGGCGACTGCAACTGTGGCCTCGCCGCCGCCCATCCCCCCGCCGGCCCCGCCCTCGCCGGCCTGCTGCTGATGACCCTCGCGCTGCGTCGCCGCAGATGACGTGCGCTGGGTGAGACCCCTTCGTCACTCCACGATCAGGTAGAGCGCGCCGTAGATCTCGATTTCATCGCCCGCGAACTCCAGGTTGGGGATCGGGGGGAGTGGCACAGTGCCGGAGACCAGATCCTCGAGGGAGGGGATCGGGGGGAGTGGCGCGCCGTTGGAGACCAGATCCTCGAGGGAGGGGATCGGGGGGAGTGGGGTGCCGTTGGAGACCAGATCCAGTGCGAGCAAGGGGACAGGGGGGCACGGGGCGCCGTTGGCGACCAGATCCCACTCGATGAGGGGGACCGGCGGGCAGGGTGAACCGTTGGAGACCGAGCCCAGGACGCCCGCGAGGATCGCGTCGCCTTCCACGATCGTCTCCTGGGCCGCCCTGGACTCCTCGTCCCCCAGCTCCTCCACGCCGTCGTAGCCGGCCAGATAGGGGCCGTCCCCCCAGATCGCCAGGAGGAAGGAGCCGTCGTCGCTCTCGATCCGGTACCAGTCCTGGTCCACGGCCACCTCGCCGTCTTCCTCGTCACCGAACAGATGGCCCCCCAGGGCGGCGGCCTGCATCGGCAGCACGATCGCCAGCGCGGCGAGGGTGGCCTTCATCGTCGAGAAACTCCAAGAAGTCGGGTGGCTGTGCATGTCCTGTCTCCTCTCTGTGTTCGTGAGAGGAGGTTTTTCAAGTCGCGTGCCAACTCGTGGATCCCGGCGACGCGTCGCATTCACCGTGGGGACAGGCCGGATCGGGCTGTCGATTCGACAACGGTCGTTGTATGCGTGGCACCGCCCCGATCCACGACAGGCCTGGCAGCAGGGGGCAGTGGGGAGCCATACCGCCAGGACCACAGCGTCGAGGAGTCCCGCCATCAACGCCAGGGGCAGGGCGACGAACCACAGCATCCATACCCTGGGCCGCGCGAGGTCGCTCACGACCTTCCCTGCTTGCCACCGTATCCCGAGTGCCTACCTTGATTAGCGCACACGAACTCGGGAGCCTCCATGACCCTCCACCGTGAATCCACCCGGCGCCTGCGCGGCGGCACCGAGATCCCCCGCCTCGGCCTCGGCGTCTTCCGCTCCGGCCGCGGCGACGAGATCCGTCAGGCCGTGCTGTGGGCCCTCGAGGCGGGCTACCGCCACATCGACACCGCCCGCATCTACGGCAACGAGGCCGACGTCGGCGCCGCCCTGCGCGAGTCCGGCCTGCCCCGCGACGAGGTCTTCGTCACCACCAAGCTCTGGAACGACGATCACGGCCGCGAGAAGGCCCGCGCCGCCCTCGAGGCCAGCCTCGACCGCCTCGGCCTCGACCACGTGGACCTCTACCTCGTCCACTGGCCCGTACCGGACCTGCGCCTGGACACCTGGGAGGCCCTCTGCCAGGCCCAGGACGACGGCCTGTGCCGGAACATCGGCGTGAGCAACTACAGGGTCCACCACCTCGACGAGCTGTTCGCCGCCACGGACCGCTACCCCTCGGTCAACCAGATCGAGGTCAGCCCCTTCCTGCAGCGCCGCGCCGTCCGCGCCGCCTGCGCCGCCCGCAACATCACCGTCGAGGCCTGCAGCCCCCTGACCAAGGGTCAGCGCCTGTACGACCCCGACATCGAGGCCGTCGCCGACCGCGTCGGCCGCTCCCCGGCCCAGGTCCTCATCCGCTGGGCCCTGCAGCACGATCTGGTCGTCCTGCCCGAGTCCGTCCGCCGCGACCGCATCGCCGAGAACATCGCCGCCTACGACTTCGAACTCGCCGGCCGCGACATGGACCTCCTCGACTCCCTCGAAGAGGGCCTCGTCACCGGCTGAGAAAAAAAGGGACGTTCGCAACAAAGCAACTTATTCTCGCCCTTCCACCCGAGGAGATCCCCACATGGCCCGCTTCGATCCCCACTCGTACACCGATCCCACCCAGGGCACGACCGTCCGCCTCGAGCTCGACCTGGCCGTGGACTTCGCCGCGAAGACCCTCGACGGCGAGGCCGTGCTGCACCTGGCCGAACCCGGCAACGGCCCCCTGGATCTGGACACCCGTGACATCACCATCCACGCCGTGACCGACGCCGCCGGCGCTGCGGTGCCGTACACCCTCGCCGACGCCGAGGACTGGATGGGCGCGAAGCTGACCGTGGACCGCCCCGCCGGCACCCGGGTGCTGCGCATTCGCTACACCACCTCGCCCGGCGCGTCGGCCCTGCAGTGGCTCGAGCCACGCCACACCGCCGGTGGCGAGCACCCGTACATGTTCAGCCAGTGCCAGCCACACCACGCGCGGTCCATCGTGCCGGTGCAGGACAGCCCACGCGTGCGCTTCGCCTACACCGCGCGCGTCACCGTGCCCGATCCCCTCACGGCGGTCATGTCGGCCGCTCCGGGCGTGGCCGAGGCGGGCGCGCAGCCGGGCACCCGCACCCTGTCGTTCGAGATGCCGCAGCCCATCCCGGCGTACCTGCTGGCCATCGCCGTGGGCAACATCGTCGGCGAGGACCTGGGCCCCCGCTCCACGGTCTACACCGAGCCCGAGATGCTCGCCGACTGCGCCTACGAGTTCGCCGACATCGACAAGATGTTGCTGGCGGCCGAGGCGCTGTTCGGCCCGTATCAGTGGGATCGCTTCGACTTCCTGGTCATGCCGCCGGCCTTCCCCTACGGCGGCATGGAGAACCCACGGCTGACGTTCCTCACGCCCACGCTGGTCGCCGGCGACCGCTCGCTGACCAACGTGCTGGCCCACGAGCTGGCCCACTCCTGGACCGGCAACCTGGTGACCAACGCCACCATGAACGACTTCTGGCTCAACGAGGGCTTCACCGTGTGGGCCGAGCGCCGCATCATCGAGGCCCTGTACGGCACCGAGGCCATGGCCATGGGCGCTGCCATCGGACGCCACGGCCTGGACCAGGCGGTGCTGCGTTTCGGCGCGGACTCCGAGTACACCCGCCTCGAGAACGACCTCGAGGGGGTGGACCCCGACTCGGTCTACTCGGTGGTGCCCTACGAGAAGGGCTTCCTGCTCGTGGCGCTGATGGAGCAGACCCTGGGCCGCGAGGCCTTCGACCCGTTCATCCTCGACTACATCGACCGCTTCAAGTTCACGTCCCTGACCACGGGCGAGTTCGAGGCCTACGTGGCCGAGACGCTGCCCGGGCTGCTGGAGAAGGTGGACGCGAAGCGCTGGATCCACGGCGAGGGTGTGCCCGAGACCGCGCCGGCCTTCCCCTCGGCCAAGCTCGACGAGCTGTGGGGCCTCGGCGACGGGTTCGCCGACGGCGCGCGGCCCGGCACCGAGGCCTGGGCGAGCTGGTCGGTGGAGGAGAAGCTGGTCTACCTGCAGCGTATCCCCGCGATCATCGACCCGGCCGACTGCGCGTGGTTCGACGAGCAGTTCGACCTCACCGCGTCCACCAACCCCGAGATCCTCAACCAGTGGCTGATCATCGCCGCCGGTTCCGGGTACGAGCCGGCGTTCGACCGCATCCGATCGTTCCTGGGCTCGGTGGGCAGGATGAAGTTCCTCAAGCCCATCTACACGGCCCTGCACAAGGGCGAGGCCACCCGTGCGCTGGCCGCCGAGATCTTCGAGGCGAGCAAGGACGACTACCACCCCATCGCCCGCGCGGGCCTCGAGGCGGTCCTCGCGAGCTGACAGCTCGCTTTTTCTTCCCCGATCCACCTCCCCGGCGGTAGGCTTGCGCGCCGAGGAGGAACCCCAATGCGTATCCATCACTTCTTGCTCCTGTTCGGAGCCCTGTTCTGGCTGGCCGCTTGCTCGGGCGGCGACGACGACGACGACACCACCGGCGACGACGACGACGTCAGCGACGACGACGACGCCACCGACGATGACGACGACGACGACGACACCACCGGCGACGACGACGACGCCTACCCCGACGACATCTCCACCAGCTGCGCCGACGCGGTCCCGCTGCTCATGGACGGCGAGTGGACCCAGTCCGAGCTGGAGTTCCCCGAGGACGAGGACTTCTTCACCGTCACCCTCGCCCAGGACGCCTTCGTGGACATCTGGACGGGGCACTACGACGAGGCCGTGGACGGCCAGCTCGACCCCGTGATCTCCCTGTACACCGAGGACGGCGCCACCTTGCTGGCCACCGCCGACGACCAGATCCCGCGTGCCAACACCGACAGCGAGCTGCGCTACCACGCCTACGCCGGCACCTACTGCGTCAAGATCGAGGGCTGGGAGCACTGGGCCGGCTCCACCTCGTCCATCCCCACCGAGGACTGGACCTACGCCCTCAACGCCCTGGAGATGGACCCGACCATCCCCGACCTCTGGTACGAGGGCGTGCTCAACCCCGACACCGAGCCCAACGACATCCCCGGCCAGGCCCAGGCGGGCACCCTGTACGAGGGCAGCTCGGCCAGCTACGGCACCGTGTACGGGCTGATCGACGACGCCGACGACGTGGACATCTACGCGTTCACCACCGGGGCCAACGGCGCCCACATCAGCGCCTACTTCTACAAGCCCACCGGGCCGGGCGGTCCCGGCGAGGAGGGCCACGGCACCACCCTGGACGTGGGCGTGATCGACATCACCGACACCTTCGGCACCGTGCTCGCGCGAGTGGACGGCGCGCTGGGCATGACCTCGCTGTCCCTGCCCTTCGACGGCCCGCAGGACATCCTGCTGTGGGTGCAGCCCGCCGCCGGCTGGACCCCAGGGGACAACGACTTCTACGTCATCGACGTGTCCAACGCCTTCCAGTCCAACCCCCTCGAGGGCGAGAACGAGGACGACTCCAACAACAGCCCGGCCACGGCCGAGTACGCCACCTTCTCCGGTGGTTCGGCGTACCTCGCCGGCTCCATCTACGCGCCCAACGACGTGGACTTCTGGGGCTTCGACGCCGACGCGGGCCAGATCCTCGCGCTGGCGTGCGGCGCCGCCCGCAACGGTTCGGGCCTCGTGGACGCCACCTTCGAGATCTGGGCCGGCGACGGTACCGTGCTGCAGAGTGAGACCGAGACCCTTGAATCGGACATCTACTGGAGCGACAGCCCGTACGGCGATCCCTCCATGCCCGCCGTGCAGATCACCGACGCCGGCACGTACTTCCTGGTCGTCACCGCCGGCAGCCAGGACCCGGTCGTCACCTCGTCCACCTACATGTGCGGCATTCACGACCAGACCTAGACCGTAGTACCATTCCCTCCAGCCACGAGAGGGAGTGTTCCGATGCCCGATCCCCGCCCCGCCGTGATCCCTCAGATCGAACGTGTGGCCGCCGCGGCCGCCCAGCGCCCCGCGCCGGCACCCCTGTTCGAGCCCGGCCACCCGCTGGACCGCCTCGTGCTGGGCCGCTGGACCCGCATCTGCGAGGCCATGTCACGGTTCGACATCAACATGCAGTTCAACCAGACCTCGGACGCGGACGACCCCCGCAGCGCCTTCAGGCTGGACTACTCGACCCTGCTCGGGCCGGGCATGGACCTGCTGATGCCCACGGCCGGGGCCTACATGTGCTCCCCGGGGAAGAACCGTGTCGTGCTGCCCACCCGCACCGACCGCTCCCTGGTGGCCTACCTGCAGGGGATCGGCTTTCTGGGCGACGTGGTCTACCACGAGGGAATGCCCGCCATCGTCGCGGGTCAGCGCGCCGACGGCCGCCGCACCTACTCCATCGACGACATGGGCCCGGACGGGGACGACGTGGCGGTCAACTCGGTCGCCGACATGTTCATCGGCAACTCCAAGCAGTCGGTGTCGAAGCTGTCGGCCTTTGCCGCGCCCGAGATCCGCAAGGACATGTTCGACGTCACCGAAGCGGACTTCCACGAGACCCACGAGCCCGGCCTGCGCGTGTTCGTCAAGACCTGCAACACCGAGAGCGCCGGTGAGGGCATCTTCCCGGTGGAGAACCTCGAGGAGTTCCGCACCACGCTGGAGTCGATCCGCGCCAAGACCCGCAAGTACGACCTCAACCCCACGCTGGTGTTGCAGCCCGAGGTCGTCGGCACCAACAAGAGCTTCCAGGTCTTCATGGCCCCTGGCGAACCGCGTGAGATCGCGGTGATCGCGCTGACGGATCAGCTCGTGGGCGACGACGGCAAGAAGTACGCGGGCTCCATCAACCACGACCTGACACCCCAGCGGCTGGAGGTGGTGGGCCCGGCGATCATCGATCTGGTGGACCGCCTCAAGGGGCTGTGCCCGAACGCCGTGGGGTTCGTCATGTGCGACTACTTCGAGCGCCCGGACGGCACAGTGGCCATCTACGACCCCGGCCTGCGGCCCTCCTCCAACACCGCCGCGGCCCTGGTCAAGCGGTGGATCGAGGAGGCCACCGGCCAGTTCGCCTCGGTGAACAACAGCACCTGGTTCGACTTCGACAACCCCGGCATGGTGTACGAGCAGGTGGTGGAGCGTCTGGGCCGCTACGCCGATCCGGACTTCATCGTGGCCAACCGCCTCGGCGCCCTGCCCCGGGGGCACAACCACATCCAGGGCAAGACCCGCTTCATCATCATCACGCCCACCCAGGATGGGTACGAGGCCTTCCGCCAGGAGCTGGTGGACCGGATCACCGGCTGACTTGGAGGCCTCAGGGAGCAGCGCACGGATGGTCGTGACCGAACGCATGCGGCTGTGGGGCGTCGTCCTCGCCCTGATGGTCGTCAACCTCCTGCTGGGGACCGCGCGGCTGAACCACGGCGTGCGGACCCAGGACGGCAAGCTGCGTCCTCCGCCACCCTCGGAGCAGGGTGTGGAACCGGGCGACGGCGTGGCGGGGCAAGCGGGGATACGCTGGGCGGTGGAGGACTTCGTGCTCGCCGAACAGATCGACGCGGCCACGGGGGCGGCGCTCGTGGATGCCATGGTCCAGAGCGAGTCGCGCATCGAGTCGATCCCGGATCGGATACGGTCCGGCGCGCTGGGCTCCGCGGACGCCGGCGAGGCCCGGCTGGACGAGTTCGACCGCAGGCGCGAGGACGCGGTCCGCCTGGTGGGCGAGGACCTCGCCGAGGAGCTCCTCGCGAGGATCAATCCCGCCGGGATGTAGATAATAGGGCGACGGCAGATCGGTCCTGACTGCACGAACCGATGGACGGAGCATGAACGTGGGCGAGCGCGGCGCCAGGAAATTTGTCCTCGATTTCACTCCGAGGACCGTCGACCTACAGGTCAGCGAGACAAAGCTGATGTGGACCATCCTCGTGGTCCTGGCCACGCTGATCGTGCTCGAGGGGTTCGCCCTGATCCACCTCTCACGAACACGAACGCAGGTGGTCCCGGACCCCGACCAGCCGGCGGTAGAGGCCGCTGTAGGACCGTGGAGTGGCGCATGGACGAACCGATCGTCGAGGGGGTCGACGAACTCGAGGACGAGGGGGTCTCATCCTCGGAGCGAAAGCTGCTGTGGGCCGCGATCGTCGTGCTGACGATCGTCGTGCTGGTCCAGGCAGCCTTGATCCTCCACGGTCGGTTGAACGCCGGCGACGAATTCCTGGCGTCCCACAGGACCACGTACGAGTCCACCGAGGCGAGCCCGCAGCCCACCGAGGCAAACCCGCAGCTCACAGGCGGTATGGTCGCCGGCCAGGACAACGTCCGCTGGGTGGCCGAGGCCTTTGCCGCCGACCACGAGATCGAGGCGGCCGTCGGCGAGGAACTCGTCGAGATGCTGGTGCTCAGCGAGCGCCGGATCGAGGCCGTGCCCTCGCGCGTGCAGTCCGGCGAGATCGATGCCAGTGAGGTGGAAGTCCTGGGGCGCGAGGAGCTCGCCCTGCGAGAGTCGGAGATGCTGCGCCTGCTGGGACCCGAGCTTGCCGCCGAGCTCGCCGATCGTCTGTCTGGCGGCTCCCTATAACGCGTCGCGGAGGTCGTACACCGTGACCTCGTCGTCCTGGTGGACGGGGGCGGGGATGCACCGCCGCACACAGTCCTGCATGGCCCTGTCCGTCTCGCGCGACTTCACCCTGTGCAGTACGAGGTAGCGATATCCCAGGTCGGCAAGCTCGTCCACGCCCGCGCACCCGGTCAGGGTGCACTGGAAGGGACCCGAGTTCCGCTCCGCACGGAACTCGAACTCCGACTGCAGGGTCAGCGCGTCGGCGAGCTCCGTGGCGTGAACGGCCCGACCCAGGTCCAGATCGCGGAAGTTGTAGGGCACGAACTTGTCGTGGTGGAGCTGGTACAGGTAGTACGTGCAGATGGACCGCGTCGTGGCCGCCACGGGAGCATCCAGCAACGCGTAGTCCCCCGGCTCATGGCCCAGATCGCGGTAGTACTGGGGCACGTCCACGTCCACCACCGGCAGCTTGAACGGCCCTTCGGGGTACGACAGCCCCATGTCCAGCACGATGGCCCCCGAGAGCACCAGCGCCTGCCAGCGACGCGGCGGTGGCGCCTCGGCGCGATCTCCGCGCCCGAGCCAGATGGCGATGGCCGCGCCCATACCCATCAGCACCACCGGCTCGAAGCGGTAGGGGTGGGAGATGGAGTCGAGCACGGGTAGCCGGCACAGCAGCCCGGCGGGCAGGCGGATCGGCCCGCCGAAGAGCTCGGGCGTCCAGCCGAACACCTGCAGCGTGCCGCCCAGGCAGTAGACCCCCGCGGCCAGGGCCAGCCAGCCCCAGCGGCGCGCGCGCCGCACGCGGATCATGGCGACGACCACGACCACGAGCGCCACCAGCCCCAGGTACATGTCCTCCTGGTAGGTCTCGTTGTGGAAGGCCCGGATGGGCAGCAGGAAGCTGGCCACGTCCTGCACCGTGGTCGTGTCGACCATGTGCTGGTGCATGCCCACGGCGTGGCGCGCCTCCCGGCCGGGCACCATGGACAGGGGGTGATCCAGGGTGAAGCGGATCGCCCAGGCCATCGGCGCGATGAGGACCGTCGCGACGGCCAGCGTCATGCCCAGGTGGGCCCCGCGTCGCCACAGGGGCCCCTGGGCGAGCCGCCGCGTGGCCAGCGAGAACGCCACCAGCGCCGAGGCGAACACCCCGTTGTACGGCGAGTTGGCGAAGCACAGCGCCACGGTCAGCCCCACCAGCGCGGCCAGCCCGGGGCGTATCCTGCGCCGGATGGCGAGGGACTCCGCCGCCAGCACGGACAGGGCGAGCCACGCGTACGTCGTGGACTCGGTGGGCCCGTAGATCAGGTGGCTGAACATGTACGGGGCCAGCGAGAACAGCAGCGCGCCGGGTAACGCCCCCCACCAGCACCCGCCCAGGTGCTGCAGCAGCATCATGCCGAAGACGAAGGCCAGGGCCACGTTCAGGGCAAGGGAGACCGACTGCACCCCCGGCGCCTCGAGCACCTTGTTCAGCGGCAGCGTCAGCGCCATGTTCAGCAGGCACAGGGGGTAGCAGCGCCCGCCCTCGCGGAAGGCCGTGTCGTGGAAGACCAGCGGGATCTCGCCGTGGTCCAGGATCAGCTCCTGGGATCGGTAGTACAGCCACGCGCCGCAGCCGTGCTCGGTGTCGATCACACCGGGCAGGTTGCCGTTGATGTCGGTCAGCGCGGGTCGCAGCGTGGCGGCGGCCAGGACGACCCCGATGATCGCGGTGCGGGCCAGCTCCTTGCGGGTCACGGACTGCAGCGTACCACGATTGTGCATTCCCCCCCTTGCCACGAGCGGAGGCGTCGGAGCGCAGCGCAGCGTAGACTGTCCCCTGGCCCCGGTGCACACCGGAGAGGGGAGGCCGCCATGCGCCACCACTGGATCACCCTGTTCGCCGTCGTCTCCCTGTTCGCCTGGCTGGCCTGCAGCGACGACGGCGATGACGACACCCAACCCGCGGACGACGACGACGCCACGGCGGACGACGACGACGCCACGGCGGACGACGACGACGCCACCGAAGCCGACGACGACGACTCGGCTCCGGCGGACGACGACGACAGCGGCGCGGGGGACGACGACGACACCACTGACCCTGGCTTCGTGCCGGCGCCGTTGGGCTGCGCCATGGCCCACTGCGACGGTCGCATGTCCGACCAGGTGGGACTCGATCCCCCCGTCCCTCCCACGCCCGACCAGATCGTGGCCGAGCGGCTGTGGTGGGACGAGGTCGCCATGGCCGGGTCCGGCTACGGCCTGGGCTGCGTGTCCAACGGCGAGCGAGTCGCGTGCACCTACTGCGGCGTGGGCGGCGGAGACAACCTGGTGGTCTACGACGCCGAGGGCAACCGGCTGTGGATCGGTGATCTGGCCGAGGACGCGTGTTACTCCGCGGCGATGATCGACGAGGAAGGCGGTGTCATCGCGGCGGACTCGCAGCAGCTCGTGCGCTACGACCCGCAGGGCAACGAGCTGTGGAACACGCCCCTGTTCGGCGACCTGCCCATCAGCCCGGTGATCACCGAGGACGGCATCGTCGTGGTCGCCGTGCTCCGCTACCCCGGGTCCACGGCCGAGTCCTCCGTCTACGCCTTCGACTCGCGCGACGGCTCGCTGGTGGGCATGCTCGAGGACCCCGCCCTGACCTCCTTCGACACTCGCAACACGCCGTGCGTGCGCGGGAACCGCGTGTACGTGTCCATGGAGGACGAGGACGCGGACGTGGCGCGGCTGCAGGCAGTGGATGTGGACCCGTGGGGAGCCACGCCCGTCTCGGCCGGCCCCGCCTTCGAGGGCTTCGAGCCCCCCCAGGGCGCCAGCCCCCTGTGCATCGACGACCGCATCTACTTCGACGGCGCCATCGGCGAACAGGTGTACGTCTTCGGCGTGCAGGACCAGGGAGGGCAGATGGACCTGCTGTGGTCGCAGGAGATGGGCGCCCGTGTCGAGTCCTCCCTGTCCCACGACCCCCGCGGCGGCGTCTGGGGCTGGGCGCTGGCCCACCGCCACCTGCACCGCTGGGACGAGCTGACCGGCGAGGAGATCGACCTCATCGACGTCGACGCACTGATCGACAGTCCCTACGACCTCCATAGCCCGTCGTCCGCCCAGTCCATCGCGGGCGACGCGGCCGCGCCCGTGATGATGGTCATGGCCAAGCCGCTGGTCGCGGGCAACACCCACGTGGTGGCCATCGATCTGGTCCAGGAGAGCCTGCTGTGGCGCTACGACTTCGAGGTCCAGCCGTCGCTGTTCACCGCACCGCAGTACGTGGTGGTGGAGGGGGCGTCGGGTCCGGTGGTGGTCTTCCCCACCTACTACGGCGGTGCGCGTGGAGTGGGATTCCAGTGAGGAGTGGGCGGCTCAGTCCTCGAAGAATGACAGCAGCTTCTTGAAGCCGGACTTCTCCCGCGACTTGACCTTCACCTCCGCGCCGCCGAACACGGCCAGGCCGGTGACCTTGAGCCACGGCGTGTCGTCGTCGGGGCGGTCCGTGTCCGTGGCGTTGGAGCCGAACCCGCCGAAGATGCCGATGCCCTCCACCTCCACGTACAGGTCGGGCGGCACGATGATGGTGGTGCCGCCGAACACGTTGTAGCAGCGCACCTCGGTCAAGCCGGGCTGCATGCGCGCGAAGCGGAAGTCCAGATCGGTGCCGCCGAACACGTCGACGCAGCGGATGCGCGACGGCGACCTCCACGCGCCCTTGCGGTTCGCACCGGAGAACACCGAGACGAGGTTGGTCCAGCGCTTCGCGTCCTCGGCGAGCACCGGGAGTTGGGCCTCCACCGGCGTCGGGGTGGGGACGGGGGGCGACGACTCCACCGGCACGGGCAGCGCCGGCTCCTCCTCGACGACCAGACCCTCGAGGGCGGCGCGGAGGTCGTCCTCGCCGCGGGCCAGCTGGGCCAGGCGCGACCGGCGGTCGTACTCGTGTACGTCGATGCACGAGGCGTCGAACTGCTGCTGGAGAGCCGCGACCACGCGTTCCTGGGACAGCTCTGCCGCGGGCTCCGGGGCCGGCGCCGGAGGTGGCGTGGCGCCGATCTCGGAGAAGTCGGCGGTGAGCGTGGGGGGGAGGTCGGGCTGGGATTCTTCGGGCTCTTCCGCGGGGCCCGACAGGTCGTGACTCGCCCACCAGGACGCGGCGTCCTCCTCGCTCCAGGTGTCCTCGCAGGCCGCGAGCGCCCGGGAGACCGCCAGCGCGTCGTCGGGGCGGTCCTCGGGCGCCTTGGCCAGGCACGCCATGATCACGTCCTCGAGCGCGGCCGGGATGGGCGTGTCCACGCGCGCCGAGGGGGCCTCCGGGTCGGTCTGGATGTGGGCCAGCACCAGGTCCAGCGCGGTGCGTCCGTCGAACACCTTGTGTGCGGTCACCAGCCAGTAGGCCACGCAGCCCAGGGAGTACAGGTCGGTGCGCGCGTCCAGATCGCGAACGCCGCGGATGGCTTCGGGCGCCATGAAGGCCGGCGAGCCAGGCACGGCGCCGTCCACGGTCAGATCCGAGTCCTCCCCCTGGCCCGGCGCCGACTTGACCAGGCCGAAATCCAGCACCTTGGCGAAGTCGTACCGCACCCCCAGCCGGCAGCAGAACACGTTGGCGGGCTTGATGTCGCGGTGGATCAGGCCCTGCTGGTGGGCCTCGGCCAGGGACTCGCACACCCCGCGCAGCAGGTGGACCGCCCGGCCCGCGGGCAACGGGCCGAAGCGCCGGACCAGGGACTGCAGGTCCAGCCCCTCCAGCAGCTCCATGGCGTAGTAGAACGTCTCGTCCTCGGTGATGCCGAAGTCGTACAGCTCCACCGTGTGCGGCGAGCGCAGCCCGGCGGTGGCCCGCGCCTCCTTCTCGAACCGCCGCAGCGTGCGGTCGGCCCTGTCCTTCGACTCTGCCCCCAGCGCGTCGGCGCGGATCAGCTTGACCGCCGCGTCCCGGCCCAGGGTCTTGTGACGCGCGCGCCACACCTCGCCCATGCCGCCGGTGCCGATGCGTTCGATGAGCTCGTAGTTGCCGGGCAAGTCGTGATCTCCGTCAGGGTTTGGGCTGACAAGCCTTGATGGCGTCGTAGATTCGGCCCCGGACCCAGTCGTCCTGCTCGTGGGTCTTCACGGCCTCGAGCGCCGACAGTACGGCCGGGTTGCCCAGCGAGCCCATGGCCCTTGCCGCGGAACCCCGGACCTCGCGGATCGGATCGGTCATCGACGCCTCGATGGCGAACACCTCGGGGGTGACGATCTGCAAGAAGACCTTGCGGGACGTGGGGTTGTGCACCACCACGTCCAGTGCGAGGCCGCGATCGCCGTCGGCGGGCTGGAAGCGGATCTCCAGCGGGTGCAGCACCGCGAGCACCAGGCAGATCAGGGACACGGGTGTCATCGGTTTCACGACCCCGATCCTAACCCGACGCAGCGGTTGACGCTGCGCGAAGCGCAGGGATAGCCTTGCGACGGGAAAACGCGCGTGGAAACCATGACTTCCGAGACGGAGACGGCCGACGAACGGACCTGTTTCAGCTGTGTCCACTTCGTCGACGATCCCGGCGCCATCGAGGCCGAGTTCCCGGGCATTCCCGTCTTCGGTTCGGCCTTTGCCTCGTGCCGCGGCCACGCCGGGATGTGTCAGGAGCGCGACCGGTTCATGGATCCCATCCCCGCACGGACCTGCCCCACGTTCGAGGCGCGCAACGACCGCCGCACCACGCGATGAACGGACGGTTCCATGGGTGACGACAAACGGCGCAGCCCGATGCTCACGGAGGAGGACTGGTGGACCGCCTGGTTCGGCCTGTTCATCCTGCTCGTGGCCACGGTCCTGGCGATCCTGACCCTCTCGGACGTCATACCGAAGGTGAAGGCGCCCAAGCTGGGCAAGTGGGTGTCCAACCCCGTGGACGTGCTGTACCGCGCGTCCAAGGCCAAGGTGGGCCTGGAGGCGGGGACCACCTTGCAGGGTATGGCCGACGCCATCAACGGATCGAAGCGGGCCAAGGCCACCGCCGAGGTGGTGCCCGGCGACGGCGGCGTCCAGCTCCGGATCGTGAGCTCGCGCGACGGGGACGGCAAGACCATCTCGCTGACCCCGCTGCTGGCTGGCGGTGATGTCCCCCTCGAGTTCACCAAGGAGGATCCCGATCCAGCGGGATTGGGCGCCCGCGCCTATATCTCCCAGGCGGTCCCGTCGGCGAGTGCGGTGATCGGCGGCGGCAAGGTCACCGTCACGGCCCAGCGGTCGGCGTTCATGCTGATACCGCTGCTGCTGACCGCGGTGTGTCTGCTGCTGATCACGGCCGTGGGCATCAAGTTCATGGGCCAGGACGTCATGAAGTACGCGCCAGCGTTCCTGCTGGTCTTCGTCATGTCGGCCGTGTCGTTCGTGTTCGCCAACTTCCACCTGAGCAAGTCCTACGGCCTGAGCTACGCGGCCTGGGCGCTGGGCCTCGGCCTGCTGATCTCCAACACGGTCAAGACCCCCAAATGGCTCATGCCCGGCGTGCGCGCGGAGATGTACATCAAGGCCGGGCTGGTGCTGCTGGGCGCTGAGATCCTGTTCGGCAAGATCGTCAGCATCGGCGTGCCCGGCCTGATGGTCGCCTGGGTCGTCACGCCGACGGTGATCATCTTCATGTGGTTCTTCGGCACGCGGCTGCTGAAGATGGCCAGCAAGTCGCTGGTGATGATCATCGCCGCGGCCACCTCCGTGTGCGGCGTGTCCGCGGCCATCGCCGTGGCCGGCGCGACCCGTGCCAAGAAGGAGGAGCTCACCCTCGGCGTGGGCATGACGCTGATCTTCACCGTCATCATGATGGTCTTCATGCCCATGTTCATCCACTGGGTGGGCATGAGCGAGGTCATCGGCGGCGCCTGGATGGGCGGCACCATCGACTCCACCGGCGCGGTCGTGGCCGCCGGCGCCTTCCTCGGCCCGGACGCCGAGACCGTCGCCGCGGTGGTCAAGATGATCCAGAACGTGCTGATCGGCGTCGTGGGCTTTGCCGTGGCCATCTTCTGGATCACCTCGGTGGAGAACGACCCCGACGCCCCGCGGCCCAGCCTGAGGCAGATCTGGGTGCGCTTCCCCAAGTTCATCGTCGGCTTCGTGGCCGCGTCGCTGCTGTTCTCCTTCGTGCTGTCGCCCCTGTTCGGCGCCATGTTCGACGGCGAGGGCACCAAGCTCGTCGAGTCCAACGTCATCAAGGCCGTCACCAACCCCTTGCGCGGGTGGTTCTTCTGCTTCGCCTTCGTCTCCATCGGCCTCGAATCCAACTTCAAGGAGCTGGCCAAGCAGATGGAGGGCGGCAAGCCCATGTTGCTGTACGTGGTGGGTCAGTCCTTCAACCTGGCGCTGACCCTGGCCATGGCCTATGTGGCCTTCCAGTGGCTGTTCCCCAACGCGGTGTGAGGCCATGACCGTGCCCACGCGATCCCTGTGGCTTCTCGTCGGCGCTCTGTGGGTCGGTTCGTCCGGCTGCGGCTCCTCGCTGCTGTTCGGCGACGACGACGACGACGCCACGGACGACGACGATGACGCCACCGGCGACGACGATGCCACGGGCGACGACGACGCCACCGGCGACGACGACGACGTCACGCCCGCCACCCCCGGCCTGAGCTTCACCGTGGTCGGCGGCGACCTCGACGGCGTCCACGACTTCCCCACGATGTGGTGTGGCTTCGACCAGGAGGACGGCTACTGGCTGCTTCAGGGGGCGGCCGATCCCCACTGGGGTCAGGGATTCATGATCGCCATCTACCACGACCCCGTGCCGGGCGAGCACACCGAGGACGTGTTCTTCGGCTGGTGGGGCGGCGACCACGGATGGGCCGAATCCTGGGGGAATGCCGAGTGCTATCTCGACGTCGTGGACCCGCTGCCCACGGCCTCGGCCACCTTCCAGTGCCTGTCCATGCTGCGCTGGCAGTCCGGCCAGGAGATCTACTTCGACGTCATCGACGGCGTCGTGCAGTGTCCCTGAAGGGCGGGCTCGATCACATCCCGCACTTGCGCGCTTCGTCGGCCTGCGCGGCCGCGAACCTGTCGCAGGCCGGGCCCGCGCCCCTGGCCCCGAACGCCATGGAGCACTTGGTCTTGGAATTACCCGTCCGGGCCTCTGCGCGCTGGTTGCGCGCGGCCGGAGAGCAGTAGTCGTTGTTGGCGGCCCCGGAACCTCGCTCGGCGGTCAGGGAGGGGCCGGAATTGCCCACACCCCCGACATCCTGGGCCGGCGCCATGCACATCTGGTCCTCCGGCTTGGGCTTGGGGGGCGCGGGCTCTGGCGGCGGCGCGGGATGGCAGCTCCCATCCTTGGGAACCCCACCCTGCTCCCGGCAAAGGGCGGCGGGCTCGTGGCAGCCGTCGTCGTGGGCCACGCCACCGGACGCGCGGCATTCCTCGGACGAGCTGGACATCTGGAGTGCGTCGGCCCCGAAGATCCCGGTCGACGCCTGGAGCGGATCACGCAGGGCGTCGCTCAGCGCCCCCGATCCGCTCGATTGCTGGACGGCAGCCGCGCCGGTCATCGACGCGCTCTTGTTGCCGGCCCCTCTTTCGACAGTCTTTGTCGCTACTCCCATGCACACTCCCCGGTGTGCCGCTCCCATAGATCAGGATAACCGATCCTCGCGCATCCCGCGCCCGCGCTTCGTGTCAGTCGACGAGCAACATGGCGTAACGGTTCATCGTCTGGTCGAAGTCGGTCAGCACCCCGCCGGCCCTCGACGATGCCATGGGGCGGAACGGTTACGAGGACCTGCTCGAGTCGTTCGAGAGCGGGCACCGCGACGACGTGCTGGCCGCGCTGATCCGGTCGCGGGACGTCGAGCCGGAGATCATCGACGAGGGCGAGCAGGTCTGGATCCGCATCGACGACCCCGCCATCCACCTGCCCCGCGGCCGCCTCGACTTCTACCGGCTCGACGGGCGCTGGTACCTGGGGAACTGAGCCGTCAACCGAGGAGCCGCCCGATCTCCTTCGCGAGATCCTCGCAGCGGCCGATCTCCGGGCTGAACTCGGTGCCCTTGAACATGCTCAGCTCCATGGCGCGGGAGTGCAGCTGGCCGACCAGCTTGCCGCCGGCGTCGTGCAGCGCCGCGCGCTGCAGCGCGTCGGCCGCCTCGAAGCGCCCGATGAAGGCCTGGGCGCGCTCCACGACGCTGCGATACTCCAGCGGCCGCCGCGGCCACCACCGTCCGATGGCCTCGGCCAGGTCGGCGATCCGGCCGTCGCCGGTGAGCGCGGGGGGCAGCCCGGCGGCGCGGGCGGCGCGGGCCGTGGTGTTGCCCACGGCGGCGACGGCGGCTCGCCCCAGGATCGTGCCCAGCTCGGTCTTCGCGGCCGCTGCGCCCTGAACGAGGAAGCGCACCGCCGTCGGGTTGGCCAGGGCGACCATGTCGAGGTCGACGCGAATGAGGTGGTCGGCGTAACGCCGGCGCGCCTCGACGGCCATCTGGTACCCGTCGGCCGTGAGAACGTTGGCGCCGCGGGTCCCCAGCGCGCGGACCAGGAGTTCCGAGGCGCCCTCGACGCGTACCAGCAGCACGTGCGCGCCGCGCAGGTCGCCCATGCCGCGGGCGATGTCACCGGCCACGTGGACGTCGGGCGCGTGGTCCGGGTCGCGGCCGTCCACGCGCAGCGCGCGCACCGCGCCGCGGCCGATGGCGGCGATGCGCGCGCCTGGCGGCAGGGCCGGAGCCACGCCCCGTTCGCCGGCCCGCTCGACCCAGTTGTGCACCGAGTTGCTGCCCGAGAACACGATCCAGTCGAAGTGGTGGGCGTCGTCCAGGGCGCGGTCCACGGAATCCCAGGAGGACGGATACCGCGGTTGGAGCTGCGGGAAGCTCGGCGTGGTCGCACCTCGCTTGCGCAACATCTCGGCCAGGGGATTGACCTCCGGCCGCGACGGCGGGACAAGGATGCGCGCGCCTTGGAGGGGACGGTCGCCCACGACTACTCCTCGTGCTCCCAGGTGAGCCCTTCGATCTCGGCCAGGTACGTGTCGTCGAGCCACGGCTCGTAGCGGTCGTCGCCGGCCAGCTCCACCTTCAGGTATGCGGTGGTCAGCGGCACGGAGATAGCGTGAACCTGATCCACGTCCATCCATCCCTCGCCGTAACACTCCTCGAACATGGGGATGATCTCGCAGATGTCCGAGAACGCCCAGTGGCCGGCCGCGGCCAGGGTGGCCATCTGCTTGGGCGTGCCCAGGGCCTCGTACGTCGGGCGGATCTCCTCGACGTAGTCGAGTTCGGCGTCCTGGTCGCCGCCGAACACCAGGATATCGGAGACCCCCGAGAGCCCCGTGCCGTCGGGGCCGAAGATGTACCAGGCACCCGGCGACATGGCGGCGCTGGCCACGATCCGATCATCCGCCGCCGCGTCGTCGAAGGTGGCCTCGCCCAGTGTTCCGGTGTAGGCACAGGCGTAGAGGTCGTACTCCTCGCAGAACGCCAGTGCGTGCTCGATGTCCAGGGTCCCCCCGGACAGGATCAGCGTGGTCACGGCGCCGAAGGAGTGGCCCAACATGGCGTACAGGGGGCCGGCGACCATGCCGCCCAGTAGCGGATCGTCCCCGCCGGACACGTCCAGCACGTGATCCACCGCGCGGCGCACGTCTCCGGGCCGCTCGGCGAGCACCTGTGCGGCGTGATCCATGTCCAGGTCCATGAACGTGTTGTGGGTGTGGTCCACCGACACCACCACGAACCCGTGCCGGGCCAGGTGCTCGGTCAGGTACGGCGACTGGTAGCGGATGCCCCCGTACCCGTGCGAGAAAGCCACCAGCGGGTACGGCGCCCCTACCGTGACCGGCGGCGCGTCGCGAAATCCCCCGAACGTGAAGTCCAGCTCCGGCCAGTAGCTGTCGGGCTCGTCCCCGGCCTCCGGGGCGGCCGGGTACCAGACCTCGATGGTCAGTTCCTTGCCCCGGTCGTCGGTGTGCAGCAGCGTGACGAAGCCCGCCTCGTGGGGACCGGCCTCCCCCGGATCGAACCACTCGTCCGCGTCGTCGTCGTCGGCCGGCGCAGCGCTGTCGTCGTCATCGCCGCTGCCACAGCCCACCAGGCCCGCCAGGATGGTCAGCCACATCACCTGCCCGAGTCGTCTCCCCATGGCGTCACTGTACTACCCGTGCGGCCCGTTGTGGTAAGCACTCGCCATGCGAGAACGCTGGATCGAGGAGATCACCGCCCGCGCCGCGGCTTACTGGACACCGCAGCGGCAGGCCACGGCGCTGGGAGACCGACGGCAGTTGATCCCGGTGGTCGAGGCCGCGCCCCTGTGGCGACTGATCGGGCTGCTCAACGGCGACGGGTCCATGTCCCGCGCTGCGGTCCGCAAGACCGCCCAGATCAACCACATGGTGGCGATGCTCGAGCCGGTGTTCGAGGACCTGATGCGGGACCACGAGGTGGTGCGCGTGCTGGACGTGGCCTGCGGCAGCTCGTACCTGACGCTGGCCCTGGCGTGGGTCTTCGAGCACCGCTGGGACCACGAGTGCCGCATCATGGGTGTGGACCGCAACCCCGCGGTGGTGGATCGGAGCCGCCGTCGCGCCCAGGACGTGCTGCTGGATGGTTCGCTTCGGTTCGAGGCCTCGTCGATCCGGGATCTGGACGTCGCCGGGTGCTGGGATCGCGCCTTCGGCGAGCCCGTGGGGCAGGGGGACATCCACGCGCTGGTCGCCCTGCACGCGTGCGACACGGCCACGGACGAGGCGCTGGCCCTGGGGATCACCCTCGAGGCCGACTTCATCGGCGCCGCGCCCTGTTGTCACGCCGAGCTGGCGCGAGCCTGGGCGGATCTGGCCGAGAACGGAGCGCCGGGGGCGTTCGCTCCGATCTGGGCGTCGCCCCACCTGCGGCGCGAGGCGGCCGCGACCCTGACCGACGCCGTGCGCACGCTGGTGCTGCGCGCACACGGATACGACACGACCGCCATGGAGTTCGTGTCGTCGGCCCACACGCCCAAGAACACCTTGCTCCGCGCGCAGCGTTTGGGCGGGGTTCATGATCGGGCCGCGGCCGAGTTGAGCGAGCTGCGGGCCGCGCTGGGCGACGTGACCCTCGAACTCGAGCGGCGAATGCCGCCACCTGGGGAACCCGCATGATCGCGCAACACGATCGCTTCACCTACCGGACGGGATACTGGGACGATCCCGCCGCGCGCGCCGAGTTCAAGCGTTTCCTCGTCGAGATCCACGGGCTCGACCTGACCCTGTGGGAGGAGTGCGGCTTCTGGGACACCACGACCTACCGGCCGTTTTCGCTGTTCGATGGCGACCGCATGGTCGCGCACATGTGCCTGTACTCGCTGGACATGGTCGTTAAGGGCCGTGCGCGTCGCGTGGGCCAGTTCTCCGGGGTGGGGACCGCCGAGAGTCACCGCCGCCAGGGGCTGGGGCGCTGGTTGACCGAGCGGGCCCTCGAGTGGGCCGCGCCGGATCACGACGGGTTCTTCCTGTATTCGACCGAGGGTGCCGTGGAGTTCTACCGCGGGAGCGGCTTCACGCCGGCGGTCGAGGTGATGGACGTGCTCGAGGTGGAGACGTCCTCGACCAGCGGCGAGCTCACTGCCCTGGATACGGAGTCCCCCGGGGACCGCGACCGCTTCTTCCAGATCGCCCGAGACCGCGCGCCCGTATCGGACATCCTGGGGTGCCTCAACCCGCGGCTGCTGATGTACCACTGGCTGTACAGCCTGCGGGAACGTGCCCACTGGATTCCCGAACTGGACGTGGTGGTGCTCTGCGGATCGGACGGCGAGCGGTTGACCTTGTACGACGTCGTCGGCCGCCGCACGCCGTCGTTCGAGGAGCTCAGGCCCTACCTGGCGGGATTCCCCCACTCCAGCGTCGCGTTCTACTTCCCCACGGACCGCATGAGGATCACCCCCACGTCCACCGTGCAGCTCGGCGAGAACCTCGCGCATGTCCGCGCGCCATTCGCGCTGCCAGGGGGGACGGCCGTGTTCCCGTACACCGCCGCGGCCTGAGTCACGCCGCCGCGACGCGCCGCCAGGCGCCGGGGTTCTCGCCGACTACCCGCTTGAACGCCTTGTGGAACGACGCCTGCGAGCGGTAGCCCACCTGCTCGGCGATCTCGCCGAGGCCGTCGTCGGTGCGCCGCATCAGCGTGCGCGCCACCAACATGTGCCACCGCGTCAGGTACGCCGCCGGCGACTCGCCCACCTGCGCCGTGAACCGTTCGTAGAACAGCGTGCGCGACAGGCCCACGCGGCGCGCCAGGGTTGCGGCGGTCCACGGTTCGGCGGGCTCGTCGGCCATCACCCGCATGGTGTGGTCCAGCCACGCCGCGGTGGGCGAGCCACCCTGCACGTGGATCAGTGGCGGCAGCTGGGGCAGCACGTGGTCGCGGGAGTCCTCGTCCAGGGTGAACATGCCGCACAGCAGCGACGTTCGCGGGCCCGTCCCGTCCACGCCGATGCACGGCATGCCGTCGATCCCCGGCCAGGGCTCCATCCCCTCGATGGCCTGCGCCGTGGTGGAGGGACGAACGGCGCCGGTTACCTCTACTCCGGCCCCCGTGTCCGTCGTCTTCGCCTTCTGGAAAGGCGGGGTGATCCGGATTCCCGAGCCGAAGTAGAATCGTCCAGTGCTCGGTTCGAACCCACCCTGCGGCAACTGGCTCGCGGCCCTCACCCTGGTCGCCGCGGCGTCCCTCGCCCTGACCGCCTGCGGTCCCCGCCAGGTGCGCCAGGCGCCGCCGGGGTTCCTGCCCGACGATCCCATCCTCACCGGCGACGAGGCCCTCGACGCGCGGGTGGCGCGCGCCCGAAGCGTGGCCACCCTGTCCGACGGCGACATCTCCGGGCTGCGCAAGTCCGCCACCGCGGGTGTGGTGGGCCAGGACGTGGTCTTCGTGCTGGCCATGGCCTACCTCGGTCGCGACGACAGCGAGGCCGCGGTGGACATCTTGCGCCGCTGGATCGAGCTCGACGACTACGGCGAGCTCGCCATGGCCGCGTTCGTGGACGTGGCCCTGGGCGCCGGGTACTACCAGGAGTGCATCGACAGCCTCGACGAGCTGCTGCGCCAGCAGCCCGACAACCCCTGGCTGCACATCGCCCGCGGCGTCTGCCACGAGCAGGCGGGCGAGGGGCCCATGGCCCGCTACGCGTACGAGCAGGGCATGGCCCGCATCGACGCGTTCGGAGGCCACACGGGCACCCTCGAGCTGGAGCTCGGCCTGGTCCGCCCCCCCGAGCACATCCCCAGCAGCGCGCTCCACCGCGAGCGCCTCGCCCTCATCGGCGTGCTGGCCCAGGTCAACCTCGTCGGCCACGTGGCCCTGCGCCATCGCACGGGCGTCCCCCTCGACGAGCTCCCCCTCGAACCCCGCCTCGCCGAGCTCGGCGGCGTGACCGAGGCTGAGCTCGACCGCATCTTCCTGTCGCGACGCGACGCCTTCCGCCACTGCCAGCTGCTGTCCAAGAAGCGCCGCAAGATCCCCGGCGGCCGGCTCGTGGTCAACGTCACGGTCCGCGGCGACGGATCACCCGGCGACATCGAACACGTGCGTTCCACCTTCGAGGTGAGCGCCATCCCCGCCTGCCTCGACGAGCAGATCCACAACATGTGGTTCCCCCAGCCGCGCTACGGCAGGGCCATCGAGTACGAGTACGACTTCCGGATGCCGGGGGACTGAGTCCCCCCGCCCGGAGGAGAATCCATGCCCCGACCGCGCCTCGAACCCGACAGCATCGGCGCTGCAGCCGCGGCCGTGTACCGCACGCACACCGACGACGACGTGGAGCTGGCCGTCACCCGCCTCGAACCCGCGGACGGAGGCGCCCCTGGCGCGCCGGTGGTGCTGGTGCACGGGACGTTCTGCCAGCGCAGCTTCTGGATCTCCCGCAAGGGCGTCGGCCTGGGGCCCTATCTGCGCGACCGCGGGTTCGACGTGTGGATCGTCGAGCTGCGCGGCCACGGCCGGTCGCCCAAGAGTCCGGGGTACCGGACCTGGACCGCCGAGGACATGATGCGCTTCGACCTGCCCGCCGTGCAGCGCCTCGTCCGCGACGAGACCGGCCGGGACGTGCTGTGGGTGGGCCATTCGTGGGGCGGGATGGCCATCGTCGGCTCCCTGGCCGGTGGCTGGCTCGACCGGGCTGGCGTCCGCGGCGCGGTGGTGCTCGGCGCCAACATCACCCACGGCGACACCTGGCTGCGCCGACCGCTGCCCCGGGCCGGCGCCTGGCTCCTGCTGACCGCCCTGGGCCGCGTGCCCGCGCGCCTGTTCCGCCTCGGCCCCGAGGACGAACCCCGCGGTTACCTGTTCGACTTCTACCAGTGGAAGGGCCCCGCGCCCGACTGGCGCACCGCGGACGGCCGCAGCTACTGGAATGGCGTGGCCCGCATCGACGTACCCCTGCTGGCCTTCGGCGCCGCCAACGACACCAACGACCCCGAGCCCGGCTGCCGGGCCCTGTTCGAGGCGGTGGGTAGCGCGGACAAGACCTACGTCCTGCTGGCCGGCTCCGAGGGCTTCTCCAGGGACTACGAGCACGTCGAGATGATCATCGGCAAGGCGGCCCAGGCCGAGGTGTGGCCGAGGATCGGCGACTGGCTTCAGGGCGTGAAGGCGTAGAGGTCCTCGACGAACTCGGTCCGCCCGAGCAGGCGCGGCGCCTCCCAGGCGACCTCCCAGACGATGTCACGGTCGATGGTGATCTCGCGGACGCGCGCCCCGGACCCCATGTTGTGCAGGGTGTTGCCGTTGGCCAGGCGGTGGGCCTCCCCGGCGGACTCCATGCGGATGCCCTCGCCCTCGCCGAACGTCCAGATCTGGCGCAGGACCCCGGACGCCTCGTCGAGCTCGTACTCCCGCACGACCCCCTCCTGGTCGTCGTCGGAGAGGTGCGTGGACACCAGGAAGGTGCCGGCGTCGGTGTAGCTGGGGCCGTGCTGGGTCCAGAAGATGGAGTCTTCCGGGTTGAACGCCCAGGCGGTGGGCACGTGACCCCAGGCGCGGACCACCTCGCCGGTGGTGCGGTCGATCTCCAGGACGGAGTCCAGGGAGTAGAACGAGAACAGGAAGGTGTCGCGCGCCTCGTCGTAATACAGCCCGTTGTGCACGCAGTACTCGCCGTACTCGATCTCGTCGAGGTACTCCAGGCAGGACCACAGCTCCTGCTCGGAGCCGTCCGTGAACACCTGGGTCAGCCGATCCTCGATGCCGTAGGAGGCTCCCCAGACGATGGACTCGTCGGGGAGCTCGACAAAGGCGTGCTGCAGGTGCGGCGTGGCGTAGGAATGGACCACGCTGCCGTCGATCTTGGATCGATGCACCCGACCCTCGGGGCCGAAGTCGAGGTCGGACCAGTAGGTCGCCTCATCCCACAGGATGTCGTCGCCGGCGCGCGAGACCGTCACGAAGATCGTCCAGTGCTGGTCGGGGGTCTCCTGGGCCCAGACGTAGCGGCCCTGGCGGTCGAGGATGAAGCGCCAGTACGTGCCCGGGTCCCAGTCCCCCTCGTCCTCGTTGATGCTTCCCAGCAGGTACGCCCCGGTGGGCTCGTAGCGGTCGGGGCTGGTGCGCAGCAGTGACACGGTCGGGAGGCCGTCGGGCAGGGGACCGGTCGCGGCGAGCTGCTCTTCCGTTGCCAGCGGCCCCTGGCCGAAGTCGTTGATCACGCGGAAGGTCACGTCGAGGCCGTAGGGCACCCCCAGGAGCAGCACTTCGGCCTCGCCGGCGTCCACGCTCGAGGCGGGCGACGAGAGCCAGACGTCGGGATCGAAGCTGTACTCCACCCGTGCCGTGGCCGCGATGTCCTGCTGCCAGGAGACCACCACCAGGGACTCGATCGACTCGTGCAGGCGCCAGGTCACGTCGGAGACCTGGGCCTCGTCGTACACGATGGGGTCCTCGGCGTCGCCGCCCTCCTCCGGACACCCGGTCAGGAGAGCGACGAGGGTCGTCGCCAGGGCGAGCAGGAGGCCCCGGGCCTTCATCTGCGCCGCATCCACAGCCACACTCCGGCGAGCAGCCACAGCGCCGGGGATGCACCGCGGCCGTCGACCCGGCAGCTGCAGCACGGCTCCCCATCGTCCCCCGAGTCGTCGTCGGCGACGTCGTCGTCTCCGGCGGCCGAATCGTCGTCTCCGGCGGCCGAGTCGTCGTCGTCCCCGGCCGAGTCGTCGTCGTCGCCCGCGCTCGGATCGGCCGGGGCGGCCACGGACCACTCGTAGTGCAGACCGTCGCCGGCGTGGTCCATCGGCGAGACCGCGAGGAAGACCTCGTCGTACTGCCACGCGTCCTCGAGCACCTGCTCCCCCGCGCCCGCGTCCAGGTCCATGGTCAGCACGGTGCGGACCTCGCTGCCGACGGTGCCCACCAGCAGCACGGCCCAGTCGCCGTGGCTGGCGCCGCGGAAGCTCGCGTGCACGTCCGGGCGGGCCTCGCTCAGCGACGAGGTGTCCATGCGCACGTAGTTCTGGCCCTGTGTCTGGGGGTAGGTGTCGGGGTCGCCGAGGCCCGACGCGGGGAAGGCGTCCACCTCGGCCGCGAGCGTCACCGGGGGGTAGTCCGCGCCAAAGGCGTAGTCCATCACGGTGTTGGCCGCGACGAAGCCGCGGTAGGCCTGGTCCCAGTCGTACCCCAGCACCGGCGCGAGCAGCTCCAGCGACAGCCCGTAGTCCTCCACGTAGGCCTGGGACTCCTCCCAGGTCTGGCGCACGAAGTCGTCACCGGCCACGTACTCGTCCATGTACATGGCGAGGATCACCATGCCGTACCCGTGGGCGAACCGGGGATCGTCGTGGTCGTTGGACCAGGTCGACAGCGCCAGGTGGGGGTAGTAGGTGTACCCCAGGATGTAGTCGATCCAGTCGTCCTCCTCGGGGAAGACGAAGGGCTCGATGTACATGGCCGAGGCCTCCCACCAGTAGCGGTTCATGGCGCGGCCGTAGCCGAACTGCATGGCGTGGTTGAACTCGTGGGACGCCATGCCCTTGTACCAGCTGGTGTCGAACACGCCGGCGCCCGCGACGATGTAGGGCATCTTCTCGTTGCCGCAGTCGTCGATGGAGCAGTACCCGCCGCTCGGCCCCGGGTCCTCGATGTACGCGGCGATGAAGTACTCGTCCGACCGATTCGGCGCCTGCCAGCCCAGCAGAGAGACCTCCACGTCGTACGATGTCTCCAGGGCGTCGAGGAAGTTCAGCGCGTCGGTCTCGGACACGTCCTCGGATTCCCACTCCACCACGAAGCGAGTCCCCGTGACCCGGTTGGCCTTGCGCTGACCCCAGCAGGTGTCCTCCCTGTCTCGTGTCTCCGGCGGCTCGATCTGCACCGCGGGCGGATCGAGGAGGTCGGCCTTCCATGGCGCGATGTGGTCGGTCATCCGCGCTCGCCGCGCGGGCGTGAAGTGGGCCCAGTTCTCGCGCAGCTCCTGCACCAGCAAGGTGCTGCAGCGCCACGGACGATCGGCGGGCGGCTCGCTGGACTCGAAGTGTTGCAGGTAGCTGTCGTACAGGTCGTCGAGGTCGGCCTGGTCCGGGGCGCCTGGACCGCCGGGGCGGGCATGCGCGGCGCCGAGCGCGCTCAGCGCAATCACCAGGGTCGCGGCCACGCGCATGTTCACCACCTCAGTCACTCGCTCCCACGCTCCAGCGTGGGAGCGTATCAACTAGGACGCTCCAGCGTCCTTCAATATATTTGTGCCGAAGCTGGGAGAGCACGTGACGAGTCCAAGACCGACCCTCGCCTGTTTGCTGGCAGCGCTGTCCGTCGCCGCACCCGCCCTCGCCCTCACCGGCGGCCCGGACGAGGGCGGCTACTACTTCATCGACTCCGACGAGGCCGGCGGGCCGGTGTACGCCTGGCTGGACATCAACTGGACCGGCACCGAGACCGGCCTGGGCAACGGCGGCGAGTACAACCTCGAGCTGCCGTTCACCTTCTACTACTACGGCATGCCCGTGAACGAGGTGACCATCGAGGACAACGGCACGCTGCTGATGCGTCCGGACGAGGAGATGGACGCCGCCAACGACTGCATGCCCCACGACAACGTCCACGGCACCGAGTCCATCGTGGCGCCGCTGTGGGAGGACCTCGACAGCGGCGACTCCGACGGCGTGTGGTACCAGCACATCGGCACCGCCCCCAACCGCTACACGGTGATCCACTGGCACAACGTGGCCAACAACGACGGCAACGCCGACTACTACGACTTCCAGGTGCTGCTGCACGAGGCCGAGTCGCAGATCGTGTTCCAGTACAAGACCGTGACCACCGGCACCCCGGGCCTGTCCAACGGCGGCGGCGCATCCGTGGGCATCCAGCGCGACGTGGACGTGGGCCTGGACTACTCGTGCAACGACGACACCATCTTGCACGACGAGCTCGCGGTGCTCTTCTACACGGACTGCACCGACGCCGACGGCGACGGCGTGGACGCCTGCTCCGGGGACTGCGACGACACCGAGGCCAGCGTGTACGAGGGCGCCGTCGAGGTCCACGACGTGCTGGACAACGACTGCGACGGGTACGTGGACGAGGACTTCGTCGGCTTCGGTGACATCGTGATCACCGAGTTCATGAACCGCCCCGCGGCGGACGACCAGGACCAGGGCGAGTGGTTCGAGGCGCACAACCCCACGGCCGTGGACATCAACCTCATCGGCTGGGAGATCAGCCAGGCGGACGGCGGCGACGACGACCTCATCTACACCGACGTGATCGTGCCCGCGGGCGGCTACGTCATCCTGGCGCGCAACGACGATCCGGCGAACAACGGCAACCTGCCGTGGGTGGACTACCGCTACGACGACTTCAACCTGTACATCTACTCGCCCGACAGCATCATGCTCAGCCGAGACGGCACCGAGATCGACCGCGTCGAGTACACCACGCTGTGGCCCTACGAGGCCTCGGCCTCGGCCTTCCTCGACCCCACGGCGTTCGACGCGGACCTCAACGACCTCATCTACGCCTGGTGCGCCACGCCGTCCGATGCGGCGTATGACTTCGGCGGCCTGGGCGGATACGCCACCCCCGGCTCCGACAACCCGCTGGACGAGTGCTGCGACGTGGACGCCGACGGCGACGGCTACACCATCTGCATGGGGGACTGCGACGACGACGATCCGCTGATCTACCTGGGCCAGCCCGAGGTCCAGGATGCGGACGACAACGACTGCGACGGGCTGGCGGACGAGGACTTCGTCGCCCCCGGTGATGTCGTGATCACCGAGTTCATGCACCGGCCCGCGGCCGGAGACTACGACTCCAGCCAGTGGATCGAGGTGTTCAACACCACCGCCGCGGACATCAACCTGCTGGGCTGGGCGCTGAGCCGCGCCGACGGCAGCGACGACGACCTCGTCGCGGACGACCTCGTCCTGCCCGCGGGAGGTCTTGCCCTGTTCGCCTCGGACGCGGACGCCGCGGACAACGGCAACCTGCCCGCCGTGGATTTCGTGTTCAGCGACTTCAACTTCGATCCCCACGCCGACTCCATGACCCTGTCCATGGGCGGCACGACCATCGACACGGTGGAGTTCTCCGAGGACGCGGGCTGGGTCTTCGAGGACGGCACGTCGGTCTACCTCGACCCCGGCGCGTACGACGCCACGTACAACGACGGCCTGCTGGCCTGGTGCCTGACCCCCACCGACGGCGGCTACGACTTCGGCGGCCTGGGCGACCACGGCACCCCAGGGGCGGACAACCCCGCCGGCCTCTGCTGCGACTTCGACGACGACGGCGACGGCCACACCGTGTGCATGGGCGACTGCGAGGACGGCGATCCTGCGGTCAACCCCGCCGAGATCGAGGTCTGCGACGGCGTGGACAACGACTGCGACGACAGCATCGACGAGGACGGCGACCCCGACGGCGACGGCTGGACCCTGTGCGACGGCGACTGTGACGACCACGACGGCAACACCCATCCGAGCGCCCAGGAGGACTGCGACGGCGTGGACAACGACTGCGACGGCGCCCTCGCCCTGGACGAGGTGGACG
>CAZLEO010000100.1:0-29291 GCA_964558555.1 uncultured Rickettsiales bacterium | reverse complement strand
GCGGCAACGAGCGGGTCTGCCAGATCATCACCTTCGGCAAGATGCTGGCCAAGGCGGTCATACGCGACGTGGGCCGCGTCATGGGCCTGAGCTACGGCGACACCGACCGCATCGCCAAGGCCATCCCCGAACAGCTGGGCATCACCCTGGAAGGCGCGCTCGCCGCCGAGCCCAAGATGCGCGACATGGCCAGGCAGGATCCCCAGGTGGACAAGCTGCTGCAGATCGCGAAGCGGCTGGAGGGCAACTGTCGCCACGCGGGGGTCCACGCCGCCGGGCTGGTCATCTCCGACCGACCGCTCAACGACTACCTGCCCCTGGCGCGGGTGACCGACACGGTCACCACCCAGTTCGACATGAAGTACGCCGAGAAGATCGGGCTGATCAAGTTCGACTTCCTCGGCCTCAAGACCCTCACCCAGATCAACGAGGCGCTGCGCATCGCGCGCGCCCGCGGCAAGACCGATCTGACCTTCCTGGAGTTCAACGAGATCGAGCTGGACGACGAGGAGACCTACAAGCTGCTCAGTCGCGGCGACACCCTGGGGGTGTTCCAGCTGGAATCGTCGGGCATGCGCGAGCTCATCAGCTCCATGCGGCCCAGCTCCTTCGAGGACATCATCGCCGCGGTGGCCCTGTACCGTCCCGGCCCCATGGGCATGGGCATGCACACCGAGTACGTGGAGCGCAAGCACGGCCGCGCCCGCGTGACCTTCCCCCACGAATCCCTGAAGCAGATCCTGGGCAACACCTACGGCATCATCGTGTACCAGGAGCAGGTGATGCAGATCGCCCAGCACATGGCGGGCTACAGCCTGGGCATGGCCGATCAGCTCCGCCGCGCCATGGGCAAGAAGATCGCCGCGGAGATGGAAAAGCACCGGGTGATCTTCAACGAGGGGGCCGCCAAGCGGGACATCCCCGAGGCCAAGGCCAACGACGTCTTCGACCTGCTCGCCGAGTTCGCCAAGTACGGGTTCAACAAGAGCCACAGCGCTGCGTATGCGCTCATCGCCTACCAGACGGCGTACCTCAAGGCCCACTTCCCCGAGGAGTTCTTCGCGTCGCTGCTGACCATCGAGTCGGCCAACACCGACAAGGTGCTGCTGTACATCGCCGACGCCCGCCAGCACGGCATCGAGGTGCTGCCCCCGGACGTCAACCAGAGCCGTCTGCGGTTCACCGTGGTGGACGAGGGGGTGCGCTTCGGCCTCTCGGCCGTCAAGAACGTGGGTCGCGGCGCCATCGAGTCGATCCTCGGCGTGCGCAAGGAAGCGGGCCGCTTCGAGACCATCGACAGCTTCCTCGAGCAGGTGGATCTGCAGCGGGTGAACAAGCGGGTGGTCGAGAGCCTGATCAAGTGCGGCGCCTTCGACTCGCTTGGGCATCCGCGGGCGGCGCTGGCGTCGGTGCTCGACGGGTTGCTGGAGTCGGCGGCGCGGGCGGCGCATGACAAGGAGGTCGGCCAGGCCAGCCTGTTCGGCGCCCAGGAGCCGGGCATCCGCATCCAGGTGCCCGACCTGGAGGAGTGGCCCGAGAAGGAGCGGCTGACCCACGAGAAGGAGGCCGTCGGCTTCTACATCACCGGCCACCCCATGGACAGCTACAAAGAAGAGGTCCAGCGGTTCTCGTCCCACGACACCGCCACCCTCTCCGAGGCCCGCGACGAGTCGAGCGTGGCCGTGGCCGGCATCCTCGGCGGCATCCAGCGCAAGCTCAACAAGAAGGGCAAACCCTGGTGCCTGGCGCGGCTGGAGGACATCGTCGGTGGCGTGGTGGTGAAGTTCTTCGGCAAGGCCTTCGCCGATCACGAGGAGTTCATCGTCGAGGACCTGCCGTTGCTCGTCGAGGCCCGCGTCAAGCGCAACGCCGACGGCACGGTGGAGCTCAGCGCGAGCAAGGCGCGCCCGCTGGCCGAGGTCCGCGACGCCTCCACCCGCCAGGTGTGGGTGGCCGTGGACGCCGAGGACCTCAGCGACGATCGCCTCGCCGCCTTGCAGGACTGCTTCGCCGCCCACCAGGGCGCGTGCAGCGCGGGCATCGCCGTGACCCTGGCCGGTGAGACCGAGACGAGCATCCGGTTGCCTGGCTCGGTGAAGATCGCGCCGTCGGACGATCTCCGCGAACAGATCAACGGCCTGTTCGGCAAGAACGTGGTGCGGTTCCGCTAGGAGGACGCGTGGGTTCCAGTCTGTCCAGGAAGCGGGTGCGGGGGAGTGAGGGGCGGGCCGCGGCGCGGCTGCAAGAGGCCCTGCGCAAGAAGCTCACCCCGCGGGAGATCATCTACCGGATCGTGATCGCGGCGGTGGTCGCGGGTGTGCTGGTGGTGCTGCTGTACGCCCTGCGCAGCGCCCTGGTGGGCCTGATGTTCTCGCTGATCGTCGCCTACCTGCTCGATCCGGTCATCGACCGCTTCGAGGCGCGCGGCTGGAAGCGGTCCACGGCCATCTTCTTCTGCCTGATCCTCGGCTCGCTGGTGGCGTGCGCCCTGATCCTCGTGCTCGTGCCCTATGTGGCCAACGAGGTGGCGGGCCTGTCCGACAACCTGTCGGGGTACGCGGGCACCATCGAAAAGGGCATCGACGTGCTCAACGGCTGGCTCGGCACGTCGGTGGCCATCGACCTGTCCACCCTGCGCGAGACCTGGCCGGAGCTGCTGCGGCGCATCGACCCCGAGCAGCTCGACCCCCTCAAGCAGGTGGCGTCCTGGGCCGCGACGAGCACCCTGTCGTTCGTGTTCGGCCTGGCCAACATGCTGATGGTGCCGGTCTACACCTTCTACTTCCTGCGGGACTTCGACCGGATGAAGGCCTGGGTCTTCGACCTGGTGCCCATCGGCTGGCAGCCCATGGTGCTGCGATCGGCCGTGGCCATCGACCGCAAGATGGGCCAGTTCATCCGCGGCCAGCTCACCCTGTGCACCATCCTCGCCGTGCTGTACTCCGGCGGCCTGCTCGCCTTCGGGCGCATCGACATGGCGCTGCTGGTGGGCGTGGCCAGCGGCTACCTGTTCATCATCCCCTACCTCGGCACCATCGTCGGCGTGGTCGTGGGGACGGTCCTGTGCCTGCTCAAGTTCGGCATCGACTGGCACCTGCTGGGCGTGCTGGGAACCTTCGGCATCGTCCAGCTGCTCGAGGGCACCCTGCTCACGCCCAAGATCGTCGGCGAGAGCGTCGGCCTGCACCCGCTGGTGGTCATCCTGTCGCTGTTCATCGGCTCGGCCCTGTTCGGCTTCATGGGGCTGCTCCTGGCCGTGCCGGTGACCTCGGCGCTGTCGGTGCTGTCCGAGACCCTGCTCGAGCGCTACCGCCAGTCCAAGATCTACCGGGAGGGGCGGTAGCCTCCGGGGGCCGTCCGTGACGCCACACCTCGACTGGACCTGGCTCGGTCGGCGGCCCTACGCGCCGGTGCACGAGCGTCAACGCGAGATCCGCAGCGCGATCCTGGCCGGGACAGGTGATCCCACCTTGCTGCTGGTGGAGCACGATCCCGTGATCACCCTGGGTCTCCGCGGCGGCGAGGCCGATCTGGCGCTGCCGCGGGACGTGCTGCGCGAGCGCGGCGTGGACGTGGTGTCCGTGGAGCGCGGCGGCCTGGCCACCTACCACGGCCCGGGTCAGCTCGTGGGGTATCCCGTGGTCCCGGTGGAGCGGTTCGGGCTGACCGTGCCGTCCTTCGTGGCCACCCTCGAGCAGGTGATCCTCGACTACCTGGCGGACCTGGGCCTGCAGGGGCGTCGGCGGCAGGCATTCCCCGGTGTCTGGGTGGGACGGTCCAAGGTCGCCGCCATCGGCCTGCACCTGCACCACGGCGTGAGCATCCACGGCTTCGCCCTCAACCTCACCGTGAGGCCCGCCGACTTCGACTGCATCGTGCCGTGCGGCATCACGCCTCCCGACGGCGCCGTGTCGTCGGTGGCGGCGCTCGCGGGCGACGCCCCTGCCCCGGCCGCGGCCGCTCCGGTGATCGCCCGGATGGTCTGCCGCGCCCTCGTTGAATGAACCCCGCGCCATTGCCGTCCGTTTGCCAGGACATCGCTGTCCATTCTTGACAAATTCCTTGCGGATCGACTAATGGAGTGCTTGACTGGCAGGTGGGAAGGAGGGAGCGGGAACCAATGAGGTACGCTAGACCGATCATGGCCGTGGCGATCTGCCTGTCGGCCTTCTTGCTGATGGGCAAGCGGGCTCCACAGGAAGAACCGCCACCCCCCTCGGACACCCTCGAGAAGACCAACGACAGTCTCCGCCCGAAGATGGAATCGGACGATGAGATCGACACGCTGATCGGGTCGATCCCCGCCATCGACGGGTACGAGGAGAAGACCTCCACCACCGGCACCGTGCGCCTGATCAACGAGGACGACGGCGTCACCATCGTCATCGACGCCCTGTCCGCGGACAGCGTGGACGATGGCGGCTACGACCCGGACTCGGTGCGCGCCATCCTCGCCAAGCAGTTCCAGCCCCGCGTGGTCAAGGATCCCGAGGAGCCGGGCGGCGAGGTGGCCCTGCGCTTCCGTGGCTACGGCGCCGTGGACGACGGCAGCGTGGCATTCGTGCTGGACATGGTGGACACCCCCAGCCGCGGGCCGGGCATGGTCCTGGTGTTCGGGCCCAACTCCATGCGCGACGCCCTCGAGACCATGTCCATCGAGATCATCAACCTGTTGATCTGACCCCCCCATCGAATCTCTTTCCGTCTCCACCCGTCCGTTCTTATCCTTGTGTCGTCGACCGGAGGTCCTCATGAGACGATCCGTGGCCCTGCCTTGTCTGCCCCTCCTCGCCTGCGCGTGCCTGCTGGCGTGCAACGACCAGGACTTCGAGCGGGTCCCGCTCCCGCCCAGCGTGGACATCCTCGAGCCCGACGACTCCAGCGAGGTCCCCGAATACGAGGCCGGCGCCAACATCACCTTCGTGGCCCACGTGGCCGACGAGTGGGACGACAACGACGAGCTGGTGATCGCCTGGACCACCACCTGGATCGACGAGACCGAGATGACCGCGGAGCTCGGCGAGACGCCCGCCGAGGAGAACGGCCGGGCCACGCTGATCACGTCGCAGCTCGCGCCGGGCAACCACACGGTGCAGGTGCAGGTCACCGACACCGACGGCATGACCGACTACGACTTCGTCAATGTCAGCGTCCTGGAGCTGGACGAGGCGCCCACCGTCGAGATCACCGCGCCCATCGACGGCAGCGAGGTGGACGAGCACGACGAGGTGGGCTTCTCGGCGGCCGCGGACGACGACCGGGACGTGACCCTGCTCCAGGTGGCGTGGACGAGCGACATCCAGGGCGGTGTCCTCGACTCCACCGCCCCGACGGCCACCGGCGCGATCCAGTTCGTCGACGACGAGCTCGAGCCGGGCACCCACACCATCACCGTCACGGTCACCGACGCCTCCGACCAGACCGCGTCGGACTCCATCACCCTCATCGTCATCCCCGAGAACCAGCCGCCGACCATCCCGCTGGTCACCCTCAGCCCCCTGTCCCCCGACACCGAGGACGACCTCGAGTGCATCGCGTCGGGCTCGGTGGACCCCGAGGGTGGCGTGGTCACGTACGCCTACGAGTGGCTCGTGGACGGCGCGGTCTTCCCCTGGACCGGTCAGACCGTCGCGGCGGACGACACCGCGCGGGAAGAGGAGTGGACCTGCAACGCCACGCCCTACGACCCGCTGGACCTGGCCGGTGAGACCGGATCAGCCGTCGTGGTCATCGGCAACACCCTGCCCGCGTACACCAGCGTCCTGCTGGAACCCACCGTCGCGTACGAGGACAGCGTGCTGACCTGCACGCCGTATGGCTGGTCCGATCCCGACGGCGACCCCGAGGACGCGATCTTCGAGTGGTGGGTGTCCGGCGGCCTGGCCGCGCCCACCCTCGACACCCTCGACGGCGTGGACTTCGACCACTTCGACGACGTGTCCTGCGTGGTCTACCCCTGGGACGGCCTGATCCAGGGCAACCCGCTGACCTCGAACACGGTGTCGGTGCTCAACACGCCTCCGGTGGACCCGGAGGTGGAGATCGCGCCCGCACCGCCGCACACGGACGAGGACCTGGTCTGCCAGGTGGTCACGGTGGATCCCGACCTGGACGGCGACACGGTGGACTACACCTACCAGTGGTACCGCGACGGGGTGCTCGAGGCCGCGCTGCTCACCGACACGGTGGCCGCGGCCGAGACGGCCGTGGGGGAGGAGTGGACCTGCGAGGTGCAGGGCGACGACGGGACCGATCTGTCGGACTGGACCGCGGACAGCGCCGTGGTCGTGCCCTACGAGGGGGATCTGGTCGTCACCGAGGTCATGGCCGACCCGGTGTACTCGCCGGACGCGGACGGCGAGTGGATCGAGCTGCTCAACGTCAGCTCCGAGGCCATCTCGCTCGACGGGTTCGTGCTGCACGACGACGGCCTGGACAGCCACGAGATCGACAGCGGCGGGGCCGCGGTGATCGAGGCGGGCGCCTACCTCGTGCTGGGCGCCGACGAGGACACCGGCGACAACGGCGGCGTGATCGTGGACTACGAGTACGACGACTTCGAGATCGACGAGGCCGGGGACATCGTGGTGCTGGAGTTCTCCGGCGTCCTGGTCGACCGCGTGGACATCGACGGCACCTTCCCCGTGGTCGTGGGCGCGTCGCTGACCCTGGACCCGATGGAGCTGGACGCCAACGACAACGACGCCGGCAGCGCCTGGTGCGGCGCCACCACGCCGCTGTTCGAGTGGGGTGACTTCGCCACCCCGGGCGCGGACAACGACTCGTGCGACTGCTGGTTCAGCGACGTCGACGCGGACGGCTTCGGCGACGACGCGTCGTGCAACCCCGCGTACCTGGACTGCGACGAGGGGGACGAGGAGTCCTTCCCCGGCGCGTACGACGTGTGCTGGGACGGCGTGGACCAGGACTGTGACGGCCTGGACCGGGAGTGCTCCTGCGCCGAGAGCGACTTCGACGGCGACGGCTACGGCACGGCGCTGGACTGCGCGGTGATCGACTGCGACGACGGCAACCAGGACGTCCACCCCGACGCGGCAGAGCTGTGCAACGACGTGGACGACGACTGCGACGGGGACACCGACGAGGGCTACGACGTGGACGGCGACGGCTGGACCACCTGCGCCGGGGACTGCTACGACGGCAACGACGACTCCTTCCCCGGCAACCCCGAGGTGTGCGACGGCGTGGACAACGACTGCAACGGCGTCTCCGACGACGAGGACGCGGACGGCTGCACGGTCTACTACGAGGATCTGGACGGCGACGGCTACGGCACCCCTGCGGACTCCGCCTGCCTCTGTGCGCCGGCCACACCGCTGGACAGCGTGCTGGACACCGACTGCGACGACATCGCCACGGCCATCCACCCGGGCGCGGCAGAGCAGTGCAACTCCTTCGACGACGACTGCGACGGCGACGTGGACGAGGGCTACGACGCGGACGGCGACGGCCACACCACCTGCGCCGGGGACTGCAACGACGGCCACGCCGACTCGTACCCCGGCGCGCCGGAGATCTGCGACGGCCTGGACAACGACTGCGACGCGGCGGCCGACGAGGACCGCAACGCCATCGACTGCCTCGACTACTTCCTCGACGCGGACGGCGACGGGTACGGCGGCACCGGCGACAGCCAGTGCTGGTGTGATCCCAACGGCGCCTGCGCCGCGCTGGCCGACGGCGACTGCGACGACGGCGACGACGACGTCAATCCGGGCGAGGCCGAGCTGTGCAACGGGATCGACGACGACTGCGACGGCTCCCCGGACGACAACCTGGTCTTCCAGTACTGGTATCAGGACCTCGACGAGGACGGCCACGGGGACGCGGCGGTCAGCCAGTACCTGTGCGCCGGGGACCCCGGCGACTTCTGGGTCGCCGTCGGCGACGACTGCGACGACAACGATCCGGCCAACTTCCCGGGCAACAACGAGGTGTGCGACGCCGCCGACAACGACTGCGACGGCAACGTGGACGACGGCGTGCAGTACGTCTACTGGTATCACGACGGCGACGGCGACAACCACGGCGACCCCAACGACTACGAGTACGAGTGCGCCGGTCAGCCGGGCGTGGACTACGTGCTCGACGGGGACGACTGTGACGACAACGACGCGGACAACTTCCCGGGCAACAACGAGTTCTGCGACGGCCAGGACAACGACTGCGCCGGCGACATCGACGAGGGCTACGACGTGGACGGCGACGGGTACACCCAGTGCGGCGGCGACTGCGACGACACGCGCGCCGACACCCACCCCGGCGCGGACGAGACGTGCAACATCAACGACGACAACTGCGACGGCGACGAGGACGAGGGCCTGGGCAACGACGGCTGCCTGACCTACTTCGCCGACGACGACGAGGACGGCTACGGCGAGGCCGGCCGGACCTACTGCCTGTGCGAGGCCGCCGCCGGCGACGGCTACGCCCTGACCGGCGTGGACTGCGACGACTAGCTCGACGACGTGTACCCGGGCGCGCCCGAGGTCTGCAACAACATCGACGACGACTGCGACGGCTCCACCGACGAGGGCGAGGGCAACCCCGGCTGCACCGACTACTACCGCGACCTCGACGGCGACGGGTACGGCGACGTCGACTTCTCCCAGTGCCTGTGCGCCCCGGACGCGGCCAACGACTACGACACCACCGACTCCACCGACTGCTACGACTCCAACGCCTCGGCCCACCCCGGCCAGACCTCCTACTTCACCAGCGCCCGCGGCGACGGCTCCTACGACTACAACTGCGACGGCACCGAAACCAAGCGCTACACCGCCCAGGAGGGCTACAGCTGCTCGTGTGACTGGGTCGTCTGGTGCACCTGCTCCGGGTCCGGCGCCGGCTGGAACGGCGGTATCCCCACCTGCGGCGTCTCCGGTACCTGGATCAGCAACTGCTCCGACGACTGGTTCAGCTGCACCTACTCCACGTCCTCGCGGACGCAGTCCTGTCGGTAGGCCTCGGGCTCCTGCGGACCTGCCCAACGGGAGGTTGGGGAAGCACGCCACGACGCCACGACGCAACGGCGCCACGCCGGAAAGACAGCCAGTTTCAAGAACGTGGCGTCGTGGCGTCGTGGCGGCCTGGCGTGTTTCTTCTTTGTACGGAACGGGCGAGCAGGTCGGTTCGTTCGCCCTGGCCGATCAGCCGGTCAGCGCGATGGCGGTGATCACGTCCGCCCGGTGGAGGGCGAGGGCGGTGGTGCCGCGGTCGAGGCCGTCGGTCATGGCGGAGAGGTGGGCGAGGAGGTCGCCGTCGATGGCGGAGGGGTCGCTGTCGGCGCCGCTGAGGGCGCGGGCGACGCGGAGGGCCTCGTCCTCGGCGTCGTCGGACGCGGGACCCGCCACCGACACCTGCAGGCGCAGCGGGGCAGGGGAGAGGGTCTGGGCGGTCTCGCGGTCGGCGACGAGGGCGCAGGCCGCGCCGGTGGCGCCGCCCACCAGGAGCACGCAGCCGGAGTAGCCGCTGGCCACGGTCTTGACGGCCTCCCACAGGGCGGCGGCGTCCGTGCCGAGGACGGCGTACCCCTGGGGGGCGAGATCGAGCGCGGCGTGGACCAGCGCGGCGTCGGCGCCCGGCCCGTAGCAGCCCGAATGGACGAAGCCCAGCAACCGCTGGGGATCGGCCTGCATGGCGGCGGCCAGGTTGGCGAAGGCGTCGCGGGCGGTCGGGGCGCCGTCCAGGGGGCTCGCCGCGGCGACGAGGTAGGCGTCGCGGGCGAGGGCCGGGATCTCGAGCTGTCGCTTGGAACGGGTCATGGCTTCCTCCAGCGGGCGCAGGCTACCGGCGCTTCGCGCGCGCGTCAATGCGCGCTCGCGAGGCGCGGTCGAGTGACCTTCCGTCGCGTTGGCCGACCACCCCCGTAGCGCACCGATCTTGCTCTTGACCGATCGCGCGCACACGGGATACTAGCCCCCGAGGAGACGCCCATGCTGCATCGATGCCTGCCCTGGCTGCTCGGTCTGTCGCTGTTGGTCGCCGGATGCCCCGACGAGGACGACGAGGACGGCCTCGGCGCCAACAACACCGACGACGACGACGACGACACCACCCCCGACGAGCCGGATCCCCTGACGCTGGCCATCACCTCGCCGGACGAGGGGACGGTGGGCTGGGGCCCGTCCGTGACCGTGACGGGCGACGTCACCGGCGACTCCCCCGTCGTGAGCGTCACCGGCGTCGACGCGACCCCGTCCGACGGCACGTTCACCGCCGCCGTGCCGGTGGACGAGACCGCCGTATTCACGCCCCTGCTGGCCGAGGCGGAGGACGCATCGGGCTGGCTGCGCGACCGCCGCACCCATGTCCACGGCGACACCGTGGACACGATCCTGCCCGTGGATCGCGGTCTGGCCGTTCGCATCACCGACCACGGCCTCGACGGCGTGGAGGTCATCGCCCTGGGCGAGTTCAACGAGGAGACCATCGTCCAGCAGATCCTCGACAGCAACCCGCTGTACTCGGGCATGGGCATCGAGATCAACGCCACCGCAGCCGACGTGGGCGGCATGGAGATCGACCTGGACGCCGAGGCCACGGGCCTGGGGCTGATCGCGACGCTGTACGACGTGTCCATCGACGTGGAGGTGGACGCAGGCATCCTCGGCACGTACCCCGGCAACATCTGGCTCGACCGGGTGGACGTGGACGGGCTGGTCACGCTGTCGGTCGCCGCGGGCGATCTCGTGGTCGAGATGACCGAGATCAACGTGAACCTCGTGGGGCTGCAGCTGAACTTCAACGGCATCTGGGGCTGGGTGCTCGACATCATCGAGGCGGTGGCCCCGATCTTCCTCGAGGACATGATCGCCTCCATGCTGTCCGAGGAGGTCGTGGCCGCGGTGGACGAACTGCTGCAGGCCTTCGACCAGGGCTTCGAGTTCGGCCCCATCCTCATCGAGGTCACCTTCGCCGAGGTCGGCCACGACGTGGACGGCGTCAACCTCGTGCTCGATCTCGCCGTCAACCTCGGTGACGCCGAGGTCCCACCGACCCGCGTCAGCACCGACGGCGACCTGCCCACCCTCTGGGGCTCCATGACCCCGGTCGGCCAGGTCCCCTACGGCCTCCACATGGTGATCGACGACGACGCCCTCAACGCCATCGGCGTCGCCCTGTTCGCCTCCGGCGAGCTCGTCCAGGAGATCGACGGACAGATCCCGGGCGACTTCCCCATCGAGCTCACCGCGGCCCTGTTCCAGGGCAGCTTCCCCTCCCTCGACGTGGACGAGGAGGAGCTGATGTACCTTCGCACCGAGCCCTCCATCCCCCCCGTGGGCACGGCCGCCGAGGGCCCCGACGGCGTGCTGGACTTCCACATCCCCGGGTTCATGCTCGACATCGACACCGACCTCGACGGCTCCGGCCAGCCCGATCCCGCCTACGACGTGGTCCTCGACGCCGTCGTCGTGGTCGCCGTCGACGCCGAGGCCGGCGCCGTGGACGTCTACGGGGGCGACATGACCTCCACCCTCATCGCCTGCAACGAGCTCCTCGACTGCGATCGCAGCGAGGGCGAAGGCCTGGCCGATCTCATGGCCCTGGTCATCCCCATGGCCGTGGAGAGCCTGCTCGGCGACATCACCTCGATGATCCCCGGCGTGGTCATGTGGCCGCTGGAGGGGGGCGCGTGCGGTTCGACGGGGGACCACGCTTCGTTCTACGCCGACCTGGTGCCGGCGGAGGAGGGCCCGTAGGCAGGGAGGGGAGGGCTACAGGTCCCGGATCGCGTCCTCGACCTGCTGCTCCACCGAAGAGGTGTAACCCTCCTCGATGATCTCGCGGATCACCAGGTCCTCGTCCGCGATCACGAACACGGGCAGCTCGCCGCTGATGCCGAAGGGGTCGAGGCAGTCGGTCTCGCCGTCGGTCCAGACGTCCAGGCTGGTCAGGCCGTGCAGGTCCTTCCAGGACTGGAGCTGGGCGGCGGACACGTCGTTGCCCTGCCACTCGTCCTGGATCAGCGTCTCCCACAGGGTGAAGCCGAAGTCCTCGTTGAGCTCGTCGTACAGCGCCTGCGCGTGGTCGGCGGACAGGCCGCACGGCTCGCACCAGCCCGCGGAGATGACCAGCAGCACGCGGTCGCCCGCGGCGTCATGCACGTTGGCGGTCTCGCCGTCCTGGTTGGTCATGTCGCAGCTGGGCAGGGTGTCGCCGATGTCGTACCCCTCCCCGGGTGCGAGGGTGTTGCTGCTGTCGTCGTCGTCGCCGCCGCCGTTGGGGCAGCCGAGGATGAAGGCGGGCATCAGCAGGAAGAGGACAAACAGAGCTCTCACGGTGGTCACCTCCAAGTGGGGGACACTATAGCGAAAGCCAGCCGTTTTTCGACAGCTCATCGCAACCAGCGTAGCCACGGGTACGCCAGGTCGATGCGCAACAGCAGGTGCAAGCCCAGCAGCACCGTGCCCACGCCGGCCCAGCGCCACAGGGGCGTCCAGCGGATGCGTCGGCGCGCCAGGTAGGCGCCGGTGACCTCTCCCCAGCCCAGCAGCAGCGCCGCGTACCCTGCCGCGCCCACCGGCGACCAGGGCGTCAGGCCCAGCAGCCACGCGCCGCGCTCCCGCGCCAGCGCGCCCCACTCCCAGCCCACCAGCAGCAGCTGGCGGCAGCCCATCAGCAGCGGCGTGGCGCCGCCGGTGAACGCAGCGCCCGCGGTCACGTAGACGTAGTCGAGCGCGTGATCGGTCGTGAAGTCCTCCGGCCGCGCCAGCACCCCCTCGCCCTGGTCCAGGAACGACACCGTGTCCTCGTGCTGCACCGTCGCCTGCACCCGGATCAGCTCCGGCGGCCTGCCGTACAGCCCCGCGATCAGCCCCAGCGCCGCCACCACCCCCGCCCAGGCCCCCAGGTGTGCCAGCCCCTTGCCCCGATCCCCCGCCGCCAGGTCCCCCAGCAGGTACGGCAACACCGGCGCCACCAGCACCCACCGCTGCACCCACGCCACGTCCACCGCCAGCACCACCACCGCCGCCACCGTCGTCGCCAGCGCCACCGTCGCGGGCGAGCCCCGCCGCGCGCGCAGCCGCTGCACGACCGCCGTCGCTTCCCGAACCGCCCCCGCGATGCGCTTGATCGTCGTCACAGGCACTTGACAGCCGCGTTCCGCCCCTGTAGAGGATTCTGCGTTCTTTCGAAGATTACATTCGACGTTACCCTAGGCGCGTAGCTCAGTGGGAGAGCACTACCCTGACACGGTAGGGGTCGCTGGTTCAAATCCAGTCGCGCCTAGGCCTTTTTCGTTCTGACGTTCTGGGGTACCCGCTAGACTTCCGCGCCGCCCGCGGGTCCGCGAATCCAGTCGCGCCTAGGTATCTTACGTTCTGGGGTACCCGCTAGACTTCCGCGCCGCCCGCGGGTCCGCGAATCCAGTCGCGCCTAGGTATCTTACGTTCTGGCCCCCGAGTCTCCTCCCCCCCCTATAATTCCATCAAGGTGCTCCGCGTCCTCCCCGCGATCGTGCTCGTCTGCCAGCTCGTGGCCTGCTCGGCCAACGTGTGGGGTGAAGGCGACGACGACACGATCACCCCGGTGCTGGACGACGACGACGACGTGATCCCCTGGGACGACGACGACGACGACACGTACCCGCCAGGGGTGGAGCACGTGCCGGGGGCGGAGCAGCCGGAGGACCCGTCGAACTGGATCTTCAACCTGCACCAGATCCACCAGGTGGACATCACCCTGTCGGCGGCGGCGGTGTCGAGCCTGTGGGCGGACCCGTACACCTACGTGGAGGGGGACCTGGTGTACGACGGGGTGCCGATGGACCAGGTGGGGTTCCGGCTGAAGGGGCACCTGGGGTCGTACAGGGACCTGGACCACAAGGCGGGGTTCAAGGTGGACTTCAACCGCTACGACCCGTCTCAGGAGCTGTCGGGGCTGGAGCAGCTCAACCTCAACAACATGGTGCAGGACTACGCATTCACCCACGACCTGATCGCCAGCGAGCTGTACCGGGCGATGGGCATCCCGACGCCGCGGTGGGGTTACGGGTGGGTGACGGTCAACGGCGCGGACTACGGCCTGTACGGCGTGCTGGAGGCGTACGACGACGTCTTCCTGGACAAGAACTTCGAGGAATCGGACGGCAACCTGTACGACGGGGACTACTTCCACTGGGACGACGGGTCGATCACGTTCCTCGACTTCTCGTCGGACGTACACCACCTGTTCAAGCTGACCGAGGGGGTGGACGTGGGCCTGGCCGACATCCACACGGTCACCGCGGCGGTGGAGGCGTGCGCGGCCGGGGCCGACTGGTCGTCCAGCATCGGCGCCGTGGTCCACATGGGCCACTTCGTGCGGTACTGGGCCACCGAGATCTGGGTGGGGCAGTACGACGGGTACACGTACAACCACAACAACTACCGCGTGTACTTCGACCCGGCGGACGGGCTGGTCAAGCTCATGCCGTGGGACCACGACTGGGCGTTCTGCGACACGACCCCGATCACGAGCCCGGGCGGCTACCTGTCGTACTACTGCAAGGCCGACCCCGCGTGCCACGACGCGTTCAGCGACGCCCTCGACGACGTCCGCTACACCGCCGACACCAGCGCCCTGGACCTCACGCTGGAGCAGGCCATCGACCTGATCAACCCCTACATCGACGCCGATCCCCGCAAGGAGATCTCCATGGACACGGTGGAGGAGTACCAGGACCACCAGCGTGACTGGATACACACGCGAAGCGACACCCTCGCCGCCACCTCGGGCCTGTAGCAATCCGCGCGTGAACGCGCGTTGACTTCCCCCACCCATCTGCCACACTGTTCCGCTCCCTCGAGGTGACCACGATGAGCGACACGATCCAGCTGACGTTCCCCGACGGCTCCGTCAAGGAGCACCCCCACGGCGTTCTCGCCGCCGACGTGATCCGCGGCCTGCCGTCGAAGGTGCGCAAGAAGACCGTGGCGGTGACCCTGGACGGCGAGCTGACCGATCTGATGACCCCCATCCGCGCCGACGCGACGTTCGAGGCGGTGCTGCGCGCCAATCCCCTGGCCCTGGACGTGCTGCGCCACACCGCCGCCCACGTGATGGCCGCGGCCGTGCAGAAGCTGTACCCGGGCACCCAGGTCACCATCGGCCCGACGATCAAGGACGGCTTCTACTACGACTTCGACCGCGACACGCCGTTTTCCAGCGACGAGTTCGAGGCCATCGAGGCCGAGATGAACCGCCAGCTGTCCGCCAACCTGCCCATCGAGCGCACCGAGGTGCCGGTGGACGAGGCGCTGGAGCTCTTCCGCGGCAAGGGCGAGCACTACAAGGTGGAGCTAATCGAGGACCTGGTGCGCGACCAGGGCGTGGACACGGTGAGCCTGTACAGCCATGGCGACTGGGTGGACCTGTGCCGCGGGCCTCACATGGCCTCCACGGGCAAGATCCGCGCCTTCAAGCTGATGCACACGGCCGGCGCGTACTGGCGGGGCAACGAGCGCAACCCGATGCTCCAGCGCATCTACGGCACCGCGTTCTTCGATCCCAAGGATCTGAAGGCCCACCAGGCGCGCCTCGAGGAGCTGGAGCGACGCGACCACCGCCGCCTCGGCCGGGAGCTGGACCTGTTCTCGACCATGGGCGAGAACGGCCCGGGCCTGATCCTGTGGCACCCCAAGGGCGGCCTGATCCGCAAGTACATCGAGGACTTCTGGCAGGACCAGCACCTGACCCACGGCTACGGCATCGTCTACACGCCGCACATCGCCAAGATCGACCTGTGGGAGACGTCGGGACACACCGGCTTCTACCGGGAGTCCATGTTCGACACCATGGACATCGACGGGCAGCAGTACCAGCTCAAGCCGATGAACTGCCCGTTCCACATCCTCATCTACAAGGACCGGCTGCGGTCCTATCGCGATCTGCCCCTGCGGTGGGCCGAGCTCGGGGCCGACTACCGCTACGAGAAGTCGGGCGTGCTGCACGGGCTGCTGCGGGTGCGCGGCTTCACCATGGACGACGCCCACCTGTTCGTGCGCATGGACCAGCTCGAGGCGGAGCTCAAGCGGCTGGTCAAGTTCAGCCTGTCCATGCTCGGCGCGTTCGGCTTCGAGGGCTACGACATCTACCTGTCCACGCGTCCGGAGAAGTCCATCGGCGAGGACGGGGTGTGGGAGAAGAGCCAGGCCGCGCTGACCAGGGCCCTGGACGACTCGGGATTGCCCTGGGAGGTGGACGAGGGCGGCGGCGCGTTCTACGGCCCCAAGATCGACATCAAGATCCGCGACGCCCTGGACCGCGCGTGGCAGTGCACCACCATCCAGGTGGACCTCAACCTGCCCGAGCGGTTCGACCTGACCTACGTGGGCGAGGACGGCTCCAAGCACCGCCCCATCCTGCTGCACCGGGCGCTGCTGGGATCGCTGGAGCGTTTCTTCGGCGTGCTCATCGAGCACTACGGCGGCGCCTTCCCCGTGTGGCTGGCCCCGGAGCAGGCGCGCGTCCTGACGGTGAGCGAGAAGTCCGAGGACTACGGCCGCGAGGTGGTCGAGAAGATGCGCCTCGCCGGTCTGAGGGTGGAGGGCGACTTCGGTGCCGAGAAGCTCGGCGCGAAGATCCGCGTCGCCGCCTCGGAGAAGATCCCGTACCTGCTGGTGGTGGGCGAACGGGACAAGGAGGCGGGCACCCTCTCCCCGCGCGTGCGCGGGGGCGGTACAATCGACCCGATCTCGGTCGAGGAAATGGTAGAGTGGATCCGTTGGCAGACCGCCAGCCGCGCAACCGTTCCGGCGGCGCGGCCCGAAGGCGGCTGAAGGGACAGGCCCCAAGTCTGGGTTGACATCGAGGGTGGGTTCCCGTAATTAGGCTGCTGCTCTGCGAACGGACCGTGAACTGCGTCTACTTTGGAGGTGAGAACTTGAACAGCAGGTCGAGGAGTTAATCGTGCGTCGAGGCAAGCGCCGTCGCCCACAGGAGTACAAACACGAAGAGATCCGGGTCAACCGGCGAATCAGAGCCAGGGAAGTCCGGGTCATCGGGGCAGATGGAGAGCAGGTGGGCGTCTTGCCCACCGGGGACGCCTTTGCAATGGCGCAACAGGAAGGGCTCGACCTCGTCGAAGTCGCACCCACCGCCCGACCCCCCGTGTGCAAGATCATGGACTTCGGGCGGTACAAGTACGACGAGAAAAAGCGTGTGCAGGAGAAGAAGCGTAAGCAGACGGTGATCTCGGTCAAGGAGGTCAAGATACGGCCCAAGACCGACGTCCATGACTACGACTTCAAGATGCGCAACGCGACGCGGTTCCTGAACGCAGGGGACAAGGTGAAGGTGACGGTGATCTTCCGCGGTCGGGAGATCACCCACAAGGAGATCGCATACGAACGGCTGCAGACGGTGATCAAGGATCTGGCCGAGATCGCGATCGTCGAGCAGCCACCGCGGATGGACGGACGGACCATGTGCATGGTCCTGGCGCCCAAAGTCGCGAAGAAGTGAGAAGGCAGCCATGCCGAAGATGAAGACCAACAGGGCTGCGGCCAAGCGTTTCCGGACCACCGGGACGGGCCGCCTGCGCCGCAACAAGGCGTTCAAGAGTCACATCCTGACCAAGAAGAACACCAAGCGGTTGCGGCGCCTGCGTAAGCGGACCGACGTGAACGCCGCCGATGTCCGCCGCGTCAGGCGGATGCTCGGACTGTAGTACCCCCTTCACTCCTGCGGTCACCGCCCACCGGGCAGGGAAGCCGTCGAAAAGGAGAGAACCATGCCTCGTGTGAAGAGATCCCTGATCCGGCGCACCCGGATCAAGCGCCTGAGAAAAGAGACCAAGGGCTTCCGCGGCACGCGGCGCACCCTGCTGCGCACCGCGATGAACGCCAACACCAAGGCCCACCAGTACGCCTACCGCGATCGCCGCAACCGCAAGCGGGACTTCCGCCGCCTGTGGATCACCCGCATCAGCGCGGCGGCCGAGGCGTGTGAGACCAGCTACTCGGTGCTGATGGGCGCGTTGAAGAAGGCCGACGTGGGCATCAACCGCAAGATGCTCTCCGAGATCGCCATCGACGACTTCCCCGCCTTCGAGCAGATCGCCGCCATCGCCAAGAAGTAGGCGGCGGACTCCCCAGACCGTTTCGTTCACCCAGGGGACCCGTGTGTCTGGACTCCGTCCAGGCGTGGGCGTAGTCTTCCCCCTTCTTGTCGGGCCCGTTCCCGATCGCGCAGGAGAAGCGGATGCTTGAAGAGATCAACGCCACCTGTGAACGTATCCTCGCCGACGCCGAGCGCGCGCTGAGCGAGGCCGAGTCCGAGGCCGAGGTCCACCAGCGCAAGGCGCCGTTCGTGGGTCGCAACGGCGAGCTGCCCGCCCTGTTCGGACGGCTCCGCGACCTTCCCAAAGAGCAGCGCGGGCCGGTGGGCAAGCAGATCAACGAGGTGCGTGGCCGTGTGGACGCCCTGGTCAAGGCGCGCCTGGACGCGCTGGCCCTGGAGGGGTTGCGCGGCGACGAGATCGACGTGACCCTGCCCGGCCGGCCCCGGGCCGCCGGCCACCTCCACCTGCTCACGCGGACCTGGGAGGAGATCGCCTCGATCTTCGTGGGCATGGGCTTCAACGTGGTCCAGGGGCCGGAGGTGGAGACCGACTTCCGCAACTTCGAGGCCCTGAACATCCCCGCCGATCACCCGGCGCGGGCCATGCAGGACACCTTCTACCTGGACAACGGCTCGGTGCTGCGCACCCACACCAGCCCCGTGCAGGTGCGGGTGATGGAGAGCCAGCCGCCGCCGGTGCGGGTGGTGTGCCCTGGCTGGGTGTACCGCCGCGACGAGGTGGACGCCACGCACAGCCCCGTGTTCAGCCAGGTGGAGGGCCTGTGGGTGGACGACGACGTGAGCTTCGCCGACCTCAAGGGGGTGCTGGCCAGCTTCGTGCGCGAGTTCTTCGGCCCCAAGACCGAGTTCCGGTTCCGGTCGAGCTACTTCCCGTTCACCGAGCCGTCCGCCGAGCTGGACATCCGCTGGGGGGACAGCTGGCTGGAGGTGCTGGGGTCGGGCATGGTGCACCCCAACGTGTTCAGCAAGGTCCGTTCCGACGCCTACGACCCGGCACAGGTGCAGGGCTTCGCGTTCGGCATGGGCATCGAGCGACTGACCATGCTTCGCTACGGCATACAGGACCTCCGGGTCCTGTTCGAGTGTGATCCCCGTTTCCTGGCGCAGTTCTGACGGAGCGAGACGATGCGAGTTCTCTGGAGCTGGTTGAAGGAGCTGGTGGATCTTCAGCAGACGCCCGAAGAGGCGGCCGAGCTGCTGAACATCGCCGGCATCGAGGTGGACGAGATCGAGCGGTCCGGCCCCCAGTTCAGCGGCGTGATCACCGCGCGGCTGGAGCAGGTCGACGCTCACCCCAACGCCGACAAGCTGTCCGTGTGCCGCGTGTTCGACGGCACCGAAGAGCGGACCGTGGTCTGCGGCGCCAACAACATGAAGGCCGGAGACGGCGTGGCCCTGGCCGTGCACAAGGCGCGGCTGCCCGGCGGCGTGGTCAAGCGCGGCAAGATCCGCGGCGAGCGCAGCGACGGCATGCTGTGCAGCGAGGTGGAACTCGAGATCGGTGACGACGCGGCCGGGATCATGATCCTGCCGGGCGACCAGGAGCTGGGCGTGCCCGTGCAGAAGGTCCTGGGCCTGGACGACTGCGTGCTGGTCCTCGATCTCACCCCGGACCGCGCCGACTGCCTGGGCATGGTCGGCGTGGCCCGCGAGCTCGCCGCGCTGACCGGCGCGGAGCTGAAGGGACCGGCGCGGCTCGGCGCCTGGTGGGAGGAGACCGCCCCTGGCGCGTACACCACCGCCGCCGGCGCAGGTGAGCTGTCCGTGCCCATCACCATCCAGGACGACGAGGGGTGTCCGCGGTACACCGGCGTCGTGGTCAGGGGTGTGTCGATCGGCCCGTCCCCGGCGTGGATGACCCAGCGGCTCAAGGCCGTGGGCGCAGGCGTGCACAACAACGTCGTGGACGCCACGAACTACCTGTGCCGGCTGCTGGGGCAGCCGTTCCACGCCTTCGACCTGAACTTCCTGCGCGGTGGCCAGATCATCGTGCGGCGGGCCCGCGACGGAGAGCCCTTCAAGGCCCTCGACGGCGTCGAGCACACCCTGTGTGGCGACGACGTGGCCATCTGCGACGCCGAGGGCCCCGTGGCCCTGGGCGGCGTGATCGGCGGCGAGGGCTCCATGGTGGCCGACGACACCACCGACCTGCTGCTCGAGGCGGCCTGGTTCGAGCCCACGTTCATCCGCGCCACCATGGCGCGGCTGGGCGCCAGGACCGAGTCGGGCGACCGCTTCGCCCGCGGCGTGGACCCGCGCAACACCGCAGCGGCCAACCGCATGCTCGCCGATCTCATCGTCGAGATCGCCGGCGGAGAGGTCGTCGGCAAGGTGGCGGACTGCAACCCGCGCCCCTGGAAGCCGGGGTGGATTCGCCTCGAGACGAGGCGCCTCAACGCCCTGCTGGGCACCGACATCGACACCCGGACCGCCGCGGGCATGCTCAAGCAGGACCACATGCTCGTGGAATTGCTCGCGGAGGCGGACGGCGACGAGGCCGTGCGCGCCCAGTGGCCCCCGTGGCGCTTCGACATGGAGCAGGACGTGGACCTGGTCGAGGAGGTGGCGCGCATCCACGGCTACGACGCCATCCCCATCACCCTGCCCGTGGCGCCTCGCGAGCCGGTGACCCGGAGCGACACCCTCGAGCAGGACGCGCGACGGTTCATGGTCGGCCAGGGCTTCGACGAGCTGCAGCTGCTGTCGTTCTGCGGCGAGGCCGAGCTGCGCGAGTTCGGCCTGACCGACGACGAGGTAGCCGCCACCGTGCGCCTGACCAACCCGCTGGGCGCGGACTCGGCGCTGCTGCAACCGACGCTGCTGCCGGCCATGGTCCGCCACGCGGGCGCTGCGAGCCGCCGCACCGCCGACCTGCGCTCGTTCCAGCTGCGGCGCACCTTCCGTCTCGGCAGCGGCGACACCGGCGTGGCCGAGACCGTGGCCCTGGCCGCGCTGTGGATGGGCGCTCGCCATCCGCGGTCCTGGGGCGACGCGTCCGAGGCCGTGGACTTCTACGACCTCAAGGGGATCCTCGAGGGCGTGTTCGCTCACTTCCGCGTGGGCGGCGTGCGCTTCGACCGTCCGGCGGACCTGCCCGCCTTCCTGGACCCGGCCCAGGCCGCCGTGCTGGGACGCGGTCGGGATCGCGTCGGCCTCATCGGCCGCCTCGCCCCCGGGATCGTGGCCCGCCACGACCTCGCAGGGCCCGCCTACGTGTTCGAGCTGGACTTCGCCGGCCTCGTGCGCAAGGCCCCCAAGCTGAAGTACAAGGTGCCGTCGGAGTACCCCTCGGCCCAGCGCGACGTGGCCGTGCTCGTGCAGCGCAACGTCACCGCCGACGAGCTCATCGCGGCCGTGCGCAAGGCCAAGCCCGCGCACCTCATCTCCGCCGACGTGTTCGACGTGTACGAGGGCGACGAGCTGGGCGCTGACAAGCGCTCCGTGGCCATCCGCATGGTCTTCCAGTCCGACAAGGGGACCCTCGCCGGGGACGTGGTCGACGGCGCGTTCAACAAGGTCCTGGGGCGGCTGCGCGCCGTGGCCGGAGTGACGGTCCGAGAGGCCTGAAATCGGGGCCTCTGTCGAGGGGCTCGATTTCCAGAAAACCTAAGGATAACGAAATCTTCTTGACACGGATCGGCTCGATTTCTATATTTGGAACTCGTGTCAAATACACTCCCAATTAGCGCCATGAAATGGCTCGCTGTGTGGTCGGCAATCCTGGCGATGGCGTTCGTGGTCCCCAGCTGCGGGGACGACGAGCCGATCTACCAGGCGCTCAACAGCGAGGACGACTGCCTGCAGGTGGACGTGGTCGAGGATACCGGCGACGACGACGACGCCACGCCGGGCGACGACGACGACGCGACCCCTGGAGACGACGACGATTCCGCCACGGGCGACGACGACGACGCCACCCCAGGAGACGACGACGACGCCACCCCGGGTGACGACGACGACTCCGCCGCGGGTGACGACGACGACTCCGCTGCGGGCGACGACGACGACTCCGCGGCGGGCGACGACGACGACTCCGCAGGCGCCCGCGACGGCGACGACGACGACAGCGCAGCCGAGGACCCCACCGACGACATCCCCGACGATGCCGTCTGGACCGAGGTCACCTGCTGCGGCGGACACGAGGTGATCGGCGAGGCCTGGGTCTCGCCGGCGTCCGCCCCCCCTGGCGAGGAGCACCTTCGCTACACGGGCGTGCGCATCTACCGCGACATTTTCGAGGCCAACGGATACGACCTGTCCGAGATCGTCCGCGTGACGGTCAGCTTCGACCCCCGCGGCGTGGGGGACGGCGAGGCTGAGCTGGCGCAGAACGGTCTGGACGAGACCCTGTGGGAGGGTTGGCTCGGATGTGGCGAGCTCGGCGGCGTCCCCCGGACCGACGAGTTCTGTTTCCATCTGTGGGGGGAGGAGGAGTCGGAGGAGGACTAGGTCCCTCCGGCGTCACGGCATGACCAAGGCGGATATCATCGAGAACATCTACGAGCGCGTGGGCTTCTCCAAGAAGGAGGCAGCCGAGCTCGTGGAGACGGTTTTCGACACGGTCAAGGAGACCCTGGAGCGCGGCGAGAAGATCAAGATCTCCGGCTTCGGCAACTTCGTGGTCCGGCCCAAGCGGTCGCGGGTGGGCCGCAACCCCCAGACGGGCAAGGTGATCATGATCAGCGAGCGCAAGGTGCTCACCTTCAAGCCCAGCCAGGTCCTCAAGGACGCCCTCAACGGCAGCAAGTAGCCCACGACCACCGTGACCGTCATCCCGTCCAAGACCTACTTCAAGATCGGCGAGGTCGCCCGCATCACCGAGCTCGAGCCCCACGTCCTGCGCTACTGGGAGACCGAGTTCCGCCACATCACGCCTGAGAAGTCCACCAGCGGCCAGCGCCTGTACCGACGCGAGCACATCGAGCGCATCCTCGAGATCAAGGACCTGCTGTACCGTCAGAAGTTCACCATCGCCGGCGCCCGCCGGCGTCTCCTGCATCGCCACGACCGCGACGCCGCCGAGGCCGAGGTGGACCAGGTCAAGTCCGACCTCGAGGACCGCCTCGAGCAGCGCGAGGCCGACCACGTCGATGCCCTGCGCGAGATCCGCAGCCAGCTGCTGGAGATCCGTCGCCGTATCAACCTGGGCTGATCGCCCGTGATCCACGTCATCGACGGCTACAACCTCGCCCTGGGCTCCGTGGCGTTGAGCATGGCCCGCGACGCCGGGGGCCTCGCCGGGCTGCGTGACGCGGTGTTCGAGGCCGTGGCCCGGGACTGCGAGCGCCGCGGCGAGCGCACCGTCATCGTCTGGGACGGCGCCGACCTCACCGGCATCCCGCAGCGCAAGGATCCCCGCGGCGCCCGCGAGTCCTTCAGCCGCGCCCCGGAGAAGGCCGACGAGCGCGTCATCGCCCTGGCCATGGAGCTCCGCGACGCCGGTCACCCCCCCGTGGTGGTCAGCGACGACCGCCGCCACGTGCGCGCGGACGCGGACCTCGCCGGCCTCACCTGGCTGTCCTGCGCCGACTACGAGGACCGCCTCGGGGCCCCCCTGCCCACCGACCCCTACGCCACCAACCAGGGCCGCCACGCCCGCCACGCGCTGACCCGCCTCGTCGTCGCCGGCCTCGTCGACGACCCCGGCCCCGCCGGCGACGCCCTCGTCGCCGACCTCGCCGCTGCCCTGGCCTACTCCCTCGTCGCTTCGGCCAGACCCCACAAGATGGCCCGGGCCGTCGTCCGCTGGCTGCGCGAGTACGGCATCGAGGTCCGCGGCGAGCCCCACGAGCTGCGCGAGCTGCTGATCGGGGTGTGGGAGACTCCCCGGTAAGCACCCGGTAATTGGGCCCCGGCCCCACCGGCGCCATACTCCTAGACAGCGCTGCAGTTCGACGCCGTCCACGTGACGGTCGATCTACGGCGCCCATCAGTGGTAAAATCGCGCCAGATGCGGCACGCCGTGTCGGAATAGTGCGCGATGAACGGGACACAGGTCTCGAATGCGCGCGCCGGGAGGACGAGATGAAGACAAGCACGTGGATGATGGCTGCCGGGGCGATCCTCGGACTGATGCTGGCGGGTTGCGGTGAGGAACAGGAGCGCCTGGTGATCTCCTACTCCACCAACATCGACGCCACCTTGGTGGACACGATGACCGTGGGCATGGGCAACGGCGACCTCTCCGTCACCGGCGCGGACACCGACCAGATCGAGATGTTCGTCGAGCTGATGACCACGCAGGAGGACGACGAGAGCGACGAGGAGGCCAAGGGCACCCACGTGGCCCAGCTCTACGCCACCGACCAGGGAGAGGCCCTGCTCACCGTCATGGATCCAGAGGTCAGCGACTACTGGATCAACATCTCGGTCCGCATCCCCGACAGCCTGCCCATCAACGTGGTGGACCAGGGCGGCAACCTCCTCGTCGAGAACTGCTCCACCCTGCAGATCGACGACTACGAGGGCGACATCCAGGTCAAGGACATCCTCGGCGACGTCCACGTCGACGACGGCTCGGGCGACCTCGAGGTCACCACCGTCGACGGCAACGTGGTCGTGTACGACGGCGAGGGCGCCATCGTCGTCCAGGACGTCACCGGCAACCTCGACATCTACGACGACGGCGGCGACGTCTCCACCTCCGGCATCCAGGGCAGCACCAACATCCACGACGGCGACTGACGCGGGCCGCAGGCCCGCCCCCACCTTCCCTTCCTTCTCCCGACCTTCGACCTTCGACCTTCAACCTTCAACCTTCAACCCCCTCCTACCCTTGCCTTTCCCGCCCATCTCTGCTTTGACTTCACGCGCAACTTGCGCGCGCGTGCAATCAAACGCTGAGGGACGACATGAAAAGCACCAACCTGCCGACCATCATCGCCGTCGTGATCGCCATCGGCCTGGCCGGAGCGCTGGTCTGGGTGTCCATGAAGGACTCCACCGAGACCACGGCCAAGGACACCGGCGGCGGCAAGAAGACCTTCGACGAGGTCACCGAGCTCGCGGAGCCGGTGAAGTTCCAGCTGGCGGAGGTCCCTGAGGGGGACAAGCTGGACCTGACGGCGACGCTGAGGTCCCCCAAGGGCAAGGAAGTGGAGCTGGCCGAGCTGACCGGTGAGCGCGCGCTTGTCCTTTACCTGGACACGGACACCAAGGATCGCCGCCTGCGCGCCATCACCCGGGACCTGACGCGGGTGATCAAGGGCGCGGCCGAGCTGAAGCTGCCGATCATCCTGATCCTGCCGCAGGGCACCTCGAGCGGGGACGCGTCGGACTTCCTGCGCCAGCGGCGCGTCAAGGTGCCGGCGTTCGTGGACGCGGACGGTGAGTTCGCCGAGGCCAGCGGGTGGCCGGAGCGGTCCGCCGCGCTGGTGGACGGCGAGGGCACGGTCATCCGCGAATACGGCCCGTGTACCGACTGGGACGAGCGCTTCGGCTTCATGCCGCCGCTGACCGACGACGTGCTCTTCTGGGCCTGGGACATCCCCGAGAAGGGTCCGGAGGTGTCCGACGAGGCCAAGGCCGCCGCGGTCAAGCTCGTCCGTCGCGCCATCAGCGCCGGCGGCGAGGGCGACGAGATCCCGGCGAGCCTGTCGGGCCTGGCGGGCGATCCCGCCCTGGCCGCGACGCCCGAGCACGACGTGTACGTGAGCCTGTTCCGGCCCGGCGAGACCAAGCGCCTGCGGGGCGTGGCGAGCGAGGGCACCCTGGGCGAGCGTGTCGCCCTGGCCACGGGCCGCGCCCTGGACGGTGCCCACGACCGCGAGGAGTGGGAGAGCGACGCCTCCGAGATCCGCTTCATGGTGGACGTACTCGGGCCCTCGTTCCCCATCCCCGGCCGTGAGCTACGCTCGTTCTGGTACTTCCTCGAGCCTGGCGTGGACGGCCTGGAGGTCGTCAACGGCGACGACACGGGGGTGGTGCTGCCCGCCGAGGCCGTCACCCAGGGGTTCCTGTCGCCGCGTGTGACCAAGCGCGACGAGAAGCTCCCGCGGCTGCTCGCCGAGGGCTGCAAGCGTGCCAGCCTGGGCGCCAAGGCCTGGGAGAAGCCCGAGACCGACCTGCAACGCTTCCGCACCACGTCCTTCGGCGAGGTCATCCCCGGTGAGGGCGCCGCGGACCTGTACCGCGGCAACGTGCTCATCGACGATCAGAGCTCCGAGGAGATCCTCGAGGTGATCCGCCTCGGCGGCCGCTGGCTGCTGCAGACGGTCAAGCCCGACGGCACCTTCGACTACGAGTACTACCCCAACACCGACAAGAGCTCGCGCGACTACAGCTGGGTGCGCCACGCCGGGTCGGTGTACGGCCTGTTCGAGATGGCCGAGCTCGCCTACGACGAACCCTACCTGCGCGACGATCTCGACGACTACATGGACGCCGGCGCCATCTCCGTGGGCGGTGTCTTCTCCCGCCTCGAGGTGGTCCCCGACGCCAAGACCGACGACCGCTACTGCCTCATGGACGGTCGCCGCTGCGAGTCCGGCTCTGCAGCGCTGAGCCTGATGACCTACCTGTCGCGTCCTCCCAAGGAGCACATCTCCGACCCCAAGCATGTCGAGGCCATCTACCGCGACAACGACGAGGTGGTCATGGAAGGCCTGGCGCTGACCATGCTCGACATGATCGACGAGGACGGCAAGGTGTTCCGCAACTACACCCAGGCCATGACGCTGGACAAGGTCGAGAAGGAGCCCCTGTACTACCCCGGCGAGGTCATGCTCGCGCTGACCCGCTACTACGAGGCCACGGGCGACGAGCGCTGGCTCGATGCCGCCGAGGCCATCGCCGCCAACCAGGTCCGCATCTACAAGAAGAACCGCTGGTCCAACCCCGACCACTGGGTCATGCAGGCGCTGCAGCTGCTGTTCCACAACACCGGCAACCCCGAGTACGCCGAGCGCGCCATCCAGATGGGCACGCACCACGCCTCCGAGCAGTTCGGTGGCCCGCACATCGCGCCGTTCCCCGACTACCGCGGCGCCTATCGGCGCACCAACGACGTCCCGCGCACCACCCGCGCCGGCTCCCGCACCGAGGCCATGATGGGCGTCGTCCGCACCGCCTGGGAGATGGGGGTCGACGCCACCATCTTCGAGGACGCCGTCCTCCAGGCCACCCGTCACATGTCCGAGCAGATCTTCCGCCCCGACACCGTGTTCTGGATGGCCAACTCGCCTCGCGCCCTCGGCGCCCTGCGCATGGGCGTCGTCGACAACCACTGTCGCATCGACAACAACCAGCACGCCCTGGTCGGCATCGCCGGCGCGCTGGAGGTGCAGCGCAAGCGCGAGGCGATCCGCAAGGAATAGCCCCTTGCACCTCGTTCCCACGCTTTGCGTGGGAACGCAAAAACCTCGCCGACGCTTTGCGTCGGCACAATTGAATTCGAGCCGCGGGAGCCCCCCAATTGACCACCCACGACGTCACCATCATCGGCGCCGGCCCTGGCGGGTACGTCGCCGCCATCCGCTGCGCCCAGCTCGGCCTCTCCGTCGCCCTGGTCGACCGCAACGCCTCCCTGGGCGGCACCTGCCTCAACGTCGGCTGTATCCCGTCCAAGGTCCTGCTCGAGTCCTCCGAGGCCTTCGAGCACACCTCCGGCCACCTCGCCTCCCTGGGCGTGAACGTCGACGGCGCCTCATACGATCTCGACGCGATCCAGGAGCGCAAGCGACGTGTCGTGACCGAGCTGACCACCGGCATCGCCGGCCTCATGAAACGCAACAAGGTCACCGTGGTCCAGGGTGTCGGCGAGGTCGTCGAGCCGGGCCATGTCCGCGTCACCACCGACGACGGCGTCCAGGATCTGCAGACCAAGAACATCGTCCTCGCCCTGGGCAGCGTCCCGGTCCAGCTGCCGTTCCTGCCCTTCGACGGCGACCGCGTCATCGACTCCACCGGCGCCCTGAACCTCACCGAGGTCCCCGACCACCTCGTCGTCATCGGCGCCGGCGCCGTCGGCCTCGAGCTCGGCTCGGTCTGGCGACGCCTCGGCGCCCAGGTCACCGTCGTGGAGATGCTCAAGCAGGTCACCCCCTTCGCCGACCAGCAGGCCGCCAAGACCCTGGAGCGGTCGCTGAAGAAGCAGGGCCTCGCCCTCGAGCTCAAGACCACCGTCAAGTCTGCCGACGTCACCGACGACGGCGTGATGCTCCACCTCGAAGACGTCAAGGGCCGCACCAAGGACATTTCCTGTGACAAGGTCCTCGTCGCCGTCGGCCGCCGCCCCGCCAGCGCCGGCCTCACCCTCGACGGCCTGAACATCGACGCTGCCGGCCGCGTGCTGGTCGATGACCACTTCCGCACGGGCGTCCCCGGCGTGTTCGCCATCGGCGACCTCGTCCCCGGCCCCATGCTCGCCCACAAGGCCGAGCACGAGGGTGTCGCCGTCGCCGACGTCATCGCCGGCAACTCCGCCCACGTGGACTACGACGTCATCCCCTCGGTCGTCTACACCGATCCCGAGCTCGCCTCGGTCGGCGCCACCGAGGCCCAGCTCAAGGAACAGGGCATCGCCTACGCCACCGGCCGCTTCCAGTTCCGCGCCAACGGCCGCGCCAAGTCGCTGGGGCAGGAAGAGGGCATGGCCAAGGTCCTCTCGTCGTCCGAGACCGGCAAGATCCTCGGCGCCCACATCGTCGGCCCGCGCGCCTCGGAGATGATCGCCGAGGTCGTCGTGGCGATGCATTTCGGTGCGACAGCCCAGCAGCTGGGACACACCGTGCACGCGCATCCGACGTTGTCGGAGATCGTCAAGGAGGCGGCGCTGGGGTCGGGGGGCAAGGCGATCCACGGATAAGAAGAGAACACCACGGAGACACGGAGGCACGGAGGCTCCGAAATCACCTCAACGCCTTTGCCGAGAGCTACGACGTCCTCACCTGGGAGGGCTACGTGCGCTACGGCGAGGGTAACTACAACGCCACGTGCTCTCCCGCCTGGTTCTGAATCTCCGAGCCTCATCCGCTGGTCTGGCCGACCTCCTCCAGATTTCTTCTTTGCGGCTTGGCATCTTGGCGCCTTGGCGTGAGAACAAAGATCCCCGACGACCTCACGTATCCAGTTCTCGGGTGCGAGTGCGGTGCGGGTGTGGTGTCCAGGGCGGTTCCGCAAGAGGGGGAGAGTGCTCGCGTGAAGCCCGGGCCGCGGGCGGACGAAGATTCAAGGAACAGAACGGGCATTCGCGATACCCTGAGAAC
>CAZLEO010000099.1:0-29594 GCA_964558555.1 uncultured Rickettsiales bacterium | reverse complement strand
CGAGTCGTCGTCGTCACCGGGGCAACCGACCACCAGGGCCATAGCCGCGATAAGCGACAGCGCGAACATCCACTTCCCGATCCACACAGACATCTTCGTACCTCCCGTACTGGGTTCACGGTGTCGGGGGTGGTCAGGGCAGTCGGACGGGAGGTCCGGCCCGGTCGCACGCCCCGTGCACCGTCCGTGGGCGACAGCAGGCAGGTTTCCTGGCTTCCGGATCGGCCTACTCCCGGGACCTTCCCACGCGTCCAGCGCAGTGGTCTTCGAGCCCGTGCGGTCGCGTCACGACCGCGAGGGGAGCTCGCCCCGGTTTCGTCCCCGGTCACAGTGGCGGGGGCCGCGCCGGTGTCTCACCGGCTTCCCTCTCGACCGCGCCCCGGATGGGCTGCGGTCATACCTGCCGCCGCGGAACGAGGGGATGGTGGCGGCGAATGAGGGGGGTGTCAAGGAAGGGTTCGGATTTCGGAATTCAGATTCTGGACATCAGGTCTCGCGGGCGCGCTGGGTGCGGCGGGCCTGGGCGAGGCGCTCCTCCACCTCGGTCTCGGCGGCGAGGTCGGCGCGGAGCTTGTCGAGGTGGCGGCCCAGCGAGGCGGTCGGCTCGTCGGAGATGCCGGACCGGGCGAGGGCGAGGCGCGCCGCGTCGATCTCGTGGAGGATGGTGCGCTCGCGGGCGCGGAGCCGCTCGGCCACGGTGGAGGCGTCGTCCATGGCCTCGAGCCGCGACGCGATGGCCTGCGCCTCGGCCTCGTACACCTCGGCGGCGCGCTCGTCGGATGCTCCGGCAGCGCGCTCGCGGGCCTGCTCCAGCTCCCCGTCCAGCCGACGGCGCAGCCCGGGGTCCACCAGCTCTCCCAACCGCTGCCGACGGCGGTGCAGGGTCCGCGCGGCGTCCGCGACGGCGTCGAGATCCATGCAGGCCGCGCCCGCTTCCGCCGCCGCCCGGCGCAGCGCCTCGATACTTCGCTCCAGGTCGCGCAGGTAGGGATCGGTGGCGTGGGACGCCGTCTCGGCTGTCGGCACCGTCACGGGAGGATCGCTGGCCGACCGGCCGCCCCGCGGTGGCCCCACCAGGTCGTACACGGTCTTGCCCAGGTAGACCACCAGCCCTACCGCCCAGAACCCCATGACCTGCCAGGGCCAGCCGAGGATGGTGCCCACCACGACGAAGGACGCGACGTGGACACCCACACGCGTCAGCTTGCGCTGCAGCAGCTTCCGCTCCACCCCGCTCACGTGCCACCCCGCATCACCACCTGGCTGCCCTGCGGCAGGTCGATGAAGCGGCAGACGGGGTCACACTTGAGGCGCAGCAGGAAGAACACCCGCGGGTCGTCCAGGGGCAACGACTCGAAGTTGCCCTGGCCCTTGGCGATCACCGTCTCGGCGGCCCGGTACGTCTCCACGGCGACGGGCCCGGCGATGTCCAGCAGCAACCCCGGCGCGTCCACGCCCGTGTCGGTCACGTGCACCAGGTCATCGATGCCGAACAGGGCCGCGTCGGCGAACAGGGCGTCGTTGATGGCCGGCCCACCGCGCACCATCACCGAGATCCGCTCCGCGTCCACCCCCAGCGCGATCATCTGCTCGACCAGCACCCGGTCGAACCCGATCTCGCCGGCGTTGTCGGTGATCAGCAGCACGTCGCCGTCGCCGTCCTGCAACGCGGCGCGGAGCTCGTCGATGCGGTCCACGGCCGGAGGTTCGCTCAGGGCGCGCTCCACCCCCTCGAGCACGAGGTCCCGGTCGATGGCGTCGAACGCCACGAGATCGATCACGTTACCCGCCATGGCCAGGCGCACGGCAGCGGAGAAGGGATCGTCCGCCCCCTCCACCCGCGCCCGCAGGTCGTCCAGTAACCCCACCACCAGCTCGTTGGCGCGGGCCTTGTCCGCCGCGTAGGGGTCGTCCACCCCGGTGGTCCGGCGCACGTTGCGGTAGATCTCCACGGCCAGCTGCGGCGGCGACAGGCTCCAGTCCGACTCCTCCAGGTGCAACATGGCGTCGCGCAGGATCACGTCCGTCTGCGCCTCGTTCGCGCCCGCCGCACGCGCGGCGTTGACCGCCTGACGCAGGAAACACGGCATGCACTCGGGGACCGTCCGCATCCACTCTCCCGCGGTGACCTCGGGGGTCGTGAGAATAACTTCGAGGTTCGTCAGTATCGTAGACTACCGCAGGAGGTCCACCGTGAGCACCACCGAGACACCGCAGCCCGACGAAGCCCCCGTCCCCGACGCCCCCGCGGGTGACGCAGATCCCACACCCGAGGAGATCGAGCAGGGCAAGATGTTCGCCATGCTCTCCTACGCGTCCATGTTCATCGGCTTCCCGGTGTGCGTCCTGCCGCTGGCCATGCGCGACAACGCCTTCGCCCTGTACCACGCCAAGCAGGCCACCATCGTCTACCTCGCCGCCATGCTCGGCGGCGTGGCCTTCATGTTCATCTACCTGATCACGTGCGGCATCGGCCTCGTCGCCCTGCCCTTGCTGTTCCTGTTGTGGGTCCCCACCATCCACGGCCTCATCCTCGCCGGCGGCGGCCAGATGGAAGAGCCGATCGGCATCTTCGGACTGGGAGACAAGATCTTCGGCGGCCTGACTCCGGTGAAGAAGGACTAGTCGCCCCCCTCCCCGTCCTCCTTCTCCCCCCCATCCTCACCTTCACCTTCACCCCCACGTCCGCTTCCACCTCCCCCCATCTCCCGGTTCAGGAACTTCAGCCCTGACAGCAGCCCCGACTTGAGCTCGCGCCCGGCCGCCTTCGCCCCCTTCTTGAGCTCCTGCGCCGCCTCGGAGCTGTTCACGTCCGCAGCGACCTTGCCCAGCTCCTTGCCGGCCGCCCCCAGTCCCTTCTCGATCTCCTCCTGCACCTCCTTGCGCTCGTCGCTGCGCCACGCATCGGCGATGCCCTGGCTCACGTCGCGGCCGAGCTTGTCGAGCTCCTCGATGATGTCGCCGCCCTGGGGTTTGGGTTCCTCCTCGGGCTGCGCGTCGTCCTTGCGGGTGTCCTCGTCGCTCAAGGTCTGCTCCTCTCTCGTCCCCTCGCCAGGGTACTACGCAGCGGCCCTGGTTTTCTTTCACGCCCCTGCGCGTGCACGCATTCCTTGAAGATGCGGGTGGGTTTCGTACACCCTAGTAGGCAGGTACGGAGGAATCATGGGAGCAAGACTCGCAGCGGTCGCGGTCCTCGCGATGATGGTGGTAGGGCCCGCGCGGGCCGAGGGGGCGCGATACCTGATCATCTGCCCCGAGTACTTCGAGGACGCCGTCCAGCCGCTGGCGGAGTGGAAGACGCGCAAGGGCATGCTCGCCGAGGTGGTGACGACCGCGGAGACGGGGTGGTCGTCCTACGAGGTGCTCATGTACATCGCCGACGCAGTGGCGGACTGGGAACCCGCGCCCGAGTACGTGCTGTTCGTCGGGGACTCCTCCCAGATCCAGTACTTCGGCAGCAGTGACGTGGCCTACGGCAGCATCGACGGCGACACGTTCATCGAGATCCATCCGGGCCGCCTGCCCGCCGGCTCCACCGAGGAGGTGGAGCTGATGATCAGCAAGATCCTGGCCTACGAACGCGAGCCCACCCTGGACGAGACGTTCTTCCGCAGCGCGGCGTTCATGGTGGCGCGGGACCACGACGACGACGACTGGGCCCACTACTTCAACGACGCCGAGTGGGCTGCCGCGCTCATGGGCCAGTGGGGGATGGACAACACCGAGGTCTTCTCGTCGAGCACGCACCCCAACGCCGGGGCCGACTTCCGGGACATGGCCGACGACGGCATCGCCTACGCCACCTACCACGGTCAGAGCGCTGGCTGGGGCACCTACAACCAGCCCGGCAGCCTGCAAAACGGCCCCACCCTGCCCATCATCCTCGGCTACACGTGCGGCGGCGGCAGCCACGGGCCCAGCTGGCTGAACACGGGCACGCCGGCCGATCCGCGCGGCGCGGTGGGGTACGTGGGCCAGATGACCTCGTGCTCCGGGTGCGCCCACTGGCGCTCGTCGCTGCGGCGCGGTTTCTGGGGATACCTGTTCGAGGACACGGAGTCGTGCGAGGTCGTCACGTTCGGCGCGGCGGTCGAGGCGGCGCGGCTGAACTACTACAACGAGCACCTGGCCACGACCGAGTACAGCTCGTCGCAGCTCTGGGGCGACCCGGAGCTCAACCTCTGGACCGGCGTTCCGGAGGCCATCACCGTGAGCCACCCCGAGACCGTGCCCCGCGGCGAGTTCGAGCTGTCCGTCTCGGTCAGCGCGGCCGGGAGCCCATGTGACGGCGCCGTGGTCTGCGTCATGTCCGACGAGGGAACCTACGCGTGGGCGGAGACCAACGAGGACGGCTGCGCCTCGTTCGATCTCGACACGGCCGAGGACGAGGGGCTCTACGTGACCGTCACCGGCCGCAACCTGCGACCGTACGAGGGGACCATGACCATCGCCGGCAGCGCGCCGGCCGGCGACGCCGACGACGATGACGACGACTTCGGCGACGACGACGTCTGGGGCGACGACGACGACGACGCGGACGTGATCACCACCGATCCCATCGACACCGAGTCCGACGTGGGCATGGGGGACTGCAGCTGCAGCCAGGCGCGGCGCAACTCCGGCGCGTTCGCTGCGCTGGCGCTGGCGCTGGTCGTGCTGATGAGGCGGCGCGGCTAGGCTACATCGACCCTGGCGCCTCGGCGGCGCGGGGGTGCGCGGTCCGACTCCAGCTCCCCAGTTCGAGGCCTTCGGGGGCGATCAGAGGCCCTTCCGCGGCGGACACGGCGCGGCCCACCACGAACTCCAGCTCCTTGAGGTTGCCCGGCCACGAGTGGCTGCGCAGGCGGCGCAGCGCCTCGACGGTCATGCGCGGCGGGCCGCCGTCGAACTCACGCCCCGACGTGAACACGCCGAGGAAGTGGGTGATCAGCGTGGGCAGGTCCTCGAGGCGATCCCGCAGCGGCGGCAAGGCGATCTCCAGCTGCGACAGGTGCTCGAACAGGTGCTGGCTGAAGCGGCCCTCCACGACCCGCTCGCGCAGCGGGTGCCGGGCGGTGGCGAAGATCCGGCTGTCCAGGTCGAACCCGGTGGGGCTACCCACGGGCCGCACGCGGCCGTGGTCGAGGACCTCCAGCAGGCGGTGCTGGATGAACATGGAGGTCTCGTCGATCCGGTCGAGCACGAGGGCGCCGGTCTGCGCCCGCTCGAACGCGCCGTCCTCGGTCTCCAGCGTGTCCGAGGTCCCGCCGCGGGCAAAGCCGAACAGCTGGCGCTCCATCTCCTCCCAGTCCTGCGACGCGCAGTCGATCTCCACCAGCGGCCCGCCGGATCGCGACCCCTGCGAGGTCAGCGCCCGCGCCACGGCGCTCTTACCGGCGCCCGGTTCGCCGTAGATACACACCGGGAAGTCGTGCCGCGCGGCCTTGGCCACCATGTCGAAGATGCGCTGCATGTCCCGACCCGACCCGACGAGGCCGCCGGTGGGATCCAGGGTCGGCTTGTCCACCGGGCGCGTGCCGCGGAAGGTGGACAGCCGCAGCGCCGAGTCGCCGATGTGCACCACGTCGTTGGGCCCGAGCAAGGCCTCGACGACGCGCACGGTGCCGCACAGGGTACCGTTGCTGCTGCCCAGATCGCGGATACGGACCGCGTTCTCCTCCACCATGATCTCGCAGTGCTGCCGGCTGCAGCGCGGATCGCTCAGGACGAGGTCGCACCACGGGTCCCGGCCCACCAGGGCGTGACGGGGCACGGGATCCAGCGTCTTCCCGCCGTCCGGCCCCTCGGTGACCTTGAGCGAGCAGTGGACGATCTCCACCTCGGTGGGTTCGCGCAGCGGTGGCGGCAGCGTTGTTCGCGGATCTCGGTAGTCCATCGTTCCTTACACCCCTCACGATCATTGTACAGGAATACAATCCCTCCCGTTTTTGAAACGTTTTGCCGCCCGGACGGCTCTGAACAGACGTGGGAGCGAGACCTCCCCCAACAACGGCCGCGACGAACCCGCAGCCAGGAGGACACGATCATGGCGACCATCGAGCTGACCAGGGACAATCTCGAGAGCTCCATCGACGACAACGACATCCTGCTCATCGACTTCTGGGCCTCCTGGTGCGGCCCCTGCAAGATGTTCGGGCCCATCTTCGAGAAGGTGGCGGACGCCAACCCCGACATCGCCTTTGCCAAGCTCGACACCGAGGAGCAGGCCGAGGTGGCCGCCCAGTTCGCCGTGCGGTCCATCCCCACCCTGGCGATCTTCCGCGAGCAGGTCCTGGTCTTCCTGCAGGCCGGCGCCCTGCCCGAGAACGCGCTGGTGGACATCCTCGACAAGGTCAAGGAGCTGGACATGGACGAGGTGCGGGCGAAGATCGCCGAGGAGCAGGCGAAGCAGGAAACCGCCGCCGCGCCCGCCTAGGGACTACAGCTCGGCGAGGACCTCGCGGGCCGCGGACACGGTCCGGTCGATGTCCTCGTTGGAGTGAGCCGCGCTGACGAACAGGGCCTCGAACTGGGACGGCGGCAAGAAGATGCCCCGCCCCAGCATGCCCTGCCACCACCGGCCAAAACGATCGGTGTCGCAGGTGGTGGCGCTGGCGTAGTCGGTGACGGTCGCTTCGGAGTGGAACAGGGTCAGCATGGACCCGACGCGGTTGACGCTCGTGACGAGCCCCGCGGCCTCGGCGGCCGCCTGCAGGCCGCCCTGGAGCGCCCCTGACGACTCCTCCAGCCCCGCGTAGATCCGCTCGTCCAGCCGCTCCAGCGTGGCCAGCCCGGCGGCCATGGCCAGCGGGTTCCCCGACAGGGTGCCGGCCTGGTAGACCGGACCGGCGGGCGAGACGCAATCCATGATACTGGCGCGACCGCCGTAGGCGCCCACGGGCAGCCCGCCGCCGATGACCTTGCCGAAGCAGGTGAGGTCCGGCGTGACACCGAAACGGGCCTGGGCGCCGCCGCGGGCCACGCGGAAGCCGGTCATCACCTCGTCGAAGATCAGCACGATCCCCTGGTCGGTGCACAGCTCACGCAGCCCCTCGAGGAATCCCTCGGCCGGGGGCACGACGCCCATGTTGCCGGCCACGGGCTCGAGGATGACCGCGGCCACGTCGCCCTCGGCCGTCGCCGCCTTCACCGAGTCCAGATCGTTGAAGTCGGCGGTCAGGGTCGCGCGCGCCACGTCCGCGGGCACGCCCGCGCTGTCGGGCACGCCGAAGGTGGTCGCCCCGGAGCCCGCCTTGACCAGCAGGCCGTCGCCGTGGCCGTGGTAGCAGCCGGCGAACTTGACGATGCGGCTACGCCCGGTGAACCCGCGCGCCGCGCGCAGGGCGCTCATGGTGGCCTCGGTGCCCGAGTTGACCATGCGCACCCGCTGCAGCGACGGCATCATCGAGCACACCAGCTCGGCGAGCTCCACCTCGGGCTCGGCGCAGGCGCCGAAGGAGAACCCCCGCTCGGCCGCCTGCTGCACCGCCGTGACCACGGCCGGGTGCGCGTGGCCGAGGATCAGCGGACCCCACGACCCCACGTAGTCGATGTACTCGTTGCCGTCGGCGTCCCACATGTGGGCGCCCTCGCCGTGCTCGAAGAACACGGGCTCGCCGCCCACCGCCTTGAAGGCGCGGACCGGGGAGTTGACGCCTCCCACCATCACCTCGCGGGCGCGGCGGGCCAGGGCTTCGGATCGCGAACGTGTCATGGTCGATTACCTCTGCAGCAGCCGCGCGGCCTCGCGCGCGTGATAGGTGATGATGATCCGCGCGCCGGCGCGGCGGATACCCAGCAGGACCTCCATCATGACCCGCTCGCGGTCGATCCAGCCGCGGTCGCCAGCGGCCTGCACCATGGCGAACTCGCCGCTGACGTTGTACGCGGCGATGGGCACCTCGAAGCGGTCCGCCGCGGCGCGGATGATGTCCAGGTACGGCAGCGCCGGCTTGACCATGACCATGTCCGCGCCCTCCTCGATGTCCAGGGCGATCTCGGTCATGGCCTCGTCGGCGTTGGGCGGGTCCATCTGGTAGGCGCGGCGGTCCCCGAAGGACGGCGCGCTGTCGGCGGCCTCGCGGAAGGGGCCGTAGAACCCCGACGCGAACTTGGCCGCGTAGGACAGGATGGCGGTGTTGTGGAACCCCTCGGCGTCCAGGCCGACGCGCATGGCGGCGACGCGGCCGTCCATCATGTCCGATGGCGCCACCACGTCGGCGCCCGCGCGGGCGTGGGACACGGCGGTGCGGGCGAGCAGCTCGCAGGTGGCGTCGTTGACCACCTCGTGGCCTTCGAGCACGCCGCAGTGGCCGTGGCTGGTGTAGGCGCACAGGCACACGTCGGTGATCACCATCAGCTCGGGCCGCGCCTCCTTGATGGCCGCCACGGCGCGCTGCACGGGCGCGTCGGCCGACCAGGCGTCGGAGCCCTGCTCGTCCTTGTTCTCGGGCAGGCCGAACAGCAGCACGCCGGGGATGCCCAGGTCCGCGGCCTCGACCGCCTCGCCCACCACCTGGTCCACCGACAGGTGGAAGTTGCCGGGCATGGCGCCGATCTCCTCGCGCACGTCCGTACCCGGACACACGAACAGGGGCAGCACCAGGTTGTCCGCCGACAGGCGGGTCTCGGTCACCATGCGGCGCATGGCGTCGCTGGTGCGCAACCTTCTCATCCGGTGAGTCAGCGTCACGGGTTCTCCTCCAGTTCGGCCCGCAGGCCGTCGAGTATCTCCTTGCCGCCGGCGACCAGGACCGCGTCGGCCAGCCGGTCGCCCAGCCCCGCCGCGTCCGCCGGATCGCCGGAGACGGTGTCCTGGACCACTCGGCTCGCGTCCAGCGAGGACACCAGCCCGTCCACCACGAGCACGTCCCCGTCGAGGCGAGCGTGCACGGCCACGGGGACCTGGCAGCCCGCCTCCAGCCGGTGCAGGAAGGCCCGCTCGGCCCGGGCGGCGCGCTCGGTCGGCGCGTGGGTCAGTGTCGCGACGACGGCCCGGGTGGCCTCGTCGTCCGCCCGGATCTGGATACCCAGCGCGCCCTGGCCGCCCGCGGGGATGAACCGCTCGGGGGCCAGGAACTCCGTCGCCCGGTCCAGCCACCCCATGCGCGACAGCCCGGCCGCGCCCACCAGGGTGGCGTCCAGGTCGTCGTGCTCGCGCACCTTGCGCAGCCGGGTGTCCAGGTTGCCGCGGATGCCCACCAGCTTCAGATCGGGCCGCCGCTGCAGCAGCTGCACCCGTCGGCGCAGGGCGCCAGTGGCGACGCAGGCCCCGTGGGGCAGGGTGTCCAGGGAGTGCCCGTCCGGGCAGATGAGCACGTCACGCGCGTCCTCGCGCTCGGGCACCGCCGCCAGCGCCAGCCCCGGCCGCATCTGCGCGGGCAGGTCCTTGAGGCTGTGCACGGCCACGTCCACCTCGCCGTCGAGCAGGGAGCGCTCGATCTTGCGCGTGAACAGGCCGGTGCCGCCCACCTGGTGCAGGGGGCGGTCCTGCACCCGGTCCCCCTTGGTGGAGATGATCTGGATCTGCACGTCCAGGCCCTCGTGCCGCTCGCGCAGGGCCCCCTGGACCCAGGTGGCCTGGGCCATGGCCAGGGCGCTGCCCCGCGTTCCTATCTTCATCGAAGAGATCAACGGTTCGGCTCCTCATCCAGGCCCAGCAGCTGGCGGAATGCGGTGAGCAGCTTGCCGCTGTCCTCCCGCCCGGCCGCGCGCTTCATCCCCACCGTGGGGTGGTGCAGCAGCTTGGCGACCCGGGCCCGGGTCGCCCCGGCCCCCCCCGCCGAGTGGTCGTCGCCCCCCGGCCGGCGCAGCTTGTCCATCTCGGCGGTGCGCACGGACTCGAACTGCTCGCGCATCTGCACGATGGTGGGCGTGACGTGCTGGCGCTGCTGCCAACCTACGAACTTTTCCACCTCGGCGGCAACCATGGCGCGGGCACGGTGCACCTCGGCCCGGCGGCGGCCGATGCTGGTGCGCACCACCTCCTCGAGGGCGTCGATGTCGTACAGGAACACGTTGCGCAGGTCATCCACCTCCGGGGCCACGTCCCGGGGTACGGCGATATCGATGATGAACAGGGGCGCGCGGCGGCGCGCGAGGGCCTGGGTCAGCGGCGCTGCCGCGATGATCGGTTCCGGGGCAGACGTGGACGTGATCAGCACGTCGGCCTGGGCCACCGCGACCCACAGATCGTCGTACGGCACGGTGCGCCCGCCCAGGCGCTGGGCGAGGTCCTCGGCGCGCCGGGCCGTGCGGTTGGTGATGGACAGGTCGGTCACGCCGCGGTCCAGCATGTGCCGGGCCACCAGCTCGCCCGTGTCGCCCGCGCCCAGCAGCAGCACCGATCGCGAGGACAGGTCGGCGAAGATCTTCTGGGCGAGGTCGCACGCCACCGACGCGACGGACAGCCGGCCGTGGCCGATGCCCGTGCTCGTGCGCACCTGCTTGCCCACGCGCAGGGCCCAGTGCATCAGCTTGTTGAGCAGCGGGCCGTTGGTGCGGCAGGCCACGGCCATGGAGAAGGCCTCGCGCACCTGGGCCTGGATCTGGTTCTCCCCCACCACCATGGAGTCGAGGCCGGCCGCGACCATGAACAGGTGCTCGGCCACGTCCCGATCGTGCCGGCGGTAGGTGTGCGACTCGATCTCGTCGACGGGCACGCCGCTGGAGTCGGCGAGCACGGCCAGCATGGCGTCGTGCTCGTCCACCTCGGGCGGCAGCACCGCGTAGACCTCGGTCCGGTTGCACGTGGACAGCACCAGCGACTCGGTGAACTGGCCCGACTCCCGCAGCCGGTTGAGCGTCCGCACCACGCCGTCGGCGTCCATGGCGACCCGCTCGCGGAACGCGACAGGAGCGGTCTGGTGGCTCAGTCCGACCATCGCCAGCATGGGACTACCAGCTGTGCCTCGACTCGACGAGCATGCCGAGCACGGTGAAGTTGAACACCAGCGCCGCGAACGACACCAGCGACCAGACGGCGCGCCAGTAGCGCGTCAGGCCGGGAATGCGCGGGGAGAGCACGTACGCCAGGTACAGCGCCCACACCGCGGCCATCCCGGCCAGCTTGAGGTCGCGCGGGAAGGGGGTCCCCCACTCCAGCGCGGCCCAGATACACCCCGTGGCCAGGCCCAGGGTCAGCAGGGCGAAGCCCAGCACGTTGGCGTGCATGCCCATGGTGTCGAGCACCCGCAGGGACGGCAGGCGCCGGTACAGCAGCCCGAGCTTGCGGCGCTTGATTCGGGACCGCAGCATCAGCAGCAGCAGCGAGAACACCGCCCCCAGGGAGAGCCCGGCGTAGCCGACGATCGCCGGCAGCGCGTGCAGGGGCAGCCGCAGGGTGCGCAGGTCCTCGGGCAGCATGCCGCTCTGGGGTCCCATCACCGCCGCGAACAGCTGCATCGCGGCCACCAGCCCCAGGACGAACACCCCCATCACGCGGCGGCCCGTGCGCCACTCCACCAGCAGGTAGATGGCCGCGGCCGAACACACCATCACCGTCGTGGCCTGCCCCGGGCCCACCAGGGGCAGCCCGCGCTGGGCCAGCCCGATGGTCGTCAGGTACAGCAGGTGCAGGCCCAGGGTGAACAGCATCACCGGCCGGCACAGCCAGCGCAGCGCCGCGGCCCGGGTCATGAAGTAGCGCAGGTACACCACCACCGCGGCCGCATAGACGACCACCAGCGTGCAGCTCAGGATGGTGCTCAGCGTCTCCAACCCGGTCCTCCCGCGCACGACCGCAATGTCGCGGTCGTCGACCGACGCAGTGTACCCCTTAAATAGACAAAGCCAAGGCAGGAAGGGGGGAGCTACTCTTCCGACGGCTCGTCGACGCTGTCCTCGTCGTCCGAAGACGTCAGGTCCTCGATCTCCTCCTCGTCGACCCCATCGAGCACCCGCTCGGCGCGCACATAGCGCTCGTGCTCGCGGTCCGGGACCAGCACCGAGTAGGAGTTGGAGCGGCCCAGGCCGTCCTCACGCGTCTCCACCGTCACCGACTTCTCGGACGACAGCGCGCCGAGGATGCCCTTGCGGCTCTCGTTGTTCATGCCGGCGAACTCGGGATTCATCCACTCCTTGAAGAACGGCACCAGCCAGATGCCGCGGCCGCGGTACTTGCGATCCGCCTGCACCACCAGGCGCATGGTGCGCTCCAGGTCGTCCTCCGACGGATCGTACGGCGGCTCGTCGGGCTCGGCCAGGGCCTCCTCGATGGTCCGCGGCGCCGTCATGGTCATGGTGGCGGACATGCGCACCGGGCTCTCGAGGAACCGGCCCAGGTCGATGAAGTTGCGGCGCCCTGCCACCTCCACCAGGTCCGCGCTCGTGGACGCCCGGAAGGCGGCGATCCGCACCTGCTTGCCCGCCTCCACGACGCGGCGGACGATGGGGATGAAGTCCCGGTCCCCGGCCACGAGGATGAACCGCTCCACGTCCTCGCGGCTCAGCAGGATGTCCATGCAGTCCAGGCTCATCTCCAGGTCGGCGCTGTTCTTGCCGGCCAGGCCCAGCACGTACACCGGCAGGAACGACATCAGCGACAGCTGCCCCTGCACGCCCTCGAGTCCCTCGCCCTCCCAGTCCGCGTACGAGCGCCGGATCAGGACGCGCTTGCCCTCCTTCTCCAGCCGCTGCAGCAGCTTGGACAGCACGTCGATGGCGGATTCGGTCTTGGCGTGGGGTTCGGGGACCCCCAACCGGAGGTTCTCGAAGTCGACGAACAGCGCGGTGGTCACCGGCTTGTAGGGATTCATATCGTCTCCAAACTATCGCCTTGCAAGGCCAATGCTGATCGTTGTCGGGTCTGTCCCCATCATCGTTGCTTCGGGAGGATCCCCAGACCCTGGTACAACCATATCATGGTGCCGATATTCCGGATCAGCCATCTCGGGAGGTGACCGTGCCCATCCACATTCGCCTCGACGGCGAGGCCATCGAGCTCGACGAGCCCGTGACCATCGACCAGCTCCTGCGCGACCGCGGCCACAGCCCCGAGATCCTGTCTGTGATGGTCGACGGTCGTGTGATCTCACGCCACGAGTACACCACGAGGTGGGTGCGAGACGGGGAGGAGCTGGTGGCGGTGGTGCAGGTGGGGGGTGGGTAGGAGTACCTAGAGGGCCCAGGTAGTCGAATACACCACGGGCCTGCGACAGGGATCACAGCTGGTGGCATACAGCGTGTTTTCCCAGGTGTTGCAGCCGCGGCCCGTGAACTGGAGCAGCGCGCCCGTGAACCAACTCCACTCGGCCTTCTTGGTCCCCAACATCCACGCCATCCAGTTCGTATAGCCCGCGCGCTGGTAGTAGCCGAAATGCTGGCCGACGTTGGCAAACGCGCGCACGTTGCTGTGGAACCCGAAGATGGAATGGACACCGTCCTTGCGATTGGCGACGGTGAACTTGTGCCGCCCCTGTTCGTTGAGCACCTGGCATGCATGGATGGCGACGGTCTCTACATCGACGTTCCCCCATCGCGTCTCGCGGGCCTTCACCTTGGTCACCTTGTATGCGCCATCGCGCTTCTCGTTGAAAAAGAACCGCCCTGGAGACCCGTGCGTACACACGAAGGCGTGGTCGCTGGAGTCGACATAGGAGTCATCCCACCGGTCCTGTTTCCAGCCCCTGGCCCATGCATGGCCGTTGGTGAACCGCATGTAGTTCACGCTGCCGGCCCGCTGCAGCTGCTTGCTCCACCGCTTGGCGCTGCGGCCGCACCCGACCGCGTTCGTGCCCCTCCACCGGACAACCGAGAACGCGATGTGCTCCTCCGCCGCATCCTCGTACGCGGTACTCCAGGTTCCGCCGTAGAACCTGCCGGCACTGGCCGAGGCCGTGAACAGCAACACGATCATCAAAGCGGCGATCTTGAACAGGATGTGGTGGCGCATGTCTTTTACTCCAGGTCGTGAGTGGGGAAGTAGCCGGCTGCGAGGTCCGCGAGCGCGGGTTCGTACCAGAGCATGTCCGTGAGGACTGGCGAGCCGTCCTCGTCGAGGCCCGAGAAGACGCCCTGGATCTCGTAGAAGGGCGCTGCCGCGTTGAACGCGTCACCCGATTCAGGAAGCCAGTAGCCGAGGGTCACCGCGGTGATTTCCAAGCTCTCGACCGAATGCAAGTGCGTGAGGTAGGCGGTCCAGTAACCCTCCAGCCTGGCCCGTTCCAGGTAGCGCTCCAGGGCCACCTCGGGCGCGTCGGGGACAAAACGCCCGACATCCTCGAGCCGGCGCATGCAGTGGGAGAAGATCGCCAGCTCGCGGTCGCGGCCGTACCCGACCTCTATCTCGGAGCACGGACCGAAGGCAGGCCACCCGTCGATGCGTTGGGCCCAGAAGGCCGACCGCAGGGTGGTCCAGGGGGCGCCCCCCGCCCCGGGACCGTCGGTGATCTCCATTCGCAGGTCGCCCGTGCGCACCGGGGAGACCTCCACGGGACCCCACTCGAGCAACCCCAGGTCGGACAGCGTGCCCTGGGAACGGTCCCAGAGCTCCTCGTCCTCCATCGGCGTCATCGGATCGATGGTCTCCAGCACCTCGAGCACGTGGAGGTCGGCCGCACCGTCTCTGAACAGGTAGAGATGCTTGTCCGCATCCACGAGATGCCAGACCCCGCCGAACTCCTCCTCCGGGAAGGGCACCCCATCCACCCCGAACGCACTCTTCAATCCCTCCAGATCGACCAGCGGCTGGTCCAGGACCACCGCGAACACCGGCATCTCATGGGGAACCTCGATCGCCGGTGCCGTGATCTCACCGGGCCAGGGCGCGAACTCCTCGAACGGTCGGGACAGCTCGATGGTGCCGGTTTCCAGTTTCGCGTTCGACTCCGGCTCCACCGGCACCTCGATCCGCTCGGCAACGAGCACTGGGACATCGCTGTGGGCAGGCGCCGGGTCCGCCGCCTCCCCTCGGCAGCCTGGGACAGCGGGCATGGCCAGCAGGGTGAGAGAAGCGATCCAGGTGCGAAGGTCCATGGTCAACTCCAGTTCGTGTTCACCCCGACAGACGAATCCCTCGAACCGCTCTGACAAAAAAACTCGCTTCCCCCCCTCCGCCCCTTGACACTCCGGAAACTCCCGGAAACAATGGAAACGCAAAGAGGTTAAACCAGTTTCCTGGGTTCCGGGAGGTCCAAGGTGGTCTCAGACGCCAACGCAGCGGCCGATGCGACGCGCAGACGCATCCTCGACAAGGCCGGCGAGCTGTTCTTCCAGTTCGGCTACAAGCGCGTGACGATGGACGACATCGCCCGCGAGCTGGGCATGTCCAAGAAGACGATCTACCTGCACGTCCCCAGCAAGGACGCGCTGGTCGAGACCTACATGCTGTCCTTCCTCGAGGAGACGATCGGGAAGGCCACGGCCACCTTCCAGGGCGCCGAGGACGTGGTGGAGCTCACCCAGCGGCTGCTGCCGTTCCTGCGCGAGCGGTTCTCCAAGATCTCGCCGGTGATGATGGCGGACATGCAGCGCTACTACCCCCACCTCTGGGAGCAGATCAACGAGCGCCGCATGGCGGTGCTGGGCCTGTACATCGGGCTGCTGGAGCGGGACCGCGAGGCCGGCCTGATCCGCCCCGAGGTCAACCCCAAGGTGATGGCGAAGATCATCATGACGGTGGTCCAGGAGGTGGCCAACCCGGCCACGTTCATGGAGCTTCAGGTGCCCCTCCCGGACGTGATGGACACCTTCATCAACCTCATGCTGCGCGGCGCCCTGACGAGCCAGGGCCGCGAGCGCTTCGAGGAGGGCCTGTGATGCGAGCACGATGGATGATCCTCACCGCGGCGATCCTGTGGACCGGCTGCGGCATGGGAGGCGACGACGACCTCGCCGTCAGCGGCACCATCGAGGCCGACGACGTGCGCGTGTCGTCCCTGGTCGGGGGTAGGGTCGCCGAGGTGATGGGGGACGAGGGCCAGCAGGTGGAGGCCGGGCAGGTGCTGCTGCGGTTCGATCCGGCCGACATCGAGCTGCAGGCCCGGCAGGCGCGCGCCGCGCTGGCCATGGCCCAGGCCCAGCTGGATCTGGCCGCCGCCGGCGCCCGCCCCGAGGACATCGCCTCGGCGCGGGAGCTGTACAACCAGGCCCAGACCGCCGAGGCAGCCGCGCAGGGTGATCTGGACCGGGTGTCGTCGCTGGAGGGCTCCGGCGGAGTCACGGGCAAGCAGGCCGACGACGCGCAGACCCGCTACGACGTGGCCGTCTACCAGACCCGCGCGGCCAGGCAGCAGTACAACAAGGCCCTGCGCGGCGCCCGCCCCGAGGAGCTGAAGATGGCCGAGGCCGGCGTGTCGCAGGCCCAGGCCGCGGTGGACCTGGCCGAGAAGAAGCTCACCGACTGCGAGGTCGTGGCGCCCCTGTCCGGCACCGTGGTGCACCGGCTGGTCGCCTCCGGCGAGGTCGCCGGCCCCGGCGCGACCCTGTTCGTGGTCCAGGACCTGTCCACCGTCCGCCTGACGGTGTTCGTGCCCGAGCTCGACGTGGGCGCGGTGCGCCTGGGCGATCCCGTGGCCGTGACCATCGACTCGCTACCCGACCGGACCTTCCCCGGGCGGGTGTCCCGCATCCGCGACGAGGCCGAGTTCACGCCCAAGAACGTCCAGACCAAGGACGAGCGGGTGAAGCTGGTGTTCGGCGTGGAGGTGGAGCTGGACAACGCCGACGGCTACCTCAAGCCCGGCCTGCCCGCCGACGCCGTCATCGGCGCGGGGCAGTCCGCCGTGGCCGAGGTCGGCTGATGAACGACGCGGTGGCCATACGCGGGCTGCGGCACCAGTACCGCCCCGAGCTCCCCTGGGTGCTGGACGGCGTGGACCTGTCCATCCATCCGGGGGAGAGCTTCGGGCTGGTGGGGCCGGACGGCGCGGGCAAGACCACCCTGATCCGCCTGCTGTGCGGCCTGCTGGAGGCCAGCGAGGGCCGGATCGACGTGTTCGGGCGGTCCCTGTCCGCGGACATCGAGGCCGTCAAACCCCGCATCGGCTACGTCTCCCAGCGCTTCAGCCTGTACGGCGACCTGACCATCGCCGAGAACCTCGACTTCTTCGCCGACATCCACGGCGTGCGCGGCTCCGAGGCCCGCGAACGCAAGGAGTCCCTGCTGGAGTTCACCCGCCTCGCGCCCTTCCGCAACCGCCTCGCCGACCGCCTGTCCGGCGGCATGCGCCAGAAGCTGTCGCTGATCTGCACCCTGGTGCACGAGCCCGAGCTGCTGCTGCTCGACGAGCCGACCACCGGCGTGGACCCCATCACCCGGCGGGACTTCTGGTCCATCCTGTCGGCCCTGCTGGACCGCGGGTTGACCATCGTCATGAGCACGCCGTACCTCGACGAGGCCGAGCGCTGCACCCGCGTGGCGCTGATGGACCAGGGTCGCGTGCTCGCCTTTGGCGAGCCCGGCCGCCTGCGCGAGGAATCGCCGCTGCAGGTGCTGGAGGTGGTGTGCAGCCCCGTGCGCCGCGCCGGCGAGCTGCTCGAAGGCGCCGAAGGTGTGGCCGGAGTCCACTCGTTCGGCGACCGGCTGCACGTGCTGCTCTCGACCGACGTCGCCGCGGATCACGCCTCGCACAGGCTGTCCGCGCTGCTGACCGCCGGAGGCGTGCAGGTGCACGCCGCGCGGCCCGTCACCGCCGGCCTCGAAGACGTGTTCATCGACCTGGTGAAGGAGGCGTCATGACCGACGTCACCGTTGCCGCGTGGAACCTGACCCGCCGGTTCGGCAGCTTCACGGCCGTGGACGACGTCTCCCTGGCCGTCCACGCCGGCGAGATCTACGGATTCCTCGGTTCCAACGGCGCCGGCAAGTCCACCACCATCCGCATGCTGTGCGCGCTGCTGGCCCCCACGTCCGGCCGCGCCGAGGTCGCAGGGTTCGACGTGGCCCGCAAGCCCGAGCAGGTCAAGCGCAACATCGGCTACATGTCCCAGCGCTTCTCCCTGTACCTGGACCTGACCGTGCTGGAGAACCTTCGCTTCTTCGGCGGGGTATACGGCCTCAGGCGCAAGGCCCTTCACCGTCAGGTCGAGTGGGCCCTGGACATGGCCGAGCTGCGCGACAACACCGGCGTGCTCGCCCGGGAGCTCTCTGGCGGCTACCGCCAGCGCCTCGCCCTGGCCTGCGCCCTGCTGCACGAACCCCCGGTGGTGTTCCTCGACGAGCCCACCGGCGGGGTCGACCCGGTCGCCCGGCGACGCTTCTGGGATCAGATCTACCGCCTGTCCGCCGACGGCAAGACCGTGTTCGTCACCACCCACTTCATGGACGAGGCCGAGCACTGCCACCGCATCGCCCTGATGGACGAGGGCCGCGTGGTGGCCGAGGGCAGCCCGACCCAGCTCAAGGACCAGCTCGGCGAGCTGCTCCACCTGGAGATCGCCTGCCACCCCGCCGCCACCGCGCTGGAGCTGCTGCGCGCCCAGCCGTTCGTGGAGGGGATCTCCATCTTCGGCACCGCCGTACACGTGAGCACGCCGGACCGCGCGTCCGGCGAGGACCGCATTCGCCGAGTACTGATCGACGGAGGCATTCGCATCGAGCGCGTGTCCCCCATCCTGCCCTCGCTGGAGGACGTCTTCCTCCACCTGCTGGGCAAGGAGGTCGCATGACGAGGACGCTGATCATCCGAACCCTGTGCCTGGGCCTCGCGCTGTGCGCGAGCAACGCCACGGCCCGCACCTACACCCTGCGCGAGGCCGTGTCCGACGCGGTGACGCGCAGTGACGCCGTGGCCGCGGCCGAGGCCAAGACCGAGGGCAACCGGGCCCTGGCCGACCAGGCCCTGGGCGCGTTGTTCCCCTCCGCGACCCTCTCGGGCGGCTGGGTGCACATGGACACGGCGCCCTACGTGGAGATGGAGTTCGATCCGACCATGTTCTTCCCCGAGTCGGTGCTGGACATGCTCCAGGGCATCCCGGGGGTGTCCATGGACGACTTCCAGCCCCAGACCCTGCAGCTGGAGATGGGCCGCCAGGACATGATCCAGTTCCAGCTGTCCGGTGAGCAGATCCTCTTCGCCGGCACCGGCCTGCACCGCCAGCGCGCCATGGCCGTGGCCCAGCTGCGGTCCGCGCGCGAGGAGGAGCGGGTCACCCGCCACGAGGTCTCGTACCGGACCGAGGAGCTGTTCTGGAAGCTCGCCCTGGCCCGCCAGGCCCTCGAGGTGACCACCCAGGCCATCGAGACCGCCAACACCCACGTGGGCCTGCTCGAGAACTTCGTCGAGGTCGGGCTGGCCTCCCAGTCGGACCTCATGGCCGCCAGGGTCCAGCTCGCCTCGCTCAAGCTGACCCAGCTGCAGACCCGCCAGGGCGCCGAGCTCGCCGAGAACGCGTTCCGGATGATCGTCCACATCCCCGACGACGAGACCGTCGAGCTCGACACCTCGGCCGGCGGCCTCCCCCTGGCCATCCCCGAGGACCCGGTGGCCCTCAACGACATGGCCTCCCAGTCCCGCCCCGAGATGCGCGTGCTCGAGCAGCAGTACCTCTCGACCCGGCACGCCGCCGGCGCCGCCTGGGCCTCCTGGCTGCCCGCCTTCGCCCTGTACGGCAACGTCTATCTCAAGAACCCCGACCGCGCCAACGAGCCCGAGTTCTACTGGTCCGCCGACTTCATGATCGGCATGCAGTGGAAGCTGTGGGACCGCGGCTCCGCCCTGACCAACAACCGCCGCGCCCGCGCCGGCCTCAACCAGATCGACGCCACCCGCCGCCAGCTCGTCGACGGCATCGAGCTGCAGATCGACCAGGCCCAGGCCGCCATGCGCGAGGCCGACGAGATGGTCGTCGTGGCCAACGAGGCCGTCTCCCTCGCCGAGGAGAGCCTCCGCCTCGTCCAGCTCAACTTCGGCGAGGGTATGGCTCGCAACGTCGACGTCCTCGAGGCCCAGACCGCCCTGTCCAAGGCGCGCCTGGACGCCCTGGACGCGGAGACCAAGCTGCACATCGCAGAAGCCGGCCTGCGGCGCGCCGTGGGCGTGGACTCCCAGTAGGAGGAACGAACCATGAACCCCGTGCGCCTGTACGCGATCGCGAGAAAGGAGCTGCGCCAGCTCCTGCGTGACTGGCGCACGCTCTTCATCCTCGTCTTCCTGCCCGCGATCCTGTTGCTGGTGTTCGGGTACGCGCTGAGCTTCGACGTCAGGAACGTGCCGCTGGCCGTGCTCGACCAGGACCGCACCCCCGAGAGCCGCGAGGTCATCCGCTCGATGCTGGGGGCGGAGTCGTTCAACCTGGTGCGGACGCTGGAGTCGGACGACGAGGTGGCCGAGGTGCTGGACGGGGGCATCGCCGACGCCGTGGTGGTGGTCCCGCGCGGGTTCGGCCGCAAGGTGGTGGGCAACGAGGGGGCGACGGTCCAGGCGCTGCTCGACGGATCGAACAGCCAGTCCGCGGCCACGACGCTGGGATACCTCAACGCCCACTTCAACACCTTCGCCATGGCCGTGGTCACCGAGCAGGTGGAGCGCACGGGGATGCGGGTGCCGGACGCGCCGCTGAGCGCCGCGCCGCGCATCTGGTACAACCCGGAGCTGCGGTCGTCCATGTTCCTGGTGCCCGGGTTGATGGTGTTCGTGCTGATGATCTCGGCGACCATCTCCACGGCCCTGGCCGTGGTGCGGGAGCGGGAGCGCAACACCATCGAGCAGGTGCTGGTGTCGCCGGTGCGCGCGCCCGAGCTGATCCTGGGCAAGACCGCGCCCTATCTGCTGGTGTCGTTGCTGGCCGCGGCGCTGCTCGTGGCGACGGGATGGGTCCTGTTCGGGGTCGCAGTGCGCGGCTCGTTGCTCCTGCTGGCTTTCATGTCCCTGCTGTTCTGCATGTCCGCGCTGGGCCAGGGGCTGTTCATCTCCTCGGTCACCGACAGCCAGCAGGTGGCGTTCTTCGCCGCGGTGATCTCCACGCTGCTGCCCACGTTCCTGCTGTCCGGCTTCGTCTTCCCGCTGGACAGCGCGCCGGTGGCCATCCAGGCCATCAGCTACGCCGTACCCGCGCGGTACTTCGTGGCGCTGGTACGCGGCGTGATCCTGCGCGGCGCCGAGATCCAGGACATCTGGCGGCCGTTGCTGTCCCTGTCGATCTTCTCCGTGGTCATCCTCGGCCTGGCGTCCGTGCGCGCCTCGAGGATCCGGCTATGAGGGGGGCGCGACCATGCTGAGACACCTCATCCGCAAGGAGTTCCTCCAGCTGCGGCGCGACCGGCGCATGCTGCCCATCGTCTTCATCGCGCCGGCGATCCAGCTGCTGATCTTCGGCTACGCCGCCACCCTCGACGTGGTGGAGATCCCGCTGATGGTCTGCGACCAGGACCGCAGCGAGATCAGCCGCGAGCTCGTACGTCGCCTCGATGGCTCCAACAACTTCGCGCCCATCACCCACGTCTCCGATCCCGACGACATCGACGCCCAGCTCACCGCCGGAACGGTGGGGGTGGGGCTGGTCATCCCCCCCGGCGCGGGCAGCGAGGTGCTCGCCGGGCGTTCCGCACAGGTGCAGGTGCTCGTGGACGGCGCCGACAGCGTCACCGCATCGCAGGGGTTGTCTTCCGCCACCCTCGTCACGAGCCTGTACGGCCGCGAGCTGCTCGAGCAGCGGCTGCTGGCCATGGGGTTCCGGCTCCCCGAGATGCCCAGGCTGGAGCCACGCGTCTGGTACAACCCCGAGCTCAAGAGCCGCAACTACATGGTGCCCGCCGTCATGGGCCTGATCCTCGTGATCATGACGCTCATGCTCACCTCCATGGCCCTGGTCCGCGAGAAGGAGGCCGGCACCATGGAGCAGCTCATCGTCACCCCCCTACGGCCGGTGCACATGATCCTGGGCAAGCTCATGCCCTTCGTGATCATCGGCTTCGCCCAGTCCACGGTGATCCTCGCGGTGGCGGTGCTGTGGTTCGAGGTGCCGTTCCGGGGCTCAGTGGGCACCCTGTACCTGCTGATCCTGCCGTTCCTGCTCAACACCCTGGGGCTGGGGCTGCTGGTGTCGACCATCACCCACACCCAGCAGCAGGCCATGATGACGGCGATGTTCTTCTTCATGATGCCGATGATCTACTTCTCCGGCTTCGTGTTCCCCATCGAGTCCATGCCCACGTGGATCCAGCCCGTGTGCTACCTCGTGCCGCTGAAGTACTTCCTGTCCATCATCCGCGGCATCTTCCTGCGCGGCGTGGGCCTGGAGGTGCTGTGGCCCGACGCCCTGGCCCTCACCGGCATCGGCCTGGGGGTGCTCGCGCTGGCCGTCTTCCGGTTCCGCAAGCGACTGGATTGAGTGGTACGCTTCGCGTGTCCGAGTAAACAGCGGCATCGTGGGGAGACATGACATGAGAATCACCCTTCTGTCCCTGGCCCTGGTCCTCGGGGCGTGCAACGGCGCACCCACCCCCGAACCGGTGGAACCGGCCACCGAGGCCCCCATCGAGGTGGCCACCGAGGCCGAACCCACGAGCGACGCGCCCGCCGAGCCCGCCGAGGTCCCGGACCCGGCGCAGCCGGCCATCTCCGGCGCCCAGCCCACGGCCGCCCTCAAGGCCACCCTGGCCGCCGAACTGGGACAGCCCGTGGCCCTCAAGGGCAAGACCGAGGTGGTCGGCGGCTGGGCCCTGTTCACCGGCGCCCCCCCCACCGCCGAGGACGGCAGCCCGCTGGACTGGTCCAGCACGCCCTACGCCTACGAGGAGGGCCTCGACAACGCCACCGTCGCGCTCATGGCGGAGAAGGACGGCGCCTGGACCGTGGTCTCCTCGGCGCTGCTGTGCAACGACGTGTGCTGGGCGAACATGCCCTTCGAGAGCGACGCACCGGCCGGCCTGTTCCCCGTGGGCACCGGAGACACGCCCGAGGCCGCCCTGCTGGACTGGCTCGCCTTCGACTTCGGCCAGAAGGTCGCCGTCGAGGGATCGGCGAAGGTAGAGGGGAGCTGGGCCTTCTTCAGCGGCCGCATCCCCACCAAGGCCGACGGCTCGGAGATCGACTGGCCCAAGACCCGCCACGGCCAGGAACCCCACGGCGCCGACAACGCCACGTTCGCGCTGTTGCGCAAGACCGGCGCACAGTGGAAGGTCATGGACGTCAACCTCCTGTGCAACGACGTGTGCTGGGAGCCCTACCCGACCCGCTACCCCGACGCCCCCGCCGCCCTGTTCCGATAGCGCTGCGCGGAGTCTTCTCCTCGAGGATGTCGAGGGAGGAGTCTACTGGCTCTGGATCGCCGCGCGCTGGGTCGCCAGGAAGGCCTCGGGGATCTCACCGTCGGCGTGGTCGCCGAGCCGCATCATCGTCATGCCGCTGATCACGATCCGAGCGTCCGGATCGTGCCCCGCGGACTCGTGCAGCTGGTACGCCACGCGGTACCACGCGTCGAGGGCCTGCGCGTCGTCGAACTGGTAGACCTCGGCGCGGGCCAGGCCGTCCACCTCCAGGCGGGTCAGCTCGGTCGCCCGGCTCGGTCCGGTCTCCGGGAAGGGCGTGGCCTCCACGGCGCGGCCCTGGTTGCGCAGCTGCTGCACGAGCGCATCGGTCTCCACGCGGAAGGTCCGGTCCACCTGGATCGCCGGCACCCCCGACTCCAGACGCGAAGGCGTCCAGCTGTCCGCGCTGGCCTCCCCCGGTCCGCGCGTGGACGCCGACGGGGCGTAGTCGGCACCGCCGTTGATGGACACGGGGATGACCCCCAGCTCGTGGGACTCCGGCAGGGTCATCTCCGGCGCGTCGCCGAGGGGCTCGAGCTCGCCGTTGCGCACCACGTACTCGTGCGTCGCCACGGTACCGTCGCCGCTCTTGACGTTGAAGGAGACGACCTCCCCTTCCTCGACCATGTCCGTGACCGACGTCAGCTCCACCTGTTCCTTGATGCCCTCACCGATCTCCGTGCTGGTCCCCTCGATCGGATCACAGCCCATCAGCGGAACGCCCAGCACGATCAGGGCCGTCCAGGCCACCGTGTTGAAGGTCTTCATCATCCTGCTCCTTTTCCCGGGTCGTTCCATGTGCTCACTCATTGGGGGACCCCACGAACGCCGTCGTGGGCGGCTCGTACAGCACCGGCGAGCCCGGGTCCTCGCCCATCCAGACCCAGTTGTCCAGCACCACCGACGTATCGAAGATGCCGTCCGACTTGTCGTAGATGGAGAAGCGCACGTGCATGGTGTGGCCGGGGGTCACGCCGAAGCGGTTGGTCAGCCACTGGGTGCCGCCGGAGTCCTCTCCGTACCCGGCGCCGCACAGGCCGTAGTGGCCGAAGGCCCAGCCGAAGGGCGGACAGTCGTTGGGGTACATCTGCGCCCACCAGTTGGGCACGTCGCAGACGCGCTGGAACGTGTCCGACGTCGAGCCGCAGCACGGCACGTTGCCCCAGAAAGTCCAGCTCGTGTCGACGATCGTCGCCTGGCCCACGTGTCCGTTGTGGTCGAGGATGCCGTCGAAGTCCGAGCAGTCCGTGGCGGTGATGAAGTCGTTGTTCACCCGCAGGGGGGTGCCGTAGTCGTCGAAGGCCACGTTGGCCTCGGACACACCGTCGCCGTCCGAGTCGCAGCCGTAGCCGCTGAAGGTGGGATCGGCCATCCAGTCCTCCACCTTGGGATCCTCGAACACGGCCTCGAAGCCGTCGTTGTAGTAGGTGCCCGCCCACTCCGGGTACTCCTGGGTGAAGAAGGACACGTCGTAGGACACGCCGTTGGCGCCCTCGGGCACGACGATGTCGAACTCGATGGTCGTGATGTCGTACCGCGGCTCGGTCTGCGTGCAGCACATGGCGTCGTCGCACAGCCGCTTGTAGTCGGGCAGGGCGTAGTCCACGTAGCCCGAGGTGGAGGAGTAGCTCCACCACTCGGCGGAGAAGCCCGACTCACCCTGGCTGTTGCCGCCGATGTCGCCGGTGCTCATCACCAGCAGGCGGTCCCCGTTGCGGGGCTGGCGGCTGGTGCCGTAGTCCGACCGCACGCCGATGCTGCCGTGGTTGGTCGTGCCGTTGGCGTAGTCCATGGTCCCGGGGAAGCCGTGGTGCTGGATGCTGAGGTTGGAGACATCCTCGTCACAGATGTCCATGGCCTTGAGGAATGCGACGCCGCTGGAGTAGTCGTCGGCTCCGTCGAAGTTGGCGATGTCCTGGTCGCACTCGCTGGTCGGGAACTCCGTCGGGTCGGTGTGGTGCCAGCGGCTGTCCAGGTCGCACGCGCACTCGTTGTTGTTCTCGTTGGACAGTACGATGTAGTTGAACTCCGGCGTGGCCGTACCGGGCGTCCACAGGATGTTGAAGTCGTTGATCGGCGTGCTGTCCTCGGGATTGATCTCGCCGTCCCAGTTGTCGTCCGAGTCCTGCCCCTCGTAGATGACGTAGTACGAGCGTACCGTGTAGGCGCTGTTGCCCTGGTAGACCAGCACGTCCTTCCAGCAGTTCGTACCGTTGTCCTGGGAGCAGTAGTAGCTCTCCTCGATGATCCCCAGCGCGTCGTTCCAGTCCCCCTCGATCCCGGCGTAGGGCCAGAAGTAGAGGTGACCCACGTTGGCCACGCCGTCCTCGCCCGCCATGCTCGTGTCGGTGACGTGGACGACGGGGATGCCGGTGAGGGAGTCGTACCAGTAGAGGCTGTCCTGCTGTTCGGTGGAGCCCTCCTGCTGCCAGCCCCACTGGGTTCCGTTCCAGTGCTGGCCCCAGGTGCGCGGCCGGTACTGCACGTCGTCGTAGAAGCTCCCCGCCACGTCGAACTCGAATGCCAGCGTCCCCGTATGACAATACAGCCCCGCGGCGTGGGTACCCGTGGCCGGGTTCTCGAAGTCCGGGTACGGGTAGTCCTTGTTGAAGTACCACCCCTGCCAGGCGTTTTCCTCGGTGATCGGGTCCTCGCACATGCTCAGCGCGGCCGCGAACCACGTCTGCAGGATGAACTGGTCCTGATCCGAGGCGTGCATGCGGTAGGTGCTGTTGCCGACCATGTGGTCGCCCCCGGTCCACCCCGTGCCGTAGGCGGGGTACATGTACTCGTGGTCTTCCAGCGCCGAGGCCGGAGCCGCGAGCAGGACCACGGCCATCATGGCGAGTGTGGTCCGGGCCACCATCCCGTACCGACGGGTGTTCTTGTTCGTCATCGTCCCATCCTTCCTGGACCCTTGTGTCGGCGGGCCAGCAGTCCGAGGACCGCCAGGAGGAACATCAGGCTCGTGGGAGCCAGGTCCCTCGCGACCAGCCGGCTTTCTTGCTTGCACGCACACCCCTGTCCGGGGTCGTCCACGAAACCGCTGCCCCCGTTGCTGGAGCAGTCGTCGTCGTAATCGTCGGCGTCACCGTCGCAGTCGTTGTCGATGCCGTCGTCGCAGTCCTCGGTGCTCTGGACGAGGTCCTCGCCGCTGCAGTCCTGGTCGATGCCGTCGCAGGGGATCTCGTCCGCGTCCGGGTGAATCTCGTCGTCCTCGTCGTCGCAGTCGTCGCACACGTCGTGGCCGTCGCCGTCGGCGTCGGCGAAGTCGTACTCCTCGCAGTCGCTGTCCTCGCAGTCGTCCTTGCCGTCGCCGTCCTGGTCGCCGTCCTCGCCGCAGTCCTCCACGTCCTCCACGCAGGTCACCGTGATGTCGAACTCCACGACCGTGCCATCGCTCTCGACGATGGCATACAGGGCGCCGGTGGGCTGGTAGGAGATCGCCTCGTCGGCTCCGGCCGAGGCGACACACTCGAGCTCGTCGTGGCAGCCGTCGCCGTCCACGTCCTCCAGCAGGACCAGGGCGTCCAGATCGCCGTCGGCGGGGGTGACGACCACCTCCACGGTGGGCGCGTCGGGCAGCGCGAAGGCCGTCTCGGGGTTGTAGGTCGGTTCCGAGATGCCGCACGCGCTGTGGTCGTGGAAGATGTCGGTGTGACCGTCGCCGACGCTGGTCCAGGTCAGGGTCTCGTCGCACGCCAGCTCGGCGACCACGTCGCACTCGCCGGTGCAGTAGGTGTCGTCGAGGCAGTCGGGATCATCGCAGTCGGTGAGCCCGTCGAGGTCGTTGTCCACGAAGTCGTTACACTCGCCCGTCTCGGTGGCCTCGCAGTTCGGGTGCGTCTCACACTCCGGGTCGTCGCAGTCGATGAACCCGTCGCCCTCGTCGTCCACCTCGTTGTCGCAGATCTCGCCGATGCAGGGCTCGACCTCGAAGCACTCGCAGTCCGCGCAGTCCACGGCGCCGTCCGCGTCGTCGTCCACGCCGTTGTCGCAGACCTCGCCGCCCCAGCAGATCGGGTCGCACATGCAGCCGAGGTCCTCGCAGTCGATCCAGCCGTCGAGGTCGTCGTCCACGCCGTTGTCGCAGACCTCGTCCGGGCACGGGTGGTTGGGGCAGTCGTCGTCCTGGCAGTCGGTCAGGCCGTCGCCGTCGTTGTCCAGCCCGTCGCCACAATCGGTCTCGGGGCACTTGCCCAGGAAGATGCACCAGGGATCGTCGCAGTCCACCAGGCCGTCGTTGTTGTTGTCGATGCCGTCGTTGCAGTCCTCCTGATTGCAGCCGCCGAAGTTGTCGCAGTCGTCGTCGTCGCAGTCGATCAGCCCGTCACCGTCGTCGTCGAGGGTGTTGGTGCAGTTCTCCAGGGTCATGCAGCCCACGTAGTAGGTGCAGCTGGGATCATCGCACTGCTCGAGGCCGTCGCCGTCCTCGTCGCCGGACATGTAGCAGTTCTCGTACGGGGTGAGGTCACACATGAACGACACGGTGACCCAGGTGCCCAGGGGGATGCTCGAGTCCGCGTCCACGGCGAGGTGGTAGGTGTCACCGCCCGAGAGACCGGAGTCGATGTAGCCGTTACCGTCGTCGTTCCACCAGCCCGCGTCGTCGGAGTCGCAGCTGTTGGGCCCCATCAGGAACACCGCGTTGTCCTCGAGGCTCGCGTGGACCACGTCGAGCCGCGTGATGGACATGGGCGCGGTCCACTCCAGCACGTACTCGCCGGCGTCGTAGCCGCTGACGAACCCGTAGTCGTCCATCACGGTGGTCGCGGACGGCATCTCCACGGAGATGGTGTCGCCGCACTCGATGGTGTAGTCCACGTGGTCGCAAGGCACGGCCCTCGCCGACGACACGACCCACAACAGGGCAGCCAGCGCGATCCCGGCGATGAGGGTGTTCTTCAGCATCAGTCGCTCCCATCGCAGTTGGAGTCGATGCCGTCGCCCGGGGTGTCGATGGCGGCCGGGGAGACGTCGGGGTTGTGGTCGTCGCAGTCCCCGTTGCAGCTGGTGATCCAGTCGCCGTCCACGTCGTCGAGGTTCAGTGACGCGTCGAGGTCGTCGCAGTCCTCACAGGCGAGCCATCCGTCGCTGTCGGCGTCGGTGAACTCCGAAGGGTCCACGACACCGTCACAGTCGTCGTCCACGCCGTTGCAGGCCTCGGTCGCGCCGGGCCGCACCGTGGAGGTGGTGTCGTCGCAATCGCCGGTGCAGGTGCTCCAGCCGTCGAAGTCGTCGTCGTGCAGGTTCAGGGCCGGGTCGGTGTCGTCGCAGTCCGCGCACCCGACCGCGCCGTCACCGTCGCCGTCGGTGGTCTCGTCGGCCGGCACGTCGCCGTCGCAGTCGTCGTCGAGGGCATTGCACAGCTCCGGTGCGCCGGGGTATCGGGTGTCGTCGGCGTCGTCGCAGTCACCCTCGTTCTCGGTGACGCCGTCGCCGTCGTTGTCCACGTCCGCGAGATCCACCTGGGCCGTGCCGGAGAGCAGGATGCTGAGGAGGGAGGGCTCGGCGTCCGAGTAGACGAAGACCTCGGCGTAGTGGGTCGCGGCGTCCGTCGGCTCGTAGACCACCGTCAGAGTGAGGCTCTCGCCCGCGCCGATGACCGTCCCGTCCAGCTCGTCCACGGCGAAGTTGGCGGCCGCGGTGCCGGAGACGACCGCCTCGGACAGCGTCACGTCGGACTCGCCGTCCACCCACAGCTCCACGTCCGCCGCGTACTGCCCGTGGGCGGCCACGACGCCGAAGGCCAGCTCCGTGGGATCGGCGGTCAAGCTGGAGGGGGGGGCGGTGTCGTCGTCGTCGCCGGCGGTGTCGTCATCGTCGCCAGCGGTGTCGTCGTCGTCGCCGACGGTGTCGTCGTCGTCACCGGCGTTGGTGTCGTCGTCGTCCGCGGTGTCGTCGTCGCCGGCCGTGTCGTCGTCGTCACCGGGGAAGCTGTTCATCTCCTCGTCGCCGCCGGTGCAACCCAGCACGAGCAGCAGCCCAACGAGAGAAGCCCCGACCCGGGTCAAAGCACGTACGCGCAGGGCGAGGGCGTGCTGTCGGTCGAGGCTTCGTCGAGGATCCGCTGTGAACACCTAAAATCTCCCGCTCGTTTATGAAACTTATCAAACCCATTCAAGGTAATCAAGCGAGTAAGTTTTTTTTCTTGCAAGATCGAGGGACGGCGATAGCGCGAGAGCGGATGCGGGCGCGTTGGCCAGGGAGCGCGAACCGGCGCGGACGGGTGCGCGCCCGCCGGCGCGCGCCGGTGTGGGTATGAGCGCCGTATCCAGGGCCTGCGAGCGGGGACGGGAGCGGAGACGGGAGCGGGGACGGAGGCGGACGCGAACGCGGAGGCGCAGGTGCGGCTGCGGGGGCGGGTTCTCCAGCAGCGTTCGTCATTAGTCCCGCTCGGACGTGACTTCTAGGCGGTATCCCGTGG
>CAZLEO010000098.1:0-30218 GCA_964558555.1 uncultured Rickettsiales bacterium | reverse complement strand
GGCCTTTTTTCAAGCAGTTACGCCGATTCTTGTGCCCTTATCCGAACACGGATGCCGTGGCACCACGACTTCGACCACCAGGGTTCTGTCTATGGTCAACAGAGGGGAGCCAATCAAGACTCGAACCACCCCCGATCGGCCATGGCCCTCGGGGGTGGTTGGGTTCTACGGCCAAGCCGGTGTGGTGTTTCCCGTGGGCCGGGCTCGTCAGGAGCCCGAGATGGGCAGCCGCGCCCTAACGCGGCGCCATGTCGACCCGAGGCTGCGACGGGCCGCGACAGCCAGCTGCTGCCGGCGAGTGTTCAGCGTTCCAGCGGTCCGGCTCCAGATGGCGTGGGCGTCGTCCAGCGGAAAGCCCAGACCGAGCTTGCGCAACGCACCGAAAGTGCGGCCATCGACGATCGCAACCGGGAGCCGCTCGGACAGGGAGGCGGCAAAGCCCGAGGTGGCGTCGCCAGCCCGATCGACCACCGCCATCAGCCCGGCACGCGTGACCACCACACGCTCCAGGTTGGCGCCGAGCTGTTCCTGCAGCTGCTGGATCATTTCCACGGCGGCGGACCGCTCGACCTCCGTGTCCTCGGGGAGCGGGTGCACCACGGCGCCGCCTACCTGCACGTCGTCGGGTATCGGCGGCACGATGGCATCGCCGACCTCGTCGCTCGGTCCGACCGCGCCCGCTCCGCGTCCGGGCTCTTCATCCTCGTCTCGTCCATCTTCGCCGAGGGTTGCCAGCGCGACGTCGATCATCCGCTTGTTCAGCCCGACGACGTCCTCACCGCCCTCCTCGCCGATCACGCTAGAGAACAATGCCCGCTTCCCCGCGAGCAGTCCCTGGATTGTCTCTTCGTAGCTGCTGGACGACACCAGCAGCACGACCTGGGTCGTGCGCCGTTGTCCCAGGCGGTGAATCCGACCGATGCGCTGGTCGAGCTTGGCTGGATTCCAGGGCAGCTCCAGGTTGATCAGGGCGTTGGCCGCCTGGAGGTTCAGCCCAACCCCACCGGCGTCGGTGGACAGGAACACCGCGCAGTCCGGATCGTTCTCGAAGCGCTCGATCAGTGCACCGCGCCGCGCCGACGGGACGCCGCCGTGCAGGCGCACGGTCCCCAATCCCAGGCCACGGGCGACCTCGTTGGCCATCCGCGTCATCCCCTCCCACTCGGAGAACACCACCACCTTGGCTCCCTGCTCGACGCACAGCTCCTCGAGCAACCGCTCGAGCTCGGCGAGCTTGGGGGAGCCCACGGTCTCGCCGTCCACCAGCCCCGCGGCGTTGCAGGCCCGCCGCGCGGTGGCCAGCGCCGCCAGCAGGCGCTTCTCCTCGGACGGGGTCAGCGGCCGCCTGCGGGTGATGTGGGCCAGCCGCGCCGCCGTGCTCAGCGCCTCGTCGTGCAGGTCCTGCTGCCGCTGAGTCAGTGCCACATCGCGCTGCTGCTGCACCCGCTCGGGGAGCTGGTCGGCGACCAGCGAGCGCTCCCGCCGCAGCACCACCGGCTCCAGCCGCCGCCGCAGCGTCGAGAGGTTGCGATAGCCGAGCACCTTGCCCCGCTCGTCGGTGACGTGGAACTCCAGCAGGTACCGCCACAGCGGCCCCAGCACGTGGGGATCGACCACCTGCATCACGCTGTACAGGTCCTCCAGCCGGTTCTCCAGCGGCGTACCCGACAGCACGAAGGCGAAGCGGCACGGCAGCGTCTTGACCGCCGTGGCGGTCTTGGTGCGCCAGTTCTTGATCCGCTGGGCTTCGTCCAGCACCAGCAGGTCCGGCGCCAGCAGCTCGGCGAGGGCGAGGTAGTCCCTCAGCACCAGCTCGTAGTTCATCACGGTGAACGCGGCCTTGCGACGGTACTGGGCCCGGCGTTGCTTCACCCCGCCCTGGATCACCTCGACGTCCAGGTCGGTGAAGCGCCGGATCTCCCTGGCCCACTGGTGCTTCAGCGAGGCAGGGCAGACGACCAGCGTGGTCTTCACGCCCTCGTCGTTTCGCAGGCAGACCGAAGCGGCGATTGCCTGAAGCGTCTTGCCCAGGCCCATGTCGTCCGCCAGCAGCGCCCGGTCGTTCGCGGCCAGGAACGCTACTCCCTCCACCTGGTACGGGTACAGGTCGGCGTGGACGCCCTCGATCCCATCCCCGGCAATGCGCTCCAGCAGCTCGGTCCGCCGCCGTTCGCGGCGCTGCCGGTCGTCCATCCGGACGGCGAACTCGTGGGCGTCGTCCCCCACGTCGATCCCGAACCGACGTGCCTCCCGTTCCAGGAGATGCAGGGCAGCGGGTAGCTCGCCGGTGAGGAAGCCCGCATCGTCCAGTGCGCGGTCCAGGAACTTGGTCAGCTCCGGCGCCTCCTCCGCGGGCCGGCGGACGCGAACCCGCGGGGCACCCGCGCCCTCCCAGTCGAGGTAGACCACCGGCACGGGCGGCTTGCGCCACTCGCGGCCCCCTCGTCGACGCTTGAGCTTGTACAGGACCGCCTCGATGTGCTTGCAGGTGCCCAGCTGGTTGGTGGCGAAGTCGTCGCAGCTGCACCGGTTGAGGCGCTCGGTCGTCGAGCGGATCTGGACCCGGTACTCTCGTGGGATTCCACCCGTTGGGTCCACGGAGCGAGCGCTCCAGGTGCCGAACTCGGGCTCCCCGGACAAGTGCTCCACGACAACCTCGGCCTGGGCCTTGCGCAGACGCGCCTCCAGCGCCTCGTCCGACGCGCTGGACACGTCGTCCTCGGTGATCGGCTGGCGCGCGTTGTACGCCAGCAGCGTCGCGATCACGTGCTTGCAGACCGGCTCCCAGTCAAAGGGACAGCTGCAGCTCGGGACCAGATCGCCGTCCTCGTCGAGACCGATCTCCACACCGTATGGGTTGTCGGGGTCCGAGCCCTCCACGGTCGCCTGGAGCCGACGGTCGTCCCACTCGATCTCCATAACACGGTGTTCCTTGAAGTAACCCACGCCGCGCTTGACGATCTTGTCGCTGGCCAGGGCCCGAAACCCTTCGATGTCTCTCCAGAACGGCCCCTTGATCCGCTCGTGCTCGTCGTTTCCGGACGGGTGTGCCATCTCGGGATCGCGTTCGTTCGGATTCATCGCAGCCTCCGCAAGAAGCCGTTGTCTATCGCGCCCATGCACGATCTGCAAACACTCGTCCGTCAGGACCCGTAGTCCGCACTTACCCAGATCCGCCCGTTCAGACCTCACTCCGCTCCCGGCAGCCGGTCAGAATCTCCCCCTGTGAATCGGTTGGCACTTCCCGGGCACTGCACTTCCCGGGCACTTCCCCCGGGCACTGCACTTCCCGGGCACTTCCCGGGGGGCACTTCCCCGGCACTTCCCGGGGGGACCTGAACGCAACCTCACCACGCGTTGGCGGGGATCGCGTGGATCGGCGGTCTGATAGAGTTGCGACCGAGGAGGTGTGGGGATGAGACCATTCGACATGGGTTGCTGGGTGGGCCTTCTGATGATGGCGTGGGCCCTGGTGGGCTGCAAGTGCGAGCCGGGACACATCCAGGAGTGCGACTGCGGCGCTGAGGGCACCGGCGAGTCGGTGTGCTCGGATGCAGGAGCCACATGGGGAGAATGCCAGTGCCCCATCTGCGACCCGGGGGACACCGAGGAGTGCCTGTGCAACCTGGGCTACGAGGGTTTCCTGACCTGTTCGGAAGACGGTCTGGATTGGGGAATCTGCGAATGCAATCCCTGCGCGGAGTACGTCAACATCGTGTGCGACTGTGAGGGCGCGGAGGAATTCTACGAGGCCATCGGGACCACCTGCGAAGACACGTACCAACCCCTCATCGACCAGGGGGATCCAGAGGCCTGCGATCTGGCGAGGGACGCCTTCGAAGCGGCAGGTGGCTGTGACCAGTTCGGCGCCCTGGGTGACGATGACGATACCAACTGAGCCGGCGTGCCATCGCCCCCGGTGAGTTGGCATAGAAGGAGGGCGTCCGATGAGAAGACAGACTGCATGGGGAATTCTGTTCCTGATGATCGGGGGAGTATCCGTGCTGGGTTGCCAGGTGTGCGAGCCCGGTCACATCGAGGCATGCGACTGCGGTGAGGGCGCACACGGCCAGGCGGTATGTGAGGACGACGGCTCCTGGACTGACTGTTCTTGCCCGATATGCGAGCCAGGCGCCGTCCAGGGGTGCACCTGCGACCAGGGATACGCCGGGTTCGAGTCGTGCTCCGAGGACGGACTGGACTGGGACTCCTGCGAATGCAGCCCTTGTGCGCTGTATGTGGAGACCGTCTGTTCGTGTGACGGCGTCGAGGAGTACTACGAGGCCATCGGCACCACCTGCGTGGACACCTATCAACCGTTGATCGAGGAGGGAGATCCGGAAGCATGCGAACTCGCTCTCGATGCGTTCGAGGCCGCCGGCGGGTGTGATCAGTTCGGCTTTCCCGGTGACGATGACGACGATGACATCGGCGATGACGACGACGGCACCCCCTCCTACCAGGGCGACATCCAAATGGCCGACGCCCTTGTCTACGGCGAATGCACCCCCACCGTGGAGGTTGATCCGGCACACCCGGAAAACGTCCCGGAAGGCTGGTTCGAATTCGAGATCGAGTTCGAGGGTTGGGCCATGGATTGCTGGATCAACTTCTGGGACGACCTCTCCGACTACTGCGAAGCCTGGGATCCGGACACCGGGGATCCCTGTGAGAGCGACGGCTACACCCGCCATGGCTGGAACATGGACAACGACGCCTATGGCTGGGATCCCGCATACGGCTTCTGGGACTATTGGACCGCGTACATCGAGTACATCCAGGATCTGGCCACGGCCAACGCACGGGGCGAGTCCACCTTCATCTGCGAGAACGCCGGTGTGAACTTCACCATCGAGTTCTGCTGTCAGGACGACTACACCGAGACGGTCGACTGCCGGGAGTACAACTGGTAGTCGGCGAAGGTGTCTTGGCCCTTGGTCCGCGAAAACTCCGATCGCTCCCATCAATCCCACACACCCGCCCCTCGCTGCACCCATTCGGCCACCGTGAAACCGTCCGGCAGGTGGTTCGCGGCGCCGGGACTGGCCTCCAAATCGCTCCACGACGCCGAGAGCTGGCCCAACTCGCGCACCTCGACATCCCTGACGGCGTGGCCGAGTCGATGCGAGGTCGGGTCTACGCGTCGACCCGTTGAAGTACCGGACGTACTCGACCACGGTCCTTCTCAGGTGCCCTTCGGACACGAAGATGAAGTGCCGGAGACACTCTCCGCGCAGCGAGCGCATGAAGCGTTCGATGTGAGCACTGGCGTTCGGCGCACCGTAAGGTGCAGCGTCGGGGATTGTCGCCGGAACCTGGCATAGTCAAGGTGACGGTTCGATACTGTCGTTCCAGGGTCGGGCGGCATGCAGAGGAGGGGCCTGATGTCCGAATTCCCCGACCACCGCGAGGAAACGCTCTACAAGCGATCCGTCCAGATCATCGAAGCGGCAAAGGAGCACGTCGAAGCTGCCGAGGTCGCCGACATCGTCCTCGAAACCGCCGGCCGCAGAAACGGCTGGAAGGTCATCCTGGGGCGCTGCGCACCGGAGAGGATGCGCGGCTCACGAGCACGGGCCAGGCGGACAGAGGGATGAACGTCGGCGACATCAACCGCGCGCTCCGGAAGGCTCGGTTTCCAGCCGGGACCAGGACGAGCGCGGATCGGCGGCTCGCAGTCCACACGTTGTGGGGTGTCTTCACCGCGCACCTACAGCGCGAGCTGCACGAGCGAGGCCAATGCGCCCTCGTCGCCAAGCGCTCGGGCTCCGCCGTCCAGCTATTCCTCGAGGACGGACACGGCCACCTACGCGGGGCATTCACCGACCCCCTGGGCATTGCTACTGCGATGCTGGGCCGCCGGGTCGACCGGATATCCTGCACGGAGCCGTGCAGAGTGTTCGACTTGGAGACCACGCTCTTCGCCCTGCTCGGCGAGCGGCCCGAACCCGTCGGCGGCGATGGCATCCAAGCGCTGGCGGACCGCTTCGTCGACGGTGTGCGCGAAGACGGACTCCCCGACGTGCCCGGACTGGACTACAGGGCCACGGAAGACCATTCGCCGACGGGCAGCGATCATCGAAGCTCCAACGAGCTCGATGCGGCGGGGTTCATGGCTCGGGTCCGCTCGTCGCGGTCGGCTACGGAGATCCTGCGCGTGCTTCACGGCCAGGTGCTCCCGTACCGGCGTGACGAAGCGCTGGAGCCGTTCATCCGACCGCTGATGTCCGCTGCCCGGCACTACAACGAGACCCGGGACGACGTGCGCTCCGCCGTCGACCTGTGGAGCGAGGCTGCCGCGCTCAACGCCACGACAACAGGCCGGGCCGGCGTGGTCGCGATCATGATGAACGTGGCCCGCAAGCGGGCCAGCGCGGACCTTCCGCCCGCGCGGCGCGACGTCGCAGGCGCCGTCCAAATCTACGAGGCGGTCTTCGGCCTGGACGTCTCCGAGGACCAGAATCAGCGCCTGGTCAAGACGATGATGGCGGTGGCCAACCTCTACACCGACCTGAAGCTGCCCCCCGAACATCGCGACGTCCCCGGCGCCGTGGCCCTGTGGGCTTCCGTCCTCGGGATGGACCTGCCGGCTTCCGAGCGGGACTACGTGCTGCGATCGATGATGAAGGTCGCCAACATGCTCACGGACCTCCGTGTACCCGGTCGGGAGATCGACGTGCGCGGGGCCGTGACCATCTGGCGCGCCGTGTGCGACCACGGCCACCTCGAGGACGACTGGCACCGAACCATCCGCACGATGATGGCGATGGCCAACCGGCTGACGAGCCCTGACCGCCAGCTCTCGATGGACGACTTCCGTGCCGCAGTGCACCTCTGGCAGGCGGCCTACACGCTGTGCCTCGAACGCGAGGAGGAGCAAGCCCTGCGCGTGGTGCGCACGATGATGGACGTCGCCAACCACGTGACGGACTTCTCCGGGCGTGTCACCGACCTCGCTCTGCGAGGTGCCATCGAGATCTGGCGCGGCATCGCTGACTGCTCGGCACTCACGGACGACCGCGTCCGGGCGATCCGCACGATGATGGCCCTCGCCGGCAGGCGCATCGGAGCCTACAGCGACCGCGACAGCGTCCTCGTCGCCCTGCGCCTGTGGCACGCCGCGTATGGCTGCGCCACCGACGACGAGGGCCGCTACCGCGTGGTCAAGACGATCATGGACCTCGCCGACAAGTACCCGGCCATCTGCGCCGACGCCATCGACATCCTGCGGCGCGATCGATCCGCGTTCGACGCGCCGGGATTCGAGATCCAGGCGCAGGCGGGCCTGCTGTACTTCCAACAGGAGCACGAGGCTGTCGTCTCGCTGGCCGAGGGGGCGGGCCGGGACGCCCCGGTGTGGGTCGCGGCGCTGCGGGCCGAGGCGCAACGCAAGCTCGGCGATCACCACGAGGCCATCGCGGCCTGTGGCGAGCTGATCACCCGGTGCGCGGCGCCGGGCGCGAGTCGACCGCAGAGCGAGGCCCTCGTCTCCGCGCTGTGCTGCCGCGGGTACTGCCACCTGGAGCTGGGGCGCTCCGATCCCAGCTCGCTACCACAAGCCATGAAGGACCTCGAACGGTCGCTCGCTGTCGCGCGCGACCGCGACGTGCCCGAACCCCCGCGGGCCCATTCCGGGATCGGCTACGTCCGCCAGCTCCAGGGACGCGACGACGAGGCCGAGGAAGCGTTCGCCCGGGCACGGCAGCTCGACGCGGACAACCTCAAGGCTGCGGCGGGAACGACACGAACCCACTCCGGCTCAGACGATGACGGCGGTTCCACAGGCCACCACGTGGGACGACGAGCTCTGATGAGAGAGGCCCGCCGCCTCAACGAGCTGCACAACGACGTGGACGGCGCCATCGCCCGGTGGTCGGAAGCACACGCGCTGCGCCTGCCAGGCGACGACTCGTCGGCCGTGGTGGCGATCATGATGGCGGTGGCCCGCAAGCGGTCCAGCTCCGCCCTGGCCCCCGAGCACCGCGATGTGCCCGGCGCCGTCCGCATCTATGAGGCCGTGCAGGCCCTGGGCATCACAACCGACCAGCGGCAGCGCGTCGTCCGGACGATGATGGCGGCCGCGGCAAGGTTCACCGACCGCGCCCTCCCTGCAGAAGAACTCGATGTCGACGGCGCCACGACTCTCTGGCGCTCCGTGCACGCGATGGCCGAGGGCGACGAGGAACGACGTCGCGTCACCAGGGTCATGCGCGTGGTCGCGGATCGCATGGAGTCGGACGGCGTCACCGCGACGTCCTCGGGTTCGAGCGCCGCCGAGCGGTTACGGGGAGCGATCACGCAGCTCCGCCCAGGTGTCGTCTGAGTCGCGAGACCAGCACCAGCCATCCACGGTTGGGGAGGAATTCGACAGGCTATCCCATCAGGGCAGCCCTTCGCTCCCCGTATGCCGCGCGAACAAGCGCTCGGAGCGCGGGCGTGTCGGCGGCGTCGAGATCACGGACCTTCACGTGACGCAGCTTGGCGCCTGTCCCCTGCAGCAAGCCCTCGGGATCGTCCAGATCGACACCCTTGTAGAAGCCCAGGTTGACCCACTTCGCGTAGGGCAGCACGTAGACGTAACCCTCGGACATCTTCTTGGGGCCGAGGCCGTAGGTGGCCGCACGGTCGCCCAACCGGACCACCTCGCAGGCGTCCGGATGGATCTCGAGCACGACCTCGCGGAGCCGCGTGACGACCGGCCGCAGGTGCTCTTCGGTCAGTTCCAGCAGATCATCGAACGTGCCCAGCTTGGCCTTGGACATGGCTCCTCCTCCCGGTGAAACAGAGGATATCGCCTCACGTGTCAACCGCCGAAGGCGATTTCTCACGATTCAGCCGAATCTACCAACGGGCGAACGACTGCGCTCACCAGAGATCCCAGCTCAACGGCTCCACGGTCGGTGAGATGGACCCCGTCGACGAGGATCCGAGATCCGAGGCGTTTCCCGAGGTCATCCCAGCTACGTCGAAACCCGTAGTGGAGGAGGGAATCGACGAGCACCCTTGCCAGCACTCGCCCCGGTCGCCCTTGATAGGGCTCGACCTGTGCGGATCGAGATCCCGCGACCGCGAGAAGCGCAGAATGCAGGTCCAGCAGTCCATCGGGCTCAGCCAGCTCCCGGACGTGCGCGTTCCAACCGTCCACGAGACCCCGAGCCCGAGAGTCGGGCTCCTCCCCGAGGGGTGACCATCGCGCTGTGTCTGGCGTCGCTGTCGCTGACAGGATTCCCCATCATCTGGGGTGCGCTGAAAGGCCTGGGGAAACTGCAGACCAACGTCGACGAGCTGGTCTCGCTGGCGATCATCGCCACGCTGGTGCTGCAGGAGTGGATCAGCGCCGCGGTGGTCGCATTCATCATGGTCCTCGGTGGCCTGATCGAGGAGTTCACCAGTGAGCGGGCGCGGCGTCATCTCGAAGCGCTGACCGCGGCGACCCCCAGGCACGCTACGGTGGTGGATCCGGACGGAGTCACGCGTGAAGTCGCGATAGACGATCTCGAGGTCGGGCAGACGATCCTGATCGGCCCCGGCGACGTGGTCCCGGCGGATGGCGTGGTCGCCGACGGCGCCAGCGAGATCGACGAGTCGGCCCTGACCGGCGAGAGCCGTCCGGTGGCCAAAGGCCACGGCGAGTCCGTGTCGTCCGGAACCGTCAACTTCGACGGCTCACTCCGCGTCGAGCTGCCCAAGACGTGCCAACCGATTCACAGACCGGAACCTTCCGGGGGAACCTGTTGGGGGACTCACCTCACCTCCTGGGACGCTACCCCCGTGGTCGTCCACAACTTGCTAGGGTGGGGTATGGCGGTCGATGAGGGAACTCTGACGATTCGACACGGCACAGCGCTGGCGGCTGCCGCGGTGATGGTGTTCATCGCGGCGTGTGACACGGCTCCCCCGGGCGAGGAGCCCCCTACCGACGAGCCCCCTACCGACGAGCCCGTTACCGAGGAACCGCCGACCCCGGCGGACCCTTGTGTCGACTCGCGCGTTGCAGAGGAGCCGGACGAGGACGATGGGGACTGCAACGGCAACGGTGTACCCGACGACGAGGACCTGACGTCCGGCTTCTCCACCGACTGCGACGGCAGCGCCGTGCCGGACGAGTGCGAGGTGTTGACCACCGGCTGCATCGTGATGGGAGTCAACGACTACATGGAGCTCCACATCGGCACGCTGCCGTTGGTGTTGAGTGCGCCCCATGGCGGAGATCTGCTCCCGCAAGAACTGGACGACAACGGCAGCACGGCAGGCAGGGACTCCCAGACCCAGGAGCTGGCCATCGCCATCGACGACGCCCTGTACGACGCCACGGGCCGGCGGGCCCACGTCGTGCTGATGCACTTGCACAGGTCCAAGGTCGAGGCCAATGCCGCGCTGGAGGATGCCACAGCGGGACAGGCTCTGGCCGAGCAGGCCTGGACCGAGTACCACGGGCTGATAGACGCGGCCCGGCGTACCGTCGAGTTCCAGCACGGCCGCGGGCTGTACATCGACCTCCACGGCCTGGCGTCGTCGTACACCGAGGCCGAGCTGGGCTACCTGCTGTACGGGACACAGTTCTCGGAGCCGGACGAGCGGCTCGATCACCCGGGGTACGCCGAGCGCTCCAGCGTGCGCCAGCTGGCTCATGACACCGACTCGACCTTGTCCGAGCTGCTGCGCGGGGACGAGAGTATCGGGGGATTGCTGCAGACCCGTGGATACGCCGCAGTACCCAGCCCGGACTTCCCGTTCCCCAGCGACGAGGAGGGCGATCCAAGGGACTACTTCAACGGCGGCCACAGTACCTGGCTCCACAGCTCCCGCCTGGGCGGGAACGTCAGCGGACTGCAGATCGAGCATGTCTGGGCCGGCGTGCGGGACTCGGAGGAGAACCGGATGGCCTATGCCGAAGCGATCGCCGCGTTGCTGCCGGTGTTCTTTGCCGTACACCTCGACATGGGATTCGCTGCCGGATCGCGGGTGGAGTTCGCCGAGGGTGCGGGGGAACTCTGGGAGGTGGGTGAACCGTGGGCTGCTGCGGTCAAGCGGGTCGGGGATCTGGACGTCGAGCTGGACGTGTCGTTCGTGGTCTCCGGCACGGCGGTCGCAGGTGTCGACTACGAGGCACCGGCAGCGACGGTGCACTTCGACGCCGGCCAATCCGAAGCGGAGATACTCCTTTCACCCCTGGACGACATGGAAGAGGAAGGAGCCGAGACCATCGAGCTGGAGCTGCTGCCGACCGAAGCGTTCAACGTCGGCGAGCAAGCCACGCTAGCGGTACACCTGGCCGACGACGAGTGGACGACGGTCGGGTTCTCGCAGCTTCATGCCGATGTGGCCGAGGGCGGAGAACTGGCCTTGGTGGAGGTCTGGCGCGATGGATGCGCCGCCGACTTGACCGTTGCGATCGAGGCAAGTGAGTGGGCGGAGATGGACGGGGACCTGGCCTTCGCCGGTGGGCTCGCGGAGGTGGTGTTTGGAACGGACGAACGGACGGGCACGGTCGCGATCGAGGCGCTGGCCGACGATGAGGTCGAGGGGATGGAGACGCTGGTCCTGTCCCTCGTCGTCGGTGAAGGGTACGGGCCGGCAGCGGGCTCGGAGATGATCCTGGACCTGTTGGATGAGGATCTGGACGAGCACCTGCTCGCCTGGTTCCCCGGGGCTGTAGCGGACGGCCAGCTACTGGACCTGACAGGGCAGGGTCACCATGGCGCGTTGTTGCCGTCGGCCACGGACGGCCCGCGGGTAGACGAGGACGGGACGATCACCTTCGATCGCGTGGACGACGTGGTCGTGGTCGAGGATTTCCCGCTGGCACCCAACGGCTCGACGACAGTGGCACTGTGGTTCGCCGCCTCCGACGAGGAGACGGACGACTACAGCTACCTGCTTAGCCAGGAGGTGACCTGGTACGCCCCCGCGCTGAACCTCTACCTGAGCCCTGGCGGATGGCTCCGCGCGCTGGTCACGGGCGCCGACGAAGGGGTCGACTACGACTCCATCGTCGTGCAGCAAGGGCTGAGAGACAGCACCTGGCATCACCTGGCGCTGACCGTGGACACCACCGGCGAGATGGGGCAGACGGTGCTGTACCTCGACGGCTTCGAGGCAGTCTCGGCCGAGCGTGGGACCGGGGGACTCGATCCGGCCTGTAGCCTGTTCCTGGGCGGCCGAGCGGACAACAGCTCTTCACGGCATTTCCACGGCCAGCTGGCGGACATCCGGATCTACGGCCGCGTGCTCGACGCCACCGAGGTCGGGGCTTTGTATGCAGAGACACGAATACGGTAGGTACACCCAGAACGTTCGGTACCCATCCAACTCCTCCACCTACTCTGCAGACGTTGAGAGTCTGATCGCCTCGCCCATCGCCCACCCCAACTCCCCAGTCGGCAGCCTCAGCATCTTCCAGCATCTGTTTCCACGCCCCGGCCCTCGACATGGTGCCAGACCCACCACACCACAGTGATATCCTGCAGGGCAGGAGGGTCGCCTCGATGTCCAGACTTTCGCCCACCATCTTGGTGCTGGTGATGCTCACCATGGCCGGGTGTCCAGCCGACGAGGCCGACGACGACACATCGCAGGACGATGACCACACCACCTTGGACGACGACGACAGCGCTGCTGGGCAGCCGGTGGAGGGGTGTGGGTTCGCCGATCAGGTAGCAGGCCGTTTCGAGGTGACCGAGTGGTACCCCTCCTCCGAGGAGTGGTTCGCGGTGGTGTCCGGCCTCACCCGCGACGGTCCGGATCCTCAGCTGTACGAGGTCGCGGCCGAGGAGGGGGCGTGCCGCGCACTCCAGCTCGCCCTGGGGGTATGCGATCCGCCCTGCGACGCGATGGAGGTGTGCACGGCGAGCGACCAGTGCGAGCCGTACCCGTCGGCCATCGCCGGCGGCGCGCTGAGCGTGGCAGGGCTCTCCGAGCCGGTGGAGATCGTCCCGGAGGAGTGGAATCCCGGCTACTACTACGCGTCGTTGGGCGACGCCGACCTGTTCGACGCCGGCGTCGAGGTGACCGCCACGCTGGTGGGGGACGTGTTCCCGGCGCTGGATCTGCCGTCGCGTGGCGTGTCGCCCATGGATACGACCCTGGCCGCCCAGGTGCTGACCCTGGTCGACGGCGTGGACACCACCCTCACGTGGACGCCGGGGAACGATCCGGACGCCTGCGTCCGCCTGCAGCTCATGCCCCAGTGGTACGGCCACGGCGAGCCCATGCCCGCGCTGCTGTGGTGCGAGACCCGCGACACGGGATCGCTCACCATCCCCGCGGCCGTGGCCGGGGCCTACCCGCTGGGCGCGACGCCGGAGCAACCCTGCACGAACTCGGCCTGCCCGTGGTCACACCTGGCACGCTACGAACGCGTGACCGTTCCTACCGAATACGGGGACGCCGAGCTGCGCGTGCAGAGCCAGGTGGATTTTCGCTACGAACACCTGGCCGCCGTCCCCCGAGGATCACGGCGAGGGCCGGCAGCAGGGTCACGGAGGTGAGCAGGCACAGGGGGAGCCCGATCAGGATCACCAGCGCCATGGCCTCGAGGCTCGGGTTGTTGCTGAACACCAGGGCCATGAAGCTGACGCACGTCGTCGCTGTGGTGATCACGATGGCGCGCCCGACGGAGACGGCCGCCCGGTCCACGGACAGCTCGGGCGCGCCGCGAATCCGGTGCACCACGTGCAGGCCGTCGTCCACGCCGAGGCCCAGCAGGAGTGGGATGCTGAACACCTGGGCGATGCCGAAGCCGATGCCCAGCCAGCACAGGACGCCGAAGGTGACGGCCATGCCCACGACCGCCGGGATCAGGGCCAGTAACGCCCATCGCGCGCTGCGCTGATCCACCAGGGCGATGGCCACGACCAGCGCGAGGACCCCCAGAGCCGTCCACTTCGCCCACGGGCGATCACCGGCGACGACGGCCTCCACGAACATCCCGAACCCGGCGACGCCAGGCGCGATGGCCTCTGCGCGGTGCCGGTCGGCCGCCAGGACCACGGTGTCCAGCCCGGAGTAGCCGGTGTAGGCCCACGTGAGCCAGCGCCCGTCGCGCCCCTGCACCTGAGCCGCCACCCCCGGTGGCGTGTCGGGAGGGAGCGTCTGGGCTCCGGGCGGCAGCAGGTCCGCGGCCCCATGGACCCGTTCGAAGTGCGGATCGGCCGCGAACGCGTCCCGGACCGCGCGGGCCTCGTCCAGGGTCTCCGACGCCACGACCCAGGGCGCGGAGTTGGTCCCGAACAGCGCCTGCATTCGTTCGTTGACCCGGGCCGCGTCCATGTTGCGGTTGGAGATGTTGTCGTAGTCGGTCTCGAGGCGGAGCCGGTGCAGTCCAGCGACGGCCACCCCGATCACGACCACGGCGGCGACGACGACGAGCACCGGCCTCATCGCGGAGAAGGACGCGAGCTTCCCGATGATCCGGGCGCCGCCCATTCGCCCGAGGTCGCGGCCCCAGCCCCTGTCAGCCAGCGCCCACGCGGCGGGCAGCCACGTCAACATGAGCCCCAGGCAGATCACCAGCCCCACCGCGCCGGTCAGTCCCACCCGTCGCGGCAAGGTCTCGGGCGCCAGCGTCATCACCGCGAACGCGCCGGCCGTCGTGATGCCGCCGGCGACGATGGCCGGTCCGGCCCCCTGCAGCGTCCGCGGCAAGGCCTCGGCGAAGGACGCACCGGCCCCGCGTTCCTCCCGCATTCGTAGGGTCAGGTGCAGCGCAAAGTCCGCGCCGAGGCCACACACCACGACGGCAAAGAACCCCTCGTTGAAGCTGATGTTGCCGAACACGATGGCGGCGACGCCGACGGTCGCCACCACCGCAAGGACCAGGGGCGCGCCGATGAGCAGCAGCCGCAACGGGCGCTTCTCGGCACCCCGAAGCACCAGCAACACACCCAGCAGGGCAAGGGGCGACAGCCAGCTGAATCGGCCGAGGGTCAGCTCCTGATCCTGGATCGTCTGCGCCGGCACGCCTGCCCAGCCCAGGGTGATCCCGGAGTCCGACAGGGCCTCCGTGAGCTGGCGATCGACCACCGAGTACGAGGTGCGGCCGGCGACGATGTCCTGGGCCGAGATCCGCAGCGTGTCGTCGTGCAGCGACGCGAAGATGACCTGCGCCTCGGGCCGCCCTTCGCCGTCCACCAGGACCCACTCGATCTCGGGGCTCGCGCCGAGGATCTCCTCGGCCTGCTCGACCGCGTCGGGCAGACGATCCGGCGGGCCCTCCAGCAGCAGCGCGACCCGGCGGCTCAACCCGACGACATCGTCCATGGCGAGGTAGCGCACGACGAGGGGATCGTCCGTCGGCAGCACGCTGAGGAAGCTGGTGTCCACCGGCGACGTCACCGCGACTCCGGCGAGCAGCAGGCACAGCAGCGTCGTCACCGCCAGGACACGCCGCGGTGCGAAGAGGGCCAGCTCGGCGAGACGTCCCAGCAAATCAGCCTCCGTCGACTCCTGGCGACGTGCCTGGCCGGATCCTATCCGACCCGCGCTGTCACCCCTGGTCCGCGATCCGGAGCTCCAGAGCGGCGATCTGACCCTGGCGGGCGAGGTCCGCCGCCTCACCCAGGATGCGGGCGGCTTCCTGGGGAGCGTGGAAGCCCATGGAGTTCTCGGCGGCGACGAAGTCGAGCCGCCACTGGGCCTGGCGCTGGAACTCCAGGACCGGGGCGAGTTGTTCTTCGGTGGCGCCGGCCTCGCGAGCCGCGAGGACGGCATCGATCAGATCCACCACCGCCGTGCCCGCGTTCTGCAAGAGCCCGTAGTTGGTCTGCTGGATGACGTCCACGCGGGCCAGGATCTCGTCTTCGGGGAACTTGTGGCAGGTCTGGCATGCGCGGTTGACGTCGAGCAGGGGGCTGCGCACCCAGTGGTCCGAGACCTTGGTCGCGCCGCCAAGGCCGATCAGCACGCCCACGCAGGCGCACGCCAGGGCAGGTAGCAGGCTGAGCTTCACGATTCCCCGTTCCGTACCGCAGCTTCGGACGCCACGTCCCACATCCCCAGCCACAGGAGCCCAGGAAGGCCCAAAGCGCTGGGGGGCCCATGGTACACCGAAAGGGCACCCGAAAAAGTGCCGAAAAAGTGCCCGCCGATTCACGCGGGCGGGTTCATCGGCTCGAGCGAACGTACCGAAAATCGCAGCGAACGCCGCCCTCGGCCAGGGTCGTGGTCCTGTGCAGCGCGAGGCCGGGCATGTACTCCACGGCCACGTGGTCCATCGCGCACAGGACCGGAGCCAGCTCGGCCATACCCTCGTCCTCGAGGAACTCGTGCGCGGCACACCGCACCGTGTCGAACGCGATGGGCGCGTCACTCTCGACGGGCTCGGCCAGCCAACCGTGCGGTTCACGCAGTCCGAGCATGAAGTGCTGCATCGCCCAGGTGGGCAGCCGCCAGCGGCCGAGCGTGGACACGAACCAGCTCAGGATCGCCGAGCCCTCCACGACGGTCCGATTGTCCGCCTCGATCACCTGCGCGGCGAGTTCCACGGCCTGGTCCTGATCGAGTCCCTCGACCTCTCGCAGGGCGCCGTACAGCGCGGCGCATGGCATGACGGTCTCGAACAGCTTGCGATTCATCGCCTGCTTGAACGACGGGGTCCGCGGCGCCATCTCGGCCAGGCGCTCGCGCGAACGCCGTTCGACCGTATCCACCGAGTCCTCGTCCAGCCCGGCGAGGAGCTGGGCGTGTCCGGCGGTCAACATGCGGTCGAGGATGGGCAGGTACTTCACGACGACTCCTGTTCCCCTTCTGCTCCCTATCCGTGGCGTGCCTGCATGGCCGCCACCAGCCTCCGAAGCTCCGGGGCCGCAAACCCGGCAGTCTTCTTCGGCGCGAATGCGCCCATCACGAGAGAGCCTATGACAAAGGCAAGCACGGCACCTGCTTCTTGCCCCGACAGCTTGTTTCCGGAACGGCGCTGGATGGCGGTGACCTCCGCGTCGATCAGTCGTCTCATCCGCGCGAACAGCGTGGGATTGCGGACGGCCTCGGCAAGGACGCCGACCCAGCACCGCGCCGTGGTCAGGTCGGCCCGTTCGTCCAGCGCGAGGGCGGCGTCGGCGTAGGCGAGGAGAGGATCCACGCCCTCGTCGAAGTGTTGCACGCGGCTTCGAAACCTGGCGGCCAGGTCCTTCAGCAGGCTCTCCAGCATCTCTGCCTTGCTCTCGAAGTGGTGGTGCAGGAGACCGGGGGCCAGGTCGGCTTCTGCAGCGACCGCTGCGATGGTGGCGCCTGCGTATCCGTGGTCCGCCAGGACGCGCCCGAAGGCGTCGAGGATCTCACGGCGACGCTGGGGACGGTTGCTGGGTCTTCCCATACTTTGGTTGTATAACCAAATTACTCGGATCACGCTAGAGGCATGCATGACATCACCGAAGACAAGAACCGCGGCGAGGTCTGGGTGGCCATGGCCGATCATTTCCTCGACACCGAGACACGGCACGACCTGCCGCTGACGGCCCTGCGCTGCCTCGAGGCGGGTCTGTCCACAGCCGAGGCGCGCGACGTCTGGCGATTCGAGGTGACTCCGGCCGTTGGCTTCAACCTGCTGGATGTCGCCGGGGAGTGGGCCGGGTGGGACCGCGACTGGCTCGTCGGCGAGATCCAGCGCCGACGCGGGCGGCAGGGGATCCTCTGGAGATTCCCGTGGAGCCTCCTGGGCAAGAGAGATCTCGGCATTCCGGGTCTCGGCAGTACCCTGGACTCCATCGAACGCTTCATGAAGTTCCTCGGCGCCATCGCCGATTCCGCGAAGCAGGAGCGGGCCGCCCGCGACCTCGCCTCACTTGCCCGTCACTACTTCGACTTCTGCCCTGACAACTATGCCGACGTGGGCCGAGACGAATTCCAGCGACTCCAGGCGCTGTATCCCGAGCCGTTCAAGCGCTGCATGGCGCCGGCGCTCTTTCCAGGCGAGGCGGCCCCAGCTACCGGGCGTGTCGAAGCCGCCTTGAGGGAGGGAGCGACATGACCACACAGCGCCACGACTTGCAGGATCGGTTCGTCCACGCCCTGGCGCTGGCGGGCTCGAGAAGAGCCGGGGATGCCACGTTCGGGGAGATCGTGGCTCGATACGGTGAGAATCATCGGCACCATCACACGCTGGACCACATCGCCACGTGCCTCGGCTGGCTCGACGAGCACCGCGACCTTGCGCGACAACCTGCAGAGGTCGAGCTCGCCGTCTGGTACCACGATGTCGTGTACGAGCCCGCCGCCAGGGACAACGAGCAGCGAAGCGCAGATCTGGCCCGCAAGTCTCTGCGCGCGCTCGACGTCGAGGTGGGCGCGGTCGACCGGATCGCCCGGCACATCCTCGCGACACGCGACCATGAGGGCGACGCCGGAGACTCCGGACTGCTCGTCGACCTCGACCTCACAGTCCTTGGCAGCGGCCCACGAGAGTTCGACGAATTCGAGCATCGGATCAGGCAGGAATACCGGCACCTGCCGGATCGGCTCTACCGCATCGGCCGCCGACGGGTGGTCGAGCGGTTCCTGGACCGAACCACGATCTACGGTATCCCCGCGCTTCGAGACCGATTCGAGGCTCCTGCGCGAGCGAATCTGGCCCGTCTCCTGGTCACGCTATGACCAAAACCGACAGGAACCGCCCTCGAATTCAAGTTCGGCGTCGATGACGGCGGCTGCGACGCTCCGCTGGCCGACGATGGGTGGTTGCGTATCGCGGTCTGGGACGCGACCTGGGACTCCCTGACGACGCAGACCTACTCGTTCCCCTCGGACGGTGGGGAAGTCACGGGGGGCGGCTGGTACTCCGCGGGTGGGGCCGATTGGGTCGTCGCGGACGGCTGGATCGAGATCACCGACAGGGCCGACGAGACCGTCTCGGGCCGCTACGAGGTCACCACCGACGAGGGTGAGGTGGTCGACGAGTCCTTCGAGGACGTCCCCTACTGCGACACCGATCCCCTCTGCGGTTGACTCCGGGGCGAGGCGTCCCTGGCGAGGTGCCGCAAGCTAGAACGACAGCCGGAACCGCAAATAAGCCCCCTGCCCCACCGCGCCGAACTCCGCGTCGGGGTCCCTGGACCAGCTGATGGCGCCGAAGAGCATCACGGTGACGTGCTGGCTCCAGTTGAACTGCACCGAGGGGTTGAGCACGAAACCGGGGCTGGCCGGGGTGGCGATGCCGGTCAGGCCGATGGTGGTGAAGGCCTGGGAGATGGGCAGCTGCATCGTCAGGGCGAGCTGGTGCTGGCTGAGGTAGCGCACGCGCTGCTCGATGTAGGCGAACCACTGCCAGAGGCTGATGTCGGCGGGGTCGTTCTGGCCGCGGCCGTTGTACAGGTACTCGGCCATGGCGGTGAAGCCGCCGGGGAAGGTGTAGGAGACCCCGGCGAGGGACTCGATCCACCAGCACTTGCCGATGGCCTCGATGTCGCTCCAGTCGTCCCGGGGCATGTGGTTGTAGGCGCCCTCGAGCCAGAAGCCCACGCCGCCGAGCTCGCCCACGAACTCCAGGCCGACGAGGTGCCGGCGTGAGCGCAGCTCGTACTCGTCGGGGTCCGTGGCCGTGAGATCGACGCCGGCCGTGTCCACCATCCAGGCCCAGTGGGCGGCCACGACGAACTGGCCGAACGCCTTGCGCAGTCGCGCGGCCACGGCGCTGTTCTCGAGGTGCACCTGGGAGTAGGCGAATGGATCGGGCAGGGCGTAGGCCTCCACGAGGAACTCGTGGGGCAGGTGCAGCTGCAGCTTCAGCGCGGTCACGCCCTGCTTCTCGTAGGAGGGATCGAGCATGTCGATCACGTTGAAGGGATCGCTGGGGTTCCACAGGTAGCCGGAGCCGAAGCGGATCGGCTGCTTGCCCACGCGCAGGCGGAGGCGCCCCGCCGAGGCCGTGAGGAACGCGTTGTCGAGGTAGATCTCGTTGGGCAGGGAGAACCGCACCGACGCCGGGTCCATCATCTCGATGAACGCCAGGGTGTCCCCGAACCGCTCGGGCAGCATGTCGGCGAGGTGGTAGTCGCTGCCGTGGAAGCTGCGCGCCACCACATCCACCTGCACGCCGAAGCCCCGCGAGGGTTTGAAGCGGATGCCGAGCTTGGCCTTGTTGTAGTCCAGCACGTCCACGGGCCAGCCGTCCGGGTCGCCGTGCTCGTTGCGGGGCAGCGAGTAGATGGCCAGCTGGTTCTCGTAGTAGCCCGTCCAGCGGACGGTCTCCTCGAGGAACGACAGGGACGTCGAGGCGGGTCCTGCCCCCTGCGCGCACACCGAACCGGGCACCGCCATCAGCGCCAGCAGAGCCAGGATCGCGCGCGGGGTGCTCACAGCTTCACCCCCATCTTCTCCAGCGGTCGGAACAGCGCGGGTAGCAAGAAGGCCGAGAGGAAGAAGCAGATGGCGATGCCCAGCCCGAGGATGACGCCCATCGTGGCGAACCCGCGGTAGAGACCGAAGGCGAAGGTGCCGAAGGCAGCGATGGTGGTCATCGAGGTGAGCATGATGGACCGGCCGACCGTGCTCAGGACGGGGCCGATCTGCCCGGCGCCCTCGAGCCTGTAGCGGTGGATCACGTGCACCCCGTTGTCGATGCCGATCCCCAGGATGAGCGGGATGGCGATGACGTTGGCGATGTTGATGTCGATGCCCAGCAGCGTCATGCAGCCGACGGTCCAGATGGTCCCGATGACCAGCGGGACCAGCGCCAATACGCTGCTCACGACGCCGCCGGCGATACCCCCGCCGCTGAGAATCACGAAGTCCAGCAACAGCAGCAACGCGATGGCGAGCAGCGCGTACAGGGTGGCCGCCTTGCCCTCTGCGGCGCCGCGTTCGATGGTCGCGACGAACAGCGGCGGCATGCCGGTGACCCGGTCGCTGACGGTCGCGGCCTCGGCGAAGATGCGCCGCTGGAACTCCTTCTCCCACACGTCGCCGCTGGGGTAGGCGGTGACCAGGAACTGGGTGCCGTCGTCCGACTGATACCGCTCCCGGATCGACTCGGGCAGGGTCTCCAGGGTGATGGGATCGGGGTTGGCCATGCGCGCGTAGGTGCGCTTCATCTCGGGCTGGAAGACGGCCTGGAACTGGTCGAGCAGCCCGGCGATCTCGTCGGGGTGGGCCTCGGCAAAGGCGGCGATGGCCTTCATGTCCTCGGACGCCGCGACGCGCGGCCAGCCACCTTCGGGGCGGGGCTGACCCTCCACGCGCCGGACACAGCTCTCGCCCTCCTTCACGATGGCGTCGGCCCTGGTGTACAGCCGGTCCTGGCCGGCCATGTAGGCGCTCTTCTTGATGGTGATGATGTTGCAGTCCATCTGGTACAGCGCCTTGAGGAATGCGTCGACGCGCTGCGCGGAGGTCTCGCCGCTCTCCTCGGCATCCTCGTCGGACACGGTGAAGGGCGGTGCCTCGTCCCAGTAGTCGATGCGGCCGGCGAGTTCCTCGACCCGCTCGGCGCGCTCGACCTGTTCACCCGGCGGGGGCAGCACGTACGAGATCGAGTCGACCATGTTGATCGTGCCCAGGTCGTCCAGCCCGTCGGTCAGCTCCCACGACTCCTCGAGGCTGTTGGCCGCCACGACGAGGGAGTCGGGGTGCAGGTAGAAGCGCTCCTCGAGCACCCGGTTGAGCTCGATGGAGGCGAGGTTCTCGGCCTCCACGTCGAACATGTTCGTCGCGTAGCCGACCTTCGCCGCCTGCATTCCGAGGAACACCGTGATGCCGCCGACCACGATCAGCGTCACCGGCCAGTACCTGTAGGTGGCCGTGCCGATGGCCGCGAGGAAGCGGAACTGGATCACCTTCTTGGGCTCGATCGTCTTGCCCTTCTTCGCGAGCCTGCGGTCCTTGAAGCGGTGGATGATGACCAGGGCCGCGGGCAGCACCATGAAGCTGGTCAGCAGCGTACACAGCACGCCGAGGCCGGCGCTGAGGCCGAAGTCCGTGAAGCCCTTGAACGTGGTGAACGCCAGGGCCAGGAAGGCGATGGACGTGGTGAGACCGCCGGTGAGGATACCCCGCCCGGTCTTCTTCAGCGTGTGCTTGAGCGCCGTCTCGATGTCGTCGCCGTCACCGCGGCGCTGGGTGAACTCGCCGAGGATGTGGACGAAGTAGTCCACGCCCAATCCCAGCAGGATGATCGGGAACATCATCGCCATCATGGTCAGCTCACCCAGGGCCAGGGCGTTGGCGCCCAGCGCCAGGGTGATCGACATGACCAGGACGATCATCGCGATCAGCGGCGACGTCCACATGCGGAACGTGACGACGAACAGCGCCAGCACCACGAAGAAGGCCAGGACCATGTTCCAGCCCATGTCGTGGTACATCGTCATCGTCTCGTCGTCGGTGATCACCTGCAGGCCGGTCATCCCCGTGCCCGAGTCGACCTTGTCCTCCGGGGCGATGGCGGGAACCTTGTACGGGACCTGAAGGCGCAACGAATCGAGCTCGGCCTGGTCGGTGATGGACCCGGTGAAGGCGTCCCACATGCCCGTGGTCTCCCAGGGGCCGGCGTAGTTCTCGGCGATGGCCGGGTACTCCACCAGCAGCGCCTCGAGCTCGTCGCGCAGGTACTGCACGCCCGGAAGCGAATACGCCCATTCGTCGGAGGAGAAGTTCGGGTGCACCATGAGCAGCAACATGCTCTTGTCGTCCGAGAACAGATGCGCGTCGCCCACGGTGAACCGCTGAACCGCCTCTTCGATCTCGACGCGACGCTCCTCCTCGGTGGCCTCGGGGTGCTCGAGGTGCCACCGCAACGCCTGCGGCAACGCCCACATGGAGTCGATCATCCGCACCGCGCCCCGCTCCTGGCTCTCCAGGCTCTCGTCGCTGCCGTCGTCGTCCACGTACTCGGCCTTGAACATGCGGTTGTAGCCGCTGACGACGCTGGCCAGGCCGGGCTCGTCGAGCAGGCCGTTGTCGAGCATCTGGTCGAGGTCGTCGGCCTCGACCAGCATCAGCGCGTGATCGGTCATGAACTCGATGTCTTCGCGATAGAACACGCGCTCGAAGAACGGCTCGCCCTCGGCCGTGGTGAGCGCGAGCACGTTCTCTTCGAACTTCCCGGCGAACTCGAGCAGCTCGTCGGGATCGGGACCTTCGAGGGACACGAGCACGACCTCGGTGTTGCCGTAGGCCTCGAGGATCTCGATGTACTCCGCCACCTGCGGTTCGTCCGCGGGCAGCAGGTCCATGAACGTCAGCTTCGGGACCAGCAGGGTCGTCGCGCCGACGCTGCCGAGGAAGACCAGGAAGGCCACGAGCATGTAGCGCCAGGGGTGGTTCGTGGAGCTGCTGGCGAGCCAGTCGAAGAACCGATCTCTCATGGTGTGTTCCCTTCGGTGACGCGGTAGCCGCGTCCCAGCAGATCGACAATGGAGGCGGCGAGCCGGGTGGGATCGTTGTCCACCTGGCCGAAGGCCACCTGCAGGTACATGGCGTCGAGGAGGGCCACCATGGCGGCGGCGGCGATGGGGCTGTCGAGATCGGGCCGCACCTGGCCACGGTCCTTGCCCTCCTCCAGCATATCGGTGAGCAGGCCGTTGAACTGCCCGTAGAGATCCGAGGCCATCGCCATGAAGCGGTCTCGGGTCTCGTCGCCCACCCCGGCGAAGACCGCCACGAAGGCCTGGGTGAGGCTGGGCACCTCTTCATAGGTATGGAAGAAGCCCGCGATCAGGGCCTCGAGCTTGTCCGCAGGCGGCAGGTCCGCCTCGAGCAGCGCCGGCATGCCCTGGGTGAACCGGTCCAGCTCTCGCTGGAACAGACCGATGAACAGATCGTCCTTGGACTCGAAGTGCCAGTAGACCGTGCCCCGGCCGATGCCGGCCTCGCGCGCGATCCGCGTCATGGAGGTCCGGGCGTATCCCAGCTCCGCCACCAGCTTCAGGGCGGCGTCCAGGATGAGGTCCTTCTTGGCCGCCAGGGCCTCGGGGCTGCGGGCCACCTGGCGCTTCTTCTTCGTGCCGGTCATGCCGCTCCTAGAAGGTCGTCAGGGTCTCGGTGGTGAACGTGCGCTCGTCGATCTCCACGCCGTACTCCACCGTGACCATCTCGATGGTCGTGCTCGATCCGCGCCGCTCGTTGCGCATGACCATGGTCTGGGGGGTCCACACGCCGTTGATCTGCTTCCAGCCCGACATGGTCAGGGTCTTGGAGTGGCGATCCTTGCGGTCGAAGTAGTGGCTCTGGTGCAGCAAGAAGCTCGTGGTGTCGATCCACACGACCACCTTGGAGTACGAGCTCTTGCCCGTGGGTGTCAGCGTGACGCGGTAACACGCGTGGTCGCCCAACGTCTCCTCGACCACGTCGCTGCCGGTGTACTTGTCGGCGAAGGTCGCGCCCGACATGTCCTCGTAGCTGAAGTCGCTGCCCTCCATGGAGCTGTTGCGCGCCGAGGACGCGATCTTGCGCAGGTCGTCCGAGTCGGGGAAGTACGCCCAGATGTTGTCGCCGCTGTCGAGGCTGAGCATGCCGATGCCCCGGCTCGGCGCCGGCTCCAGGAAGCGCATCAGGCTCTTCTCGTCGCCGCCCTTGCCCCAGCTCTCGATGGTGAACGTCCGCGTGCTCCCGCTGGTGGTCTCGATGGTCTGCCGCATCACCATGTGGGCCGTGTCGGCCGTGCCGGCCGCGTCGGCCTTGGCGATGATCTCGTCGGCGCTGGGGGCCCCCCAGGCGGGCGATCCAACGGCCAGCAAGACCGCGGCGGTGAGAGCGAAGACGACTTTGGAGAGAGTGGAGTCGGACATCTTGATTTCCCTTCGGGCTGTCCAGACCGACTGGTCGGTCGGTATGGGATCGAGACTATCACGGACGGACCCGGTGTCAAGGGAATCCCGAAGGGAAGCAGCCCACGGACACGCCAGCGGCGATAGGATGCTCGCGAGCGGTCGTTCCCCGAACCGCCGCCGAACCGACGGAGCCCGATCTTCATGTTCAGACGACGCAAGGCCGCAGCCAGTTCGACCGCACCCCACGAGCACCAGGGTGTGATCCCCCCGTACGAGGGAACCCCACCGGCCATGGACCTCGACGCCGAGCAACGGGCGCAGCTCGACCGCGGCAAGGCGGTGATGGTCCAGGTCCAGGACGCCAGAGGTGGGGGTCGAGGCATGTCCATCCAGGACGTCACCGCCACGCCCGAGACGGTCTGGAGCCGCATCACCAGCTACTCCGACTACCCCAAGTGGGTCGGCCCCGTCTCCGAATGCGCGAACTACGAGGTCGACGGCGACCACATCAAGACGCGGTTCCTGCTCAAGGGCCTGGGTTTCCGCATCGAGTACTTCATCGATCACGTCTACCGCCCCGACGAGGGGTTCATGACGTGGACGCTGGACTACACGCGCCGCAGCGACCTCGACGACTCGGTCGGGTACTGGTTCGTCGAGGCCCACCCCACGCGGGACGGCTGGACCCGCCTGTACTACTCCGTGGACGTGCGCATGAAGGGGCGTGTCCCCAAGATCATCCAGGACATCGTCACCCGGCAGGGCCTCAAGGAGGCCACCGGCTGGGTCAAGCGGGAGAGCGAGGCCGTCGCCAGGCGCGCGCGAAGGTGACCGACTCGCAGGGAAGCCAGGGAGGATTCACATGACTCGACTCATCACCGCGCTCGCCGTGCTGGCGCTGGCCGTGCCGCAGCTCGTCGAGGCCGCCGAGGGCCAGGCCCCGGCCGCGGCCCGATGGATGACCCCGCCCGAAGAGGTGATGGAGGTCCTACACGCTCGCCGGCTCCCGTGGGTGTGGACCGCACCGACCGGGGATCACCTGCTGCTGGCCGATCCCGTCACCTACCCGTCCCTCGCCGAGCTCGCGGCGCCGATGCACAAGCTCGCCGGGATGCGCGTGGATCCCTCGATCAACGACATCCACGGACGACACGGCGCCACCTCGCCGCGTCTGATGGTGGTCGAGGGCGGCGCCGAGATTCCCCCCGAGATTCCCCTGGCACTTCCCGACGGCGTCGAGGTCCGCTCGGTGTCGTGGACCGTCGATGGACAGCGCTTCGCCATGGTCACCCGCCACGCGGATCACATGGGCCTGTGGGTCGGTTCGGTGGACGGGGACCTGACCGAGATCGAGGGCCTGGCCGTCAACCAGCTCCTCGGCGGCGGCGCCCGCTGGATGCCCGACCAGAAGCGCCTGCTGGTCCGCCGCGTCCCGGATCGCGGGGCGCCTCCCGAGCCACCGGCCTTCCCGGCAGGCCCCGAGATCCTCGAGGGCAGCGGCGCCACGGCCCGCTCGACCTACGAGGCCCGCAACCTCCTCGAGACCCCCCACGACGACGCCCTGTTCGAGTACTACGCGACCTCCGAGCTGGTGGTGGTCGATCCGGCCAAGGGCAAGATCACGCCCCTGGGCGAACCCGCGGTCTACTGCACCGCCGACTTCTCCCCGGATGGCAAGTACCTGCTCGTGGAACGCCTGGTGGGGCCGTGGTCCCACGCGGTGCCCTGGTGGCGATTCGCCTCGGAGCTCGAGGTGTGGGACACCAAGGCACGGCTCGTGGCGTCCGTCGCCTCGCTCCCCCTGGCCGACGAGGTCCCGATCCACGGCGTACACCTGGGGCCCCGTGGCATCTCGTGGCGAGCCACGACAAAGCACACCCTGTACTGGGTCGAGGCCCTGGACGGGGGGGATCCCGTCGCCGAGGTCCCCCACCGCGACCGGCTGATGCGGCTGGAGAAGCCCTTCACCGGCGAACCCGAGGAGGTCTTCCGGGCCGAGCACCGCATCATCCGCTGGCGCGGCGGCTGGGGCGCCGAGGGGGGCACGCTGATGCTCACCGAGCGCGAGCGCATGAAGCGCTGGCGTTACACCTGGCTGCTGGACGTGGACGAGGGCACGTCGCGGCCGTGGTTCGACCTCAACGAGAAGGACCGCTACGCGTCCCCGGGCTACGCCCTACAGCGCCCCCTGCCCAACGGCGAGTGGGTCCTGCACCAGAAGGGGGACGCGGTCTACTTCTCCGGAAGCGGCGGGTCCGACGAGGGAGATCGGCCCTTCCTGGACCTGCGGCACATGGTCACCGGCGAGGTCGAGCGCCTCTTCCGCTGCCAGCCCGATCGGTACGAACACTTCGTGGACTTCGCCGGGGGCGACGAGCGCTTCATCCTGCGCTCGGAGTCTGCCGCCGACGTGCCCAACTACCACCTGGCCACCCTGGGCGAGACCGTCGAGGCCGCCGAAGGCGAGGCCACCCGCGCCCACACCCGCGAGCCCATCACCCGGTTCGAGGACCCGACCCCCCAGCTACGCGAGATCGCCAAGCGCCTGGTCCGCTACGAGCGCGACGACGGGGTCCCGCTGAGCTTCCGGCTGCTCCTGCCACCCGGCCATGAGGAGGGGACGACGCTCCCGACCGTGGTCTACGCCTATCCCCTGGAGTACTCCGATCCGTCCACCGCAGGGCAGGTCCGCGGATCGACGCAGCGCTTCGACCGCTTCCGCGGCTCGTCCCACCTGTTCTTCCTGCTGCAGGGATACGCCGTGCTCGACGCCACGACCATGCCGATGATCGGCGACCCGGAGACCACCTACGACACCTTCGTGCCCCAGCTCGTGGCCGATGCCGAGGCTGCCGTGGCCAAGGCCATCGAGATCGGCGTGGCCGACCCCGATCGCATCGGCGTGATCGGACACAGCCACGGCGGTCTGATGGTGGCCAACCTCCTGGCCCACACCGACCTGTTCCGCGCCGGCATCGCCCGCAGCGGCTCGTACAACAAGACCACCCAGCCGTTCGGCTTCCAGTCCGAACGCCGCTCCCTGTTCGAGGCCCGCGACATCTACATCCAGGTCTCGCCCACCTTCTTCGCCGACCAGGTGGACGAGCCGGTCCTGGTCATCCACGGCAACGCCGACTCCAACCCCGGCACGCTCACCTTCCAGTCCGAGGTCTTCTTCGAGGCCGTCCGCGGCTCCGGCGGCACCGCCCGCCTGGTGCTGCTGCCATTCGAGGACCACGGGTACCGCTCCAGGGAGAGCATCGAGCACGTCCTGTACGAGCAGATCCGCTGGTTCGACGAGTACGTGAAGAACGCCCAGCCCCGGTGACGTGATCTCACCTCAGGCCCGCGAGGTTTCCACCGCAGCGCCCACGATCTCCCGCGCAGCCGACGTATCCGTGGTCCGGACAAGCGGGAACAGACGCTCACAGTCGGCGTAGCTCAACCCCTCCACCAGTCGGGCGGTCTCCACCTCGTCGTGGGCATGGGGCGTCTCGTCGCCGGGGTTGCCGGTGAGTTCCTCCTTGCCCTCGATCTTGACGTGGATCAGCGCCCGGGCTGCGAGCAGGTCCGCGCGGGGGCCGGCGAACGCCGGGTGGAAGGTGTAGCGCAGGGTGAGGCGGTCGCCGGGAGCCAGCAGGTGCGGGCGGCCGCACAGGCGCCGGTAGACGGACTCCATGGGCAGGTGGGTGACCAGGGCCACGTCCACGGGCAGCGCGCCGCGCAGTTCCCTTCGCAGCCCCACGTGCAGGTAGCCAGCCTCCACGAAGATCCGGCGTCCACTCCCGGCCAGCGGTGCGATGGCCGCCGCGCGCAGGCGATCCCGCAGCCGCCCGCGGGCGGCGTCCTGGCGGGCGAACTCCTGCAAGATGCTCACGGTCTGGTCGAACGGGGAGGTGGGCGCGGTCCAGTAGTACTCCATCAGGGCGCCGGTCCAGGATCGCTCGGTCTGGTACACACGGCCGCGCACCCCGTCGTTCTCCACATCTTCGGGTCGCTGTCCGGCCTCGAAGGCGTCGTGCACACTCGCAAGCAGCTCCAGGTAGGGCTCGCACTGGACGACCCGAACCCCGTCGGCATGCAGGCGGCGGACCAGATCGCAGGTACGCCGGGCGAGCTCCGGAAACTCGAAGACGTTGGTCTCCAGGTAGTCGTCGATCGCGAGCTCGCCGGCCAGCATCTCGGCGAACCCGGGCATGGGGGGCTCCTCGAGCACCACCACGTCGTGGTCCGCCATCACCGGCGCGACACGCTTCAGCGCCTCGGTGCGGTGCCCCGAGAGGGAGAGGGTGATCATGGTCCTGGATGTCTCGCGCGGTCCTGGCGACCGGTCCAGATGACCTCTGGAGAGGCGCCCATCAGTCCTCGATCGGCTCGATCAAGGCCAGGACGTCGCCCTTGCTCACGGACTGCCCGACGGTGGCGCGGATCTCGGCGACGCGGCCGGGCATGCTGGCGCGGATCTCGTTCTCCATCTTCATCGCCTCGAGGATCAGCAGGGACTCGTCGTCCTCGACGTCATCGCCGACGGCGACGAGCAGCTGGGTGACGATGCCGGGCATGCTGGCGCGGACCACGCCTTCCTCGTCGCCCGCTGCGGCCGAGGAGTCGCGCGAACTCTTGCGGTCGTCGCGCACGCGGACCTCGTAGGTGCGGTGGGCGCCGCCGACGCGGAAGCTCCCGGCCTCTTCCGTGGGTTCGACGGACAGCGTCGTCGACCTGCGACCGACCAGGGCGGAGTACGCGGCCTCCTCCACGGGGACGAGGTCGATGTCGAACGGCTCGTCGTCCAGGGTCACGGCGCCGGTCTGCTCGTCGACGGTGACCTCGTACTTCCGGCCCTGAAGGAAGACGTGATAGCGGGCGGTGTCCTGGCTCATCGCAGCCCCCTTCCCTGGGCCTCGAGGCGTCCAGCGAGGGCCCACTGAGAGCGGACCTTGCTCCCTTCGGACTCCGTGTCGGCCGTCCGGACGAAACGGTTGCGGTGGACGTGCAGCGCCGCGGCGACCGCGGCCAGCTGCTCGCCGGCCTTGTCGTCAGGAGCTCCCCGCTCCTCGAGCCAGGGTTCGAGCCAGGACGTGTGGACCTGCCCGGTGCGGAACTCGTCGCTCGCGACGATGAGGCTCAGCAGGGGGATGGTCGTGTCCACGCCGACGATGGTGAACTCGCCGAGGGCGCGGGCGAGGCGGCGCGTCGCCTCGTCGCGGTCGCGGCCCCACACGACGAGCTTGGCCGCCATCGGGTCGTAGTTGAGCGTGATCTCCTGGCCGGGGTACAGGCAGCTGTCGAGGCGCACATGCGGCCCGCCGGGCAGGGTCAACGCCGCGATGCGGCCGGGCGACGGTACGAAGCCGTTGAAGGTGTCCTCGGCCGTGATGCGGGCCTCGAGCGCCCAGCCGTTGGGGTTGATCTGGTCCTGGGTGAGCGCCAGGGGCTCACCCGTGGCGATGCGCAGCTGCGCCTCGACCAGGTCGATGCCGTACACCAGCTCGGTGACCGGGTGCTCCACCTGCAGGC
>CAZLEO010000097.1:0-30284 GCA_964558555.1 uncultured Rickettsiales bacterium | reverse complement strand
TGCCCCTCCTCGCCAGCCTCCCCCGCCATCAACGCAGCCTGCACCCGCCGCAACGCCGCCCCCGCCCCATGCTGCTCGATCTCCCCCTCCAGCCGCTCCTCCACGAACGCCGCCACCTCCTCATCCACCGCCCACCGCCGGGCGACCACCGTGGTCGCCTCCCGCATCGCCAGCTCCGGCGTGACCGGCGAGTCCTCGTCGATGATCCACACGCTCCGCCCATCCCGCGCGCTGCGCTGCCGCGCGGCAACAAAATCGGCGGCGCAGGGCGCCAGAACCACGTCGTGCTCCTGGGCGAGGAACTGCTCGCCGTAGTCGATCACGGGGAACGGCACGTCCTGCAGCGGTCCGTGGGGCACGAACAGCAGGGTCTCGACGCCGGCGAGGTCGAGGTCCGGGGGCAGGATGGTGGGCACGAGCTCCGGCTTCGCCCGCCCGTCACCGCCGTCGGCGATGTTGTCGCGGTGCCACTGGACGAGCGCGTCCACGTCCACGCGGTCGACGGCGTGACGATGCACGGACAGCGAACCGTCGCACACGGCCAGGACGATCACCTGGTCGGCGGTCACGTGGTAGACCAGCGCCACGGACCGCGGCGGCAACGCCGCGGCGAGGGCCTCGAGCACGCCAGCGGCCGCATCCCGGGGATCCGCATCCCCTCCCCTCTCCAGGACCCGGCGCCGCGCGCGCTGCATCTCCGTGACCTCGAGCGCGCGTTCACCGGCGCCAGCTTCGGCGAGGGAGGCCACGTACCACCCGAGCACCTCGTCCGGGTCGCCGAGCACCCACGGTTGCCGCACGGGCACGTCCGACGGACTCCGCTGCTCCACCGCGCCGACCGCGGCGGCCTCGAAGGCCTCCCGCGCCGCGTCGGTGTCCCCCTGGTGCGCGAGGGCGCGCGCCCGCAACCCGTCCCACCACCACGCCGGCTGCAGGTCGGAATCGCGCAGCAGGCGCCCGGCGGCCTCACCGTCCCCCCGGGCCAGCGCCAGCTCCACCTCCACCGACCGACAGTGATCCCGCAGATCGGCCTCCCGCCGGACCATCCCCCGCGCCGCGGCCAGGTGCTCCGCGGCCAGGGCGTGATCCCCCTCCTGGATGGCCAGCTCGGCCAGGCCGAGCAGATCGCGCACCACCTGGGGCCCGACCGCGTCGCGCGAGTGCAGCGCGTGGGCCTCGCTGAGCGCCGCGGCCACGTCCGGGGCGGGCACGTCCCGCTGTCCGAGCCGGCGCGCGCGGAGCTGGGTGATCGCCATGAGCTGCTGGTGGTCCGCCCAGGCCGCGCTCGTGGACCCGCCCATGGACGACTCCAACCAGGGCAACGCGCGGTCCATGGAGTCCAGGGCGTTGCCGTACAGACCCATGGCGCGATAGGCAGCAGCGAGCTCCACCAGGGCCTCGGCTTCCTCCCCGTGCCGGCCCAGCCGTCGCCAGCAGCCGGCGGCCGTACCCAGCTCGTCCAGCGCCCGCAGCATCGCGCCGTCGCGTCGGTACAGCGCCCCGAGTATCCGGTGGTCGAGGGCCTGCCCCACCAGGTCGTCCACGGACTCGTCCAGGGCGAGGGCGTCGCGCGCGGCCGCCACGGCGCGGTCCGGCTCGCTGCCGCGGCTCCACGCCAGCGCGGCGTCGCGCAGCCACCCCGCGGCATGGACCGGACGTCCCGACGCCTCGGCCGCCGCCGCCTCGAGCAACTCGGCCGCCCCGGCGTGGTCCCCGTCCACCAGCCTGCGGGCGGCCTCGGCCGCGCTGTCCTCCCCGGCCGTCTCGTCCCCCCAGCGCCCGTCCGCGGTGACCACCACCTGCCGGCGCTCCAGCCACACCCCCCGCCGGACCGCGTCGGGATAGCGCGCCGAGCCGGCGTGCCGCTCGATCCACGCCTCCACCTCGTCGTCCGCGGGCGACCAGGCCGCCACGGCGACGTCGAATACGGAGTCCTGCGGTATCCCGTCCCGACCCGTGGGTACGGCAGCCGTGAGCGCTCCCTGCGTCAGGTCCGCGCCCACCTCGCACGACGCGGCCAGGCAGCTGGGGAACCGCACGAGGAAGGGCCGGCGCTCGCCGGTCATCGAGTCGAGGGACGGCGCCACCACCCACGCCGCGACGGCGAGGTCCAGGGGCATCGCCTCCCAGCGCTCGTCCGCGGGGGCGACCATCATCAGCAGGGGGCTGCCCTGCCGGTAGACCGTCACCCACTGTCCCATCCCGTCGTCCACACGGTCGGCGTACCCCTGCAGCTGCACCTCCACGTCCGGCGCGCGCGCAGGACGCACGCCCGACGCGTCGAGCACGAGCTTGGTGGCCACCACCGCCAGCAACAGGGCGAAGCCGAACGCGAGCGCGCGGCGCGGCGTGCGGTGGGCCAGCCAGGCACCCACCGGCGCGAGGGTGACCGTCCCCGCGGTGACCACCGCGGCCGGCACGATCGCCACGTACCCCACGGTGCCCTCGGGGAGGGCGGGTTCGCCCAGGCCCCGCATCACGAACACGATCGTCCCCACCAGCGACAGCACGAGCCCCAGCGCCGGCGAGGTCCCCACGGCGTGGTGGATCGTCAGCCCCGCGGCGAGCACGAAGATGGGCACCGACAGCACGCCGCCGCCGATGCCGACCATGGTGGAGACGCCGCCGATGATCAGCCCGGCCAGCATCCTCGTCCAGAACCCCATGGCCCGCGGCTCGGGCGACTCGGGCAGGCTGCCGAACACCATGCGCCCTGCCACGCCGTACAGGAAGATGCCGAACAGCAGCTGCAGCAGGTCCCCCGAGATCTGCACCGCCACCAGCACACCCGCCACCGATCCGAGGATCAGGCCGGGCAGGAATCCCAGGGCGAGCTTGAAGTGCAACGCGCCCTTGCGGTGGTGCGACCACGCCGAGGAGATGGACGTGAACACGATGGTGGCCAGGGACGTACCCACGGCCAGCTGGACCTTGACGGCCGGATCCACCCCGGCCCGGCCGAACACCAGCAGCAACGCCGGCACGATGACCGTGCCCCCGCCGATCCCCAGCAGTCCTGCGAGCACACCGGCCACAACGGCCGTGGCGATGACGAGGGTGAGGGAGACGGGGTCGAGCATCGAAGGGCCAGCTTGCGAACTAGAGCTTGGGGCCGACCTCGAAGGGATAGGTGAACTGGACCGCCTCGCCGGCCGGGTGCGCGGGGAACTCCCACCCGGCGATCACGCCGGACACGCAGGTGCCGACGCCCTCGTCGCCCGTGCCGTTCTCGTCCACGGTGACCGTGCCGATGCTACCGTCCGCCTTGATCTCGAAGGAGACCTGGAGCTTGCCCACCAGCGTGTCGCCGTCGGTCTTCTCGGCCATGCCGCAGGCCCGCACGTCCTCCTTGCCCGTCTTGATGCGGGCGGACACCTCGTCGTCATGGGCGTCCAGCACCGCCTCGTCCGGGGTCGCGGGCTCGTCCGATGCCGGCTCGCCCTTGCCACCACAACCTGCGATGAGTCCCACGATGCCCACCAGGGCCAACCACTTGCTCATGTCACAACCTCCTCGCGCCCGCGCACGGGCCGGCCGCAACCCTCGCTCTCCAGCCCCACGGAGTCAAGCCAAGAAGGGCGCTGGCGCCGCCGAAGCCGGTGATATGATGCTCATGGGCGGAATCGGAGGTCGTCATGAGGCAAGTGAGCGGAGTCCTGGTCGCGGTCGCGATGCTCCTCCCGTCCGTCGGCGCCGCCGAACCGCGGGACCTCTCCATCGGCTGGCTGATGATGCTGGACTGGGACAGCGACTACCCCGAAGCCCCCGAATGCCTGGTGACCCACCCCGACAAGCCGGCCGACTGGAACATCACCTACGAGAGTGTCTGGCTCTCCGACATCGTCGCCGGGGCCGAGAGCCTCGCAGCGTACGACATGGTCGTCACCACCGGTCACGAGGGCCACACCTTCGACGCCAACGAGCGCCAGATCCTCGAGGACTACATCACCGCCGGCGGCAAGCTCTGGATCGACGACTGCGGCGGGCTGGTGCTGGACAACCTGCCCTTCGGCATGGAGATCGACTTCCCGGGCGAGACGGGACTCTACGCGGGCGGCTGGGCCACCGCATACGGCGACTACCTCACCATCCCCGACGCCAACCACATGCTGGTGAACAACCGCTTCCACTTCACCGCCTCCGAGATACGCACGGACGCGGGCCTCACGCAGGCCCAGTGGTGGCTGCCGCCCACCGCCTGGGATCCGGGGTACACGGTGGTCATCGACGCCGTGGACACCGCCGGCCTGTACGCCGGCCCCTGGGCCCTGGCCTACCGCACCGGCCGCGGCAAGATCATGGTGACCCACTCCGACGTCACCTGCGCCATGGAATGCCAGGCCTACGGCAACGTGGGCATGCCCCTGACCGACTACTACATCGTGTTCAACTTCATGGTGTGGGTGGACAGCGACCTCGACGGCATCTGGGACCGCGACGAGAACGCCTGGGGTGAGCAGGACACGGACGGCGACTCCGTCCCCGACTACCTGGACTGGGACTCGGACGGCGACGGCATCGCCGACTCGTACGAGGCGGGCGACGAGGACCCCGACACGCCGCCGGTGGACTCGGACGGCGACGGCATCTGCGACTTCCGCGACCTGGACTCCGACGGCGACCAGATCCCCGACGCCACCGAATACACCGTGGACGGCGACGGCGACGGCATCGGCGACATGGACGTGGACGAAGACGGCACGCCCAACCACCTGGACGACGACACGGACGGGGACGGGCACTCCGACCTCGACGAGGGGGAGGAGGACATGGACGGGGACGGGATCCCCGACTTCGCCGACGCCGACGACTTCGACGGCCCCCTGGGGGACAACGACGGCGACGGGGTGCTCAACGGCGAGGACAACTGCCCGGACACGGCCAATCCGGGCCAGGCCGACGACGACGGGGACGGCATCGGCAACCCCTGCGACGAGGACACGTCCCCCCTGAACGACGATGACGACGACGCCGACGAGGTCTCCCCCGACGGTGCCGTGTTCGGCGAGGACGGGTGCGGCTGCCGGGTCGGCCGGCGGGCGGGCGGGCTCGCAGTCCCGGCCCTGCTGCTGTTCGGGCTGATCCGCAGACGCCTTTTTTCAAACCCCTGACACATCAAATCCTCAGGGTCGTCAGGATCCACGGCTGGAGAGCACCATGGTCTCGGAGATCCACAGCACGTCGGGCAAGCCCTTCGACCGCAAGCTGGCGCGCATCCTCGCCAGCGCAGCCCGCGTGTTCGCCCGCGACGGGTACGGCGGCGCGTCCATCCGCGCGGTGGCCGCGGACAGCGAGGTGAGCCTCGCGGGCCTGTACCACTACGTCAAGAGCAAGGAGGAGCTGCTCTACCTCATCCAGCTGCACACCTTCCGGGCCCTCGTGGACAACTGCCGCGCCGCCGTCGACGCCGAGACCGATCCCACCCGCCGCTTCGGCGTGGCCGTGCGCAACCACCTCGACCACTTCGTGGCCCACATGCCCGAGCTGAAGGTCTGCGCCGTGGAGCTCGACACCCTCACCGGCGAGTTCTACGACGAGGTCGCCGTGGTCCGGCGCGACTACTTCAAGGTCATGGTCGGCCTCGTGGGCGAACTGCGCGGCGGCGACTCCCGTGAGGCCGAGGCCCGCATCGCCACCCTGTCCCTGTTCGGCAGCCTCAACTGGCTGTTCCAGTGGTACGACCCCCAGCGGGACCTCGACGCCGACACCCTCGCCGAGGAGTTCAGCAAGCTGTTCATGCACGGCTTCCTTCACCCGACCGGCGACACCTCCACCTGATCCTGCGCCACGCCCGCATGCGATCCTCGCTCCCGATCGTCTGCATCGGCCTGCTGCTGTGCGGCTGTCGCGCCCCTGCGGTCGAGGACGAGGTGCCCACCCCCGAGAGCGGACTGAGCTCCGAGATCGACCACCTCCGCGCCCTGGGTTACGTGGACTACGCCCCCGACGAGGGCGGGATCGGCCCCTCCGGGGTCACGGTCCACGACCGCGAGCGATCCCGGCCGGGCTACAACCTCTACCCCATCCGCGCGCTCGGCCGCGCCGAGCTCGTCGACGCCGACGGGCAGCGGGTGCACGCCTGGTCCATGCCCGGCGAGAAGGCCTGGCGGCGCTGCACGCTGCTCGACAACGGCGACGTCCTGGTCATCGGCGGCATCGCCCCGAACACCTACGTGCTGCGTCTGGGCCGGGACGGTGAGGAGATCTGGCGCGTGCCGCTGGCCGCCCACCACGACGTCGGCGTGGCCCCGGACGGCCGCATCGTCGCCCTGACCAAGACCGCCCGCGCGATCCCCGCCGTCCACCCCACGGTGCCCGTGCGCGACGACGCCGTCACCCTGTTCGATCCCCGCGATCCCACCCCGGAGAGCCTGTCGCTGTACGACGTGCTCGCCGCCAGCCCCGAGGTCTTCACGTTCCAGGACGTGGCCGAGACCGACGGCTCCATCGACCTCATCCACGCCAACTCCGTACGCTTCCTCACGGACGTGGAGCTGTCCCGCAAGAGTCCAATCTACCGGGTCGGCAACCTGGTGCTCTGCATGCGCCAGCAGGACACCGTCGCCCTGGTCGACCCCGAGACCGGGCGCGCCGTCTGGGCCTGGGGCCAGGGCATCCTCGAGGCCCCCCACGACGCCACCGTGCTCGACGACGGCCACGTCCTGGTCTTCGACAACGGCAGCCGCCGCGGGTGGTCGCGTGTCCTCGAGGTGGATCCCCTCACCGACACCATCGTCTGGGAGTACCGCGCCGACCCGACGGACGCCTTCTTCACCCACGCCCGTGGCAGCGCCCAGCGCCTGGCCAACGGCAACACCCTGATCTCCGAGTCCAACCGCGGCCGCGGGTTCGAGGTCACGCCCGACGGCGAGGTCGTCTGGGAGTACTACCAGCCCCACCTCGACCGCATGGGCCGGCGCGCCGTCACCATTCGCTTCTACCGATACGACACCGCGGCCGTCGAAGCCTGGCTCCGGGAGGGGGCATCATGACACCTGGAAACGACCCGACCGCCGAGTTCTTCCCCAAACCCACGCGGCCGAAGAAGCCGCGCATCTGGCTGGGCGTCCTGCTCGCCCTGTTCATCGGCGCGTCCACCTTCCTCGTCGCCGTCGTCGTGCTCTGGCTCGCCTTTGTCCGCGGCCAGAGCGTCGAGCCCACCGCCGCCGACCTCGACCTCATCCCCGATCTCTCCGTCCTCACCCCCTGGATGAACGGCTACACCTTCACCGCCGACCACGAGACCTTCGCCAGGACCCGCTACCTCGACGGCTCGTTCGACCTCGAGTACACCTACGACCACCCCACCGATCCCGACGCCCCGTACTTCTCCTACATCGTCTCCTTCGAGCCCAGCGAGGCCGATGCCCGCACCGTCTACCACTCCTACTGGCTCGGCCTCACCACCGCGCTCGAGCTCACGACCGAGTTCGAGACCGAGGTCGACGAGGACTCCGTCCACTACACCTGGGGCGACCAGTCCCACTTCGCCCTCCTCCTCGGCGACGGTTCCCCCTACGGCAACGCCTTTGCCTCCTGCGACGGCACCCGCGCCATCAGCGTCGTCATCTCCAACTTCTACTTCGAGGACGGCGAGAGCTTCGCCGAGTTCATCGAACCGTCGCTGGTCAAGCTGGAGCCCTACGCGGACTCACTCGGCAAGGACTAGGACGGTCAGCACCCCCACTCCGGCCCCACCACCGGATCCCTGTCATCACAATCCCACCCGTCGCCCGGGTGGACCGTCGGATCGTCGGGTTCGCAGTCGTCGTTGTCGCTGACGCCGTCCCGGTCGTAGTCGAACACCTGGTTGTTGGAGTCCGGACAGCCGGTGCACGCCAGCACCGCCATCACACCGACCCACGGGGGAATCCAGTCCGTTCGCATCGAGGCCTCCGAAAATCCGCGCGCTGACAGCATACCGCCGAGGCGCGCCTGTATGCTGATGCCGTGAGTTCGAACGCCCCGACCGCCGGCAATCGTCGGCGAACGCGACTCCGACCCGGTCCACGCACCGCGGTGACCGCCGCCGGGGTGGTCTTCGCCCTGGTGGTCCTGGAGATCGCGCTGCGCCTGCTTGGATCGATGCACGCGCGCGAGCACGCCGAGACGTGGGCTGTGGAGGAGACCGGGCGACCCGAAGGCTGCGAACGCCTGGTGCTGTGCGTCGGCGACTCCTGGACCGAGGGGATCGGGGCCGCGGTGGGCAACGCCTACCCGGATCAACTCCAGCGGCTGCTCGATGCGGATCCGGCGACGGCGGACGTCTGTGTGGTCAATCGCGGCCGATCCGCCCAGAACACCGCGCTGATGCTCGAGAGCCTCCACGGCCAGATCGAGGCCCTACACCCCGACCTGATCCTGGTGCTGTGCGGGCACGCGAACCAGTGGAACTTCCACGGCGGAGCGGATTACCTGCGGCAACACACCGCGTGGGCCGGTCCCCTGGACGCGCTGGCCCGTATCCGCGTGTTCCAGCTCGGCCAGGCGCTGTGGTACTTCGGCCGTCGCGGCGAGGAGATCCCCCGTCGTGCTGCGCCCCCGGAGCCTCCCACGGCCGAGGTCCGGGGCCTCGCCCTGCCCGTCGACGCCGACGTCGAGGAGGCCTACGCGAGCGCCGAGGATCCCGAGGAGCTCACGTGGTTCTACCGCGACCACGAGGAGTTCGACCGCGCGCTCGCCGTACTCGACCTGTGCGTCGGCGATCGGGTTCCCGGCCGCGCCGGCTGCTTCGACCTGGACTCGGCCCCCGATCTGGAACCCGACGACCGCGAGGAGCTCGTCTCGCTGTTCGCCCACCGCGCCCAGGTCCACTTCCTGGCGTACGACACCGACCGCGCCGCTGCCTGCATCACCCTGGCCGAAGCCGCACACCCCGAACGGTTCGACACCCTCGTGCAGATCGCCGAGTACCACGCCCTGGCCCACCGCGACGACGAGGCGCTGACGTGGTACCGCGCCGCCATGTCGCACTACTCTCCGTCGGACCCACTGGACCTCGGCACCTGCTCCGACATCGCGCGGACCCTGTTCCAGGCCGACCTCCACGCCGAGGCCGAGGCGTTCTTCGTCGGCGCCGCGGTGACCAGCGACTGCGCGCGGGAGTTCGCCGCCATCGCCCGGGCCCGCACCCGCACGGATACGGGCGGCTGGGAGTCCGCCATGATGGCGTGGGCGGCCGCGGACATCGCCGAGGTAGTACGGCTGGGCCGCGCCGCTGGCGCCGACGTGGTGCTGCACGACTACCCCGCCCTCTACGAGCCCTACGCGAGCCACGCCGCCGCCCACACGAGGCTCATGGAGGGCATCGCCCGGGACCACGACGTGGTCTTCGTCAGCCACCGCGAGGTGTTCGACGATCTCGTCGCCCGCACCGGCTCCCGCGCCCCGTACTTCGCCTCGGACGGCCACTGCAACGACCGGGGATACGGGGTGATGGCCGGGACCCTGCACCGGGCGCTGGGCGAGTCCGGGTCGTTCCCTGCGAGCACACGCTGATCCGGGGTGGGAAACCGCGCCGAAATTTGAGATCATGGATACAAGGCCAGCTGGGGGGGTTGAGGTGGTTGGGATCTCCATGGGCCACGACGACGATCGCAGAGCGCACCCTCGCGAGCCGTGTCTTGTGTCCGCCGCCTTTTACTTCGACGGCGATGTGTGGAAGGGCACGGTCCTCAACTTCAGCGAGAGCGGCGTCTTCATCGCGTCCAGCGCGCCGGTGCGCGAGGGCGACACGCTGCTGCTGCGCTTCCGCCGCCCCACCGACTCCGAGACGATCCAGGTCCAGGGTATGGTCGCGCGCGTGGTCGCCCGCGCCTCGGCGCGCGGCAGCCGCGAGTTCGGCGCGCAGCTGTTCGAGCTGCTCGGCTCGCTGAACCCCTCCCCCGGCCCCGCCGACGACTTCCCCGAGGACATGCCCCAGTCGGCCTCACTGCTCGCCGCGCGGGACGCGTCGCTGGACGAGTCCGTCTCCCTGGAGACCTCTGGCGAGCCGCTGGTGGCTGCGCCGCCCTCCGCGCCGCCGGAGATCGTCGTACCGGAAGCGCCCCCGGCACCACCGGCCGACCCCGAAGCCGTTTCCGGGCCGGAATCTTCCTATCGCGCCCGCGAGAGCCGCTTCGTCTTCCACATCCCCTGCTACATCCTCACCCGGCACAAGCCGGGCGAGAAGGTGCCGGCGGTCATCCACAACGTGTCCCGCAAGGGGGTGTTCATCCAGACCCCCGTGGAGCTGGGCCGCGGGGACGTCATCGGCATCGTCCTCGGCGGCGCGGACGTGGACGGCGGCATCAAACCGCTGGAGCTCTACGCCGACGTGGCCTGGGCAGGCTCCCGCGCGGTCCAGGGCGGCGACATCCCGGGCGTGGGCTGCCGCCTCACCCGCACGCGCAAGAGCAACGGCTGGAAGCGCTGGGAGACGCTGCTGCGAGCGTTCCTCACCTCGGGCAACCCGATCTTCAGGAAAACGCTCGACGAGTGACGGCCCTCAGAGCAGATCCGCCCCCAGGCACAGGGACAGCTCCGCGCCGGGCATGAACGCGCTCCCCTCCTCGTACAGGGTGACCATGCCGCGGAAGCGCGGTTCCAGGGACACCCGGAACTGCCGCTGGCGCTGCATGCCGCCGACGAAGTAGCCGAAGCTGCCACCCACCACGAACGTGGGGGACGCCGACTTCTTGGTCCACTCGTCGTCCACCGACGTGGGGCGCAGCGCGTACTCGGGGGAGTCGAAGGTCACGCCGCCACCCACCACGACGGCGTAGAAGGGCTGCGAGGAACGGCTGGGTGTGGTCCCGCCCAGCACCGCCAGTGCGTCCACCGTGATCCAGGCGGGGTGGCTGTACCCGACCTTGAGGCTACCCGCCACGAAGGACCGATCCGAGCGGCGCCCGACGCCGAAGTCGAACCGGCCGCCGAGCATGAACTTGGGGTGGAACACCACCGGCACGTCGACGCCGATCCAGAGATCGATCTCCTCGGTGGGAGTGGGCGGCGGACGCAGCAGCTCCTCCAGCGACAAGGGCGGCGACGGCTCCTCTGCCGGCTCCTCCGCCGGTTCCTCCTCGGCCGATGCCGGTCCCACGGCCAACAGGGCCGCAATCCAGATCCACTTCACCCGCACGCCCATGCTCTCCTCCGACCGAGTTCAGCGGTCCGGGCTGGCGTCGGACCGCTTCCGCTGCAATGTTCAATAGAAGGATACTGCAAGGAGCCGGGTGTGAACTGCTCGAACTGCGGACGTTTCGTCGACGACGCCACCGGGCGCGCCCTGCGCGACGTCTGTCCGCACTGCGGCGGGCGGCTGCGCTCCGGGCGTGGTGGGTCGGCCCTGCGAGACTCCCGCGTGCTCCGCTTCGTCGTCACGTTCGCGCTGACCAGCCTCGCGGGTCTGCTGCTCCTGGGTCCCGCCTACCGGACGCTGCGTTACTCCTCCATGCGGTCGGAGGTGCGGGCTCAGCTCTCGGCCATCCGCATGGCCGAGAAGACCTACCGCGACGAGTGGGGGACCTACCTCTCCGCCGCGCCCACCCCCGCCCAGGTCCCCGCCGCCGAGACCGTCCCGTTCCTCGGTCCCGGCCTCGACGCCTTCCAGCAGCTCGGCTGGGCTCCGGCCGCCGTCCCTTGCCGCTACAGCGTCCTGCAGGTCACCGACGCGACGTCCAGCGGCGACGACTGGTTCGAGGCGTCCGCCGAATGCGACATGGACGGCGACGGCGAGCGCGCCGTCTTCCGCACCACCGCCGACAGCAAGCCGTACCGCGACACGCCCCGCGACGTCTACTGACCCACAGCCCGGGTGGAAGCGCCCCGGTTAACCTTGTACCCTTCCGCGGAGTCTCGACACTCACCGAGGAGGGGATGACCATGATCACTTCGATACGCTCCTGTTCGCTGTACTGGGCCGTCACCGTCGCCAGCCTTCTCTCGATCGGTGCCGCCCACGCCGACGTGGAGCCGGTCCAGCTGCGCGAGCTCTACGACAAGGTCTCCACCCCGGCGGTGGACGAGACACGCAGCCTCGACGCGGCCGGGCGTGTGCTCGTCCAGGAGGACCTCACGATCACGTTCGGTGAGGGGACCTTCGTGCCCGTCCAGCGTTCCGACGAGCGGCTGGTGGGGCTGGTGTTCGTCGGCGCCTCCGGCACCGACTCGGCCCAGCTGACCTACACGGCCCCCGAGGGCGAGGAGCAGCGCCAGCTGGAGCGGTTCTGTGACGCGTCACCCTGCGTCGAGGGCGTGTCCGCCGCCTGGATCCTGGCCACCGACGAGACCCTCGACCAGCTCGTGGGTGAGGTCGACTGGGCCGAGGCCTCCGGCGACGCCGGCAAGGCGGTGGAGATCCACGCCAGGCGGGCGCGCATGTACGCGGATCCACTCTGGGACGACTGGGGACCGTCCCTGGAGATGGACGTGCTCGACGACCTGTTCGGCGAGGGCTTCGCCGGCGGGCACGTGTTCGCCGAGTTCCGCACGGCGCCGGGCCAGTGGCTGACCTACTACCGCAACCCCCGCGGCGCCCTCTTCCCCACCGAGGAGGTGAGCCTGTTCACCCACGAGCCGCGCGGTGACGGCCCCCAGGAGATCCACGTCTGGACCTCCCACGCCGCCGCCGACTCGCCCGGCCTCGCCGACAAGTACCCCATCCACGACCTCACCAGCGTACAGCTCGACGTGGAGGTGACGGGCGGTGGGCTGGAGCTGAACCTCGACCGGGTGGACGTCACCGCGACCGTCACGGTGGCCGCCCGGACCAACAACCTCAAGGGGATCATGCTCGAGCTGCAGGGGCGCATGCGCCGCACCCTCGGCGACGAGGAGTGGGCCGAGTTCGACGTGCAGCACGTGCACGCCGCGGACGGCACGTCGCTGCCCGCGATCCAGGACCGCAACCGCCTGTTCGTCATGCTGCCCGAGCCCCTGTTCGCGGGCGAGGAGGTGATCCTCGAGATCGCCTATGGCGGCCCCCTGGTCCAGCCCTGCGGCGCCGGCGACAGCGCCAACCTCTACTTCACGCCGCTGGAGCGCTTCGCGTGGTACCCGCGCTCGCTGTGGCTCGATCCCCACTCCTTCGAGGCCGCCATCCACACGCCCAAGGCCCTGCGCGCCGTGGCCACGGGTGATCTGCTCCAGGACACCACCGACAAGAACGTGCGCACGATGGTGTTCCGCGAGACGCGCCCCGTGCTCTTCGGCGCGCTGGCGGTGGGGGACCTCGAGATCGTCGAGAAGGACCACGAGGGCACGCCGATCCGGATCTTCACCACCCTGCACAACAAGCGGGACACCAAGCGCGCCATGGAGCAGATCGAGGGCATGCTCGCGTTCAACGAGGCCCTCTGGGGGAGCTACCCCTTCTCCGCGCTCAACGTGGTCGACAGCACCCCCGGCTGCTCTGCCGAGCTCATGACCGGCCTGGAGACCGGCTACATGTACCGTTTCGGCCGCGACACCCGCGGCATCTCCGGGGTCGTGCACCTGGACCTCGTCAGCGGCGTGCCGATCCAGGTCATCGCCGGGGAGGTCGCGAGCCAGTGGTGGGGGACCACGGCCGTGCCGGCGTCGTACCGCGAGCGCTGGATCACCGACGGCGTCGCCGACTCCACGGCGCGCCTCTTCATGGCCCAGTTCGTCTCACGCGTCCAGTACACCACCCTCAACACCCGCACCCAGCAGGTGGCGCTGCACCACACGCCGCCGGGCACGGTGGTCCAGGGCATCCGCAACGAGAAGTACTACGCCCAGGCCGCGGCCCGCGGCAGCTGCACCATGGAGATGATCCTGGGCGAGGTGGGCGGCGACCGCTGGGTCAAGATGATGGGTGAGCTGTACGATGGCCGCGAGGAGGGCAGCGTCACCGGGTCCTCCTTCGAGATGGTCGCCTACCGCTACCTCGGTCGGAAGGCCGAGCCGATGCTCGACTACTGGCTGAACCAGCGCGAGACCCCGGCGGTCACCTGTGCCTACACCATCACCCAGGCCATCGACTCCACCTGGACCGTGGAGGGGACACTGACCTTCGACGGCCCGACGCCGCCCAACGCCATCCCCCTGCGCATCGGCTTCGGCCGGGGTGAACCCCGCGCCGTGGGCGTGAACCCCACCGGCCCTGAGACCCCCTTCGCGGTCACGGGCCTCGAAGACAAGCCCAAGAACGTGACCGTGGATCCCGAGCACGTGATCCTGTTGAAGTCCCGAAAGGCGTCCGGGAACTGATCAGCGGCCCCTGCCGGCGCGGCCGCGCGGGCGGCGGCGCACCTCGGGGATGAACGAGTAGCGGTGCGTCTCCCGCAGGATCTCCAGCACCGCGTCCTCCCCCACCAGCTCGGCCGCCCGGGCGCACTCGCGGACCATGTCCGTGTTGGACACGGTGGTGTTGTCCGTGCAGATGGCCACGGGTACCCCCGCCTCGAGGAACCGCACGATGGGGTGCGGCTGGCCGGGGGCGGCGGCGCGGGTCTGGTAGTTCGAGGTGATGCAACACTCCACGCAGATCCGGTCGCGCGCGAGCCGCCGCAGCAGCACCTTGTCCTGCACCGCGGAGCAGGCGTGCCCCACGCGGTCGGCCCCCACCTCGTCCACGGCCTGCCACACCGCCCACGCCTCCTCCGCCTCCCCCGCGTGGATGGTCAGCCCGAGCTGACCCTTGCGGGCGATGCTGAACGCCTCGAGGAAGAGCCGCGGCGGGTTGCCCCGCTCGGCGCCGGCGATGTCGAACCCCACGACGCCGGCGCGCTCGTGCAGGTGGTCGGCCTCGGCGATGGCCTGGCGCGCCAGGATCTTGGCGATGTGCGGGCCGAACTGACGCATGGCGATGACCACCAGCCCCGCGCGGAGGCCCGGCAGCGCCTGGGTCGCGCGGTTGAGCCCGGCCAGCACCGACGTGATGGCCTGGCGCAGGGTCAGCCCGGCGTAGGTGTGGATGACCGGGGCGTAGCGCAGCTCGATGGTGCGCACGCCGGCGCGGTACGCCTCGTCGCAGATGGCGAAGGTGACGTCGGTGAGGTTGTCGAAGAACTGGGTGACCCACAGGGGGTAGTGGAACTTGTCGAGGTAGTCCAGGAGGGTCCCCTCCTCGTCTTCCTGCAGCACCAGCAGCTTGCGCATCTCCTCGAGGGTCTCCACGGGCGCGAGCTCGTGCTTCTGCATCAGCCCCCAGGTGACCTCCACGGGGATGGATCCATCCACGTGCTGGTGCAGCTCGACCTTCTTCACCGATTCGTAGGGGTTCGTCATGTCGTCGCTCATCCGCGGGGACCGTCCAACGGACTACCGGATTCGGGCCCCGCCGTCCAGTCCCCTGGCGGGCCGTCACGATTCCGGCACGAAGTCCACGATCCAGATATCGAGGTCCGAGAGAAGGTGTAAGGTATGGCGTCCCTGGACGCCACCCCGGAGGGTTCCCATGCCCCGATTCCTCGCGTTCGTACTGCTGGTGGTTCCGTACCCGGCCCTGGCCGGCTCGTCGTTGCACTTCGACGGCCACGACGACCACGTGACCATGGGCGAGGCCCTGGACCTCTCCCTGGAGGTCTTCACCGTGGAATGCTGGTTCCGCTGGGACGGCGCCGGCGACACGGCCAGCACCGGCACGGGCGGCATCTCGGCCTACCCCCTCGTGACCAAGGGCCGCGGCGAGTCCGACGGCGGCCCCCAGGACATGAACTACTTCCTCGGCGTCATGGAGAGCGGCGTGCTCGCCGCGGACTTCGAGGACATGGCCGACGGGTTGAACCACCCCGTGCAGGGCGTCACCGACGTCACCGACGGCCAGTGGCACCACGCAGCGGTCACCTTCGACGGGCTGGACTGGACCCTGTACCTCGACGGCGTGGTGGAGTTCACCGAGTCCGCCACCGGCGCCCAGCCGCGGTCCGACAGCGAACAGCACTTCGCCGTGGGCACGGCCATGAACACGTCGGGTTCGGACAGCGGCTGCTTCCGCGGCGCCATCGACGAGGTCCGCGTGTGGTCCCTCGCCCGCAGCCCCGAGCAGATCTGGGACACGGCGAGCCTGCCGCTGGAGACCACCGAGCTCGGCCTGGTGGGCCGCTGGGGATTCGACGAGGGCAGCGGCGACACGGCCGCGGACAGCGTCGGCGACCTGGACGGCGACATCGACGGCGCCGAGTGGGCCGGAGACGCCCCCTTCGACCTCGACGCGCCGCCCGACGCCCCCGTGCTCGTGGCCCCCACCGATGGCGAGGGCGGCGTGGGCCTCTCCCCGCTGCTACAGGTGTCGGTCGCCGACCCGGAGGAGGACGACCTCGAGGTGACGTTCTACGGCCGGGTCCGCGCCGACTCGGCCGACGACTTCACGCTGGTGAACCTGCCCGACACCCAGTACTACTCGTGCGAGTGCAACGGCGGCTCCGCCGAGACGTTCACGGCCCAGACGTCGTGGATCGTCCAGGAGCGCGAGGCCCTCAACGTGGTCTGCGTGACCCACGTGGGGGACATCGTCGACCACGGCGACTCCTACGAACAGGAGTGGATCAACGCCGACGCGGCCCTGTCGCTGCTCGAGGACCCGGGCACCACGGGCCTGCCCGAGGGCATCCCCTACATCCTCGCCGTGGGCAACCACGACCAGGGCGGCGGCGGCGCGGCCGGCCCCACGGAGTTCTACAACCAGTACTTCGGCGTCGAACGCTTCGAGGGCCGCTCCTACTACGGCGGTCACTTCGGCGACGACAACGACAACCTGTACATCCTGTTCTCCGCCGGCGGCCTCGACTTCGTGGTGCTGTCGCTGGAGTACGACACGGTCCCGGACGGCGACGTCCTCGAGTGGGCCAGCTCGGTCCTCGACCAGTACGCCGACCGCCGCGCCATCCTCATCAGCCACTACCTGCTGGGCACGGACGGCGAGTTCTCCTCCCAGGGGCTGCTGACCTACGAGGCGCTCAAGCACCACCCCAACCTGTTCCTGATGATGGCCGGTCACCTCACCGGCGAGTCGGCGAGGGTGGACACGTACGAGGGCAGCTCGGTCTACACCCTGCTGGCGGACTACCAGTTCTGGGACAACGGCGGGGACGGCTGGCTGCGCGTGCTGGAGTTCTCCCCCACCCGCGACGAGATCCACGTCCAGACGTGGTCCCCCACCCTCGGGGAGTTCGAGACCGACGCGGACAGCGAGTTCGTGCTGACCTACCCCATGTCCGGCGAGGGCTTCGAGGCCCTGGGCGAGCCGCTGCAGGTGGCGTCGGGCGACACCGTCACGGTCACCTGGCCCGCCCTGTTGCCCCTGACCGCGTACGAGTGGTACGTGGTGGTCAGCGACGGCAAGGCCGTGACCGGCGACGTGTGGACCTTCACCACCGGCGACGGCACGACCGGCGACGACGATGACGACGACAGCGCCCCTGGGGACGACGACGACAGCGCCGGCCCGGGCCCGGGCGGGGGCGAGGACGGGTGCGAATGTGCCCAGGCCGTCCCAGGCGCGTCCCCGCGGGGTTGGCCGCTGGCGCTGATCCTGTCCATGATCCTGGGAGCACGGAGAATTCGATGAAGCACCTGTTCAATCCCGACACCGTGGCCGTGATCGGCGTCTCACCGCGGCCGGACAACCTCGGCCGGCAGATCGCGTCCAACCTGCTGCAGTTCGAGTTCGACGGCATCATCTACTTCGTCGGCCCCCGGGGCGGCCGCCTCTTCGGCCGCCGCATCTACCGATCCATCTCCGACATCCCCGACCACGTCGACCTCGCGGTCATCCTCACCCCCGCACCCTCCATCCCCGAGATCATGGAGGAATGCGCGCGCAAGCGGATCCGCCGCGTGGTCATCGAATCCGCCGGGTTCGGCGAGTACGGCGAGGAGGGCCTCCGCCTCGCCGACCGCATCACGCAGATCGCCCGCGACGCCGACATCCGCTTCATCGGCCCCAACTGCATCGGCCTGATCAACCGCCACAACGGCCTGTCCCTGCCCTTCGTGCGCCTCGAGCTGGACATGAAGGCCGGCGGCATCTCCATCGTCACCCAGAGCGGCGGCGTGGGCCTGAGCATCCTCAACGTGCTCACCTCCGAGGGGCTCGGCCTGGCCAAGTTCGCGTCCGTGGGCAACAAGCTCGACGTGGACGAGAACGACCTGCTCGAGTACCTCATCGAGGACCCCGAGACCGAGATCATCTGCATGTACCTCGAGGGGATCCGCGACGGCCGCCGGCTCATCGAGCTGGCCCGCACGTCCACCAAGCCGATCCTGCTGCACAAGTCCAACATCGGCTCCGCCGCCCACAACATCGCCACCTCGCACACCGCCGCCCTGTCCGCGGACGACGAGGTGGTGGACGCGGCGCTGCGCCAGGCCGGCATCGCCCGGTTCCGCGATCCCCAGACCCTGGTGCACTACCTCAAGGCGCTGCCCATGCCGCCGCTGAAGGGCAACCGCCTGGCCGTGCTGTCCCGCTCCGGCGGCCACGCGGTCATCGCCGCGGACGAATGTGACCTGACCGGGTTCAAGCTCACCGAGTTCCCGCGGGATTTCCTCGAGAAGGTCTCCGAACAGATGCGGGCCAAGGTCATCCGCCTGACCAACCCCATCGATCTCGGTGATCTGTTCGATCTGGAGGTGTACGCCGACCTGGCCGAGCGCACCCTGTCCATGGACGAGGTGGACGGCATGGTCTTCTTGCAGACCTACATGGCGTCGGCCGAGGGCGAGGACGCCCAGAAGCTGTTCGGCCGCCTGCACGATCTGTCCGCACGCCTGGGCAAGCCCGTGGCCATCCACGCGGCCACCATCGAGACGGAGCTGAGCCGCCTCAAGCACCAGATGGACGGCCCCATCTTCACCGAACCCTCCCACGCCGTGCGCGCCCTGGCGCTGCTGCGCGACTACCGGGACCGCGAGCTGCTGCCGCGCACCCGCCCCGACGGCCCGGCCGACGCTGCCGTGGTCCGCGGCGTCCTCGATCGGTGCCGGTCCGAAGGCCGCGATCCCCTGATCCAGGAGGCGCTGCAGATCTGTCGCGCCTACGGCGTCCCCGTCATCACCGAGCGGCTGGTGCAGGACGAGGAGCAGGCGGTGGCGGCCGCCGCCGAGCTCGGCTTCCCCGTGGCCATGAAGGTGATCAGCCCCGAGGTCTCCCACAAGTCGGACTTCGGCGGCGTGCAGCTCAACCTGCGCAACGAGGAGGGGGTACGGCTGGCGTACAAGGACATGATGGCCTCGGTGCTGTCCCACGCGCCCGACGCCCAGGTGGACGGCGCACTGATCCAGCCCATGGTCATCGGCGGTCGCGACCTGATCGTCGGCGCCCGGCTCGACACCCACTTCGGCCACGTGGTGCTGGTGGGGATGGGGGGCATCTTCGTCGAGGTCTTCCGCGACAGCGCGGTGCGGGTGGCCCCCTTCGATCGAGAGACGGCGATGGCCATGCTCCAGCAACTGCAGATCTGGCCCATCCTCGAGGGGATACGCGGCCAGACCCCGTCGGACATCGACGCCCTGGTCGACGCGATCCTCTCCATCACCCGTCTGGTCACCGACTTCCCCGAGATCGCCGAGATGGATCTCAACCCGGTTCGCGTACTCGCCCGGGGCCAGGGTTGCCAGACCCTGGACGCGCGCATGTGCCTGGTGCGGGACTGACGGTCTAGCGTTCCAGCTTGGCGAGGCGGTGCCGCAGGGCGCCGTAGCCGATCCCCAGCCGCCGAGCCGCCTCTGCGACGTTGTCGTCGGCGCGCGTCAGCGCCCTGTGGATGGCGGCGGCCTCCACCTCGGCCAGGGTCAGGCCGTCGAGGTGCAGCGTATCGTCGAGGGTGCCGTCCGCAGAAGGGGTGCCGCCGACGATGTCGTCCGGGTGGGTCTCCAGGGACAGCAGCTCCGGCCCGACCACCGACCCGGTGGAGAGCAGGGCCACGCGCTCCATGAGGTTGCGGATCTCGCGGACGTTGCCGGGCCAGGGGTATCGCTTGAGCGTCCGGCGGGCGCCGCCGGACAGGGCCGGTGTGCGGCGGCCCAGCTCGCGGGAGAAGCGGTCCAGGAAGTGCTCGGCCAGCAGGGTCACGTCGTCGCCCCGATCCCGCAGGGGGGGCACGGCCACGACCATCACCGAGAGCCGGTGGTACAGGTCGCTGCGGAAGCGCTCCTCCCGCACCAGCCGCGGCATGTCCTGGTGGGTGGCCGCGACGAAGCGGACGTCCACGTGGAGCAGGTCGTTGGAGCCGACGCGGCGAATCTCGCCGGTCTCCAGGGTGCGCAGGAGCTTGACCTGCAGCGCGGGGTCCATGTCGCCGATCTCGTCGAGGAACACGGTCCCACCGTCGGCGAACTCGATGCGCCCCACCCGGCCGCCGGGGTCCGCGCCGGTGAACGCGCCGTGCTCGTACCCGAACATCTCCGACTCCAGCAACGACGGCATGACCGCGCCGCTGTTGATGGGGACGAAGGGGCGCTCCCGGCGACTGCTCAGCTGGTGTAGCAACCGCGAGACGATCTCCTTGCCCGTGCCGGTCTCCCCCTGCACGAGCACCGCCTTGACCTCGCTCACGGCGATGCGGCGCACCAGGTCGAGCATCTGGCGCATGGGATCACACCGCCCGATGAGGACGACGTCGCCCACCAGCGGTCCGAGGTCGTCGTCGAGCAACATCCCGCCCACGTCGTCGCCGCGGGTGTAGCGGCGGATCAGAGCCTGCAGCATCTCCAGGCTCACGGGCTTTTGCAGGAACTCCGTGGCCCCCGCCTGCATCGCCTCCACCGCCAGCGGCACGTCGCCGTACGCGGTGAGCATCACCACGGGCATGGCGTGTCCGGCGGCGCGCATCGCCTCGAGCACCTTCAGCCCGTTGGTGTCCGACAGGCGGAAGTCGAGCAGCACCAGGTCGGGATCGCCGGCTCCGGGTCCCGCCTCGGCGAGGGAGCTCAGGAACCCCTCCCCCGTCTCGTGCACCACCACCTCGCGGTCGGGGGAGGAGAGCGCGCGCACGAGGGTGCGACCGAGAAGATCGTCGTCCTCCACCACCGCGATCCGATGCCCCATGGGCGCCTCCTGATCTGCTGCTTTCAACAGTTCTATCGTCTTCAGCTGCTGATTTCAGCAACTCACTGCCCGGACCCGTTGCCGTCCCCCTTCCAAGTGATTGGAATCATTGGTTTTGTATTTTTTTTCACGGTTGGCCCCGGACTTGCTCTATTTCCAGCTCGCCAGGAAGGAGTGACCCGGACGATTCACCGAGTCCAAGGAAGGACGAGGTCAGGCAAGAAGCCCTAGCGGGTCGCATCATCCAGGGGGCGACGACCAGGAAGGACGTCGCCCCCACTCACGTTCTGGCGCGCCGCCCGAAGTCCGTCTCCTGCGCATACCCGATCAGCTTCTCGAAGTAGGCCTGGACCGGCAGCGGCTCGATGCCGGCCGCGGACAGGGTCGTGTCGGCGCGCGCCGTGTCGAAGGTCGGGTTGGCGGTGAAGTAGGGCAGGTAGATGTGCCCCCCTCGCTTGATGGCCCGGCCCCTGCGCGTGAACAGCAGCGGATCGAGGACCGGCTGGACCCAGCGCAGGAACACGTCGGGATCGATGAAGCGCACCGCCGGTCCGTCCAGCGACCGGCGGGTCAGCTCGGCGATCTCGCCCACGGTGGACTGACGGCCCGGCCCGGCCGCGAGGTGATAGGTCTCGCCGGCGGCCCGGGGTGAACCGAGCAGGTGGACCACGGCGCGGGCGACGAAGTCCACGGGCACCACGTCCACGGGCGTGCCGGCGCGCGCGACGAGGGTTCGCCACCACCCTCGCGAATACAGCTTCATGGGCCAGTAGATCATGTGGAAGCTCGACGTGGCACCGGTGGTCGAGTCCCCGACCACGATGGAGGGACGGTACACGGTGACGTCCACTCCGCCCGCGCGGTCCCTCAGCCACCGCTCGGCCTCGTACTTGCTTCGTTCGTAGGTGTTCTTGAACCCGGCGTCGTGCTCGAGGTCGTCCTCGCGCACGCGATCCGTCCGCTTGCCCGCCACAAAACAGGTGGAGATGTGGTCCAGCCGCTCGACCCCCGCGTCGCGGGTCACGGCCAGCACGCGGCGTGTGACCTCCACGTTGGCCCGGCGAGCGCCCTCGAGATCCTGGTCGAACCGCACGTTGGCCGCGCCGTGGAGCACCCGATCGACCCGCTCACAGAGCGCGTCGTACTCGGCGGCCGGGAGCCCCAGCCGCGTCTCCTCGAGGCGCCCCGGGAGCACGTGGACGCGCTCCTGCACCCCGTCGAGATCGCCGAACAGGCGCGCCACCCGCTGCTGCGGCGATTCCCCGCGACGTTCTCGCGCGATCAGGTGCAGGTGAGCGTCCGGGCGGCGCGCGAGCAGCTCGCGCACGATGTGCCGTCCCAGGAAACCCGTCGCGCCGGTCATCAGCAGCTGCATGGGTGCGGAGCATAGATCACGCGGGCGCACCCGGGCGTGCATGTAGCTCGAATTTTCCTCTCCCCTCACTTTTTGTTTTGATAGTTGCGGGTCTGGTGTCATGATGAAAAAAGAGCGAGGTTTTTTAACTAGAATTTTCGGCAATCACGGAGAATCCATCGATGTCCCGCTTCCAAGCCTTCCCAATCATTCTCATCGCCGCCGCGGTCGGATTCGGCTCCGGCTGCGCTCTAGAAGAGCCCGCGGGTACCGTTGCAGAGGGCAGGATCATCGCCCTGTTTCCCGATGAAGGGGCTGCAGCCGTACCGCTCGACGTGATCCCCATGGTGGAGGTGGCCGACGATTCGACGCCCCTCGAGGCCTTCCTCGAGGACGACGAGGGCACGGTCGTGGAGCTGAGCTGCGCGCCGTCCACGTTCGAGGGCCTGCAGAAGTGCCTGCTGCCCACCCCGCTGGAGATCGACCGCTACTACACCTTCAGCGCCCAGGTGGAGGGCTCGCCGACCACGGCCGTGGTGGCCAACTTCTCCACCAGTCACCCCAGCGGCCTGGCCTACGAGATGGGCGCCGCGCTGCAGGTCGAGCAGTTCGGCGGGCTGGAGCTGGCCACGTCGGTGTTCAACTCCCTCATCTCCGGCGACGCCCCCCTGCTGCTGGTCAGCGAGGACGTGTACTCCGGCGGCGACCTCCCGTCGGTGGGCAGCAACTGGGTCTGGGGTCCCGGCGGCTACATCGCCTCCGAGGACACCTACGCCATCAACCGCTCCGTGGGCTTCCCCATGTCCACCATGACCCTGGTGGACGAGGAGGGCACGGTGTTCGGGTCATCGTCCCACTCCTACCTGCCGGTGTGGATCGACGGGAGCTGGATGCCCGTGCGGGTGGACGATCTGGTCATGCGCGGCACCCTCAGCCCCTTCTCCCCGGGCCTGCCCGTGTCCCAGCTGACGGTGGAAGCCAACCTGCCGCTGGTGACCCTGGACCGCATCGCCCAGCAGCTCGACGAGTCCGAAGCGGACCTGCTGTACTCCCTGGTGGAGCTGGACACGGACACGGACCTCGACGGCGTGCCGGACGCCGCCCACCTGGTGCTGAGCACCAGCGCCGTGCCCACCGCCATTCACTCCTTCTAGCCCTCCCCTCCACCTCCCCCTCCACCGATATCGGGCGAAAACCGGCCCGGTAGGCGAAGTTTTTTACCATTTCACGACACTCAGGGTATGAAGGGTTAGGGGCACCCTTCGTCTCCCGTCGTATTTGCGGGGGAACGGAGAACGACGAGATGGCAATGTTGCCCGATGCCCCTCCGCACGCAGGGCGGATACCCAGCGATTCGATAGCCAAGGTCATCGACGAGATCCTTGCTCTGGATTCGGACGGTTCCCCTTCCACCGTGTATCGACTGCTGGCGCTACGCCTCGGCATTCACTCCACAACCCTGCTGCGCTACCACCAGGGACGGCTCCACTCCGCTCCCCCGGTGGTCCTCAGGGAGGCCAAGCGCCTGCGCGCCGAGGTCGCCAAGCGCGGCAGCCTCCCCCCCGAGGACCGCGCCATGGCGGTCCGTCAGCACCTGCGGCCCCGACCGGCCCGGGTGCCGTCGTGGAAGCTCGCCCAGCAGCTCGACGTGCTGATCGAGATGCTCGAGCTGACCGAGCCGTCGGCGTTGCACCGGTTGCTGGCGCTGCAGACCGGGATCCACGCCACCACCGTGTTGCGGTTCCATCGCGGGGTCCTGGTGTCCGCGCCCCAGCCGCTGCTGGACGCCGCGGTCGCGCTGGAGAAGCGAGTACGGGCGGGCGAGGCCATCCGCTTCCCCCATGGATCCGAGGGGGAGTTCTCCGTGACCCGCCGCTCGTTCGCGGCCACGGTGGATCAGCTCGTGGAGACCAACCTGTTCACAGGCCGCAATCCGCTACTCCACCGCATCGAGGACGAGCTGGACATCCCGCGCGGCAAGCTCACGCGGCTGTACCGCTGTCGCACGTTCCGCTGGGTACCGCACCCGGTGCAGGCCATGCTCGAGGCCATCCTCGACCGGTGTCGGTACGATCCGAGCCAGGCCTATGACGTGGGCGACCGCTTCCACCACCACGTGTTCGGCGCGGCGGTGGTGGAGGAAAAGTTGCCGCTGGACAAGATGCGCGTCCGGTTCGACGACGGATCGACCCGCATTCTCCGCGAGCGCCTCGAGGAGGACCGCTACTGGCGCCAACCGGCGCACAGCCCCGCACCGGGGGAGTCCTATTCCATGGGAAGCAACGCCCGTTAGACCCTTCGGTTCATTGCCAGCCTTCCCGTAGACAGAGGTTCGATCTATTCTCCCCGCATGCGTACTCTGAATTTTTTGCTGTCGGTCGTCGTTCTCTCGCTGTCGCTGCCCGCGTCGGCGCAGGACACGGCCCCCTCCGACTCCTGCTGCCACGCCGTCGCGGCAGGCCTGCCCGTGAGCGGCCTGGCCGCGGCCGTGGGCATGGCCGGCGAAAAGCCGCTCAAGGTCGTCTCGGACGATCCCACCAAGCTGGAGTTCGATCTACCCGGTGTCTGCCTCGAGGACCTGATCAACCCGCTGCTGCGGGAAGGCAAGATCCGCGCCCTGGACTGCGGCGACAGCTTCGGCCTGTTCGGCACCGAGCTCGCCGCCGCCAAGGTGACGTGCGACGCCGTGGCCGAGCCCGGCGAGGCGACTCCCCCGGGGGACCTCGAGGGTTGGACGGTCACCGCGGTGTTCACGCAGCGCAAGGGCGAGAAGCTGGCCATGCTGTCCGGCCCCGCCGGTGAAGCCCAGATGCTGGGCACGGGCATGTCCCTGGCCAGCGGCGGCGCCAAGGTGGACGGCATCGGGAACACGGGCATCCTCGTGTCGCGCAGCGGTATCGACACCCTCGACGGCTCCGCGGCCGCCGTGGACCCCGTTCTCTTCGGCGCTGCCGAGCCCCCCACCTGCTTCCTGGTGGAGGAGGAGGCCGCCGAGGACGCCGAGGGTGAAGCCGCCACCGAGGCCCCCGCAGAGGAGGGCGCCGAGGTCCCACCCGAGGGCGAGGCCGCCGGCGAGGCCGCTACCGACGCCGAAGCCGAAGCCGAAGCCGAGGCCGAGGCCGAGGACGACCTGGAACCCGTGTACACCTGCGAGGGGCTCCAGCCGGACTTCGTCCAGCGTCCGCTGCCCATCGCCGTGGTCGACGATCCCACCTTCGCGGGCACGGAGGCCAAGGCCGTGGTGGAGTTCGGTGTGGACGGCTGGCTGCGCAAGCTCGTGTCGCTGGACTGCCCCGAAGGCGCCTACGAGGCGCTGGCCGCGGCCGTCCGCGACTGGCGTGTGATACCGGTGGAGGTGACCGAGGGGACCCGGGGTCGGGTCCGCTACACCGTGGAGTTCAAGCTCGAGATCCCCTGCCGCTAGGCAGGACGACCGCTCCTCGAACGCTTCCCTACCCCCAGACGATCTTGCGACAGTCCAGGTGATGGGCGAGCTGCGGGTGCGAGGGGAGCACGCGCACGGAGAAACCGCGGCGACCGCTGACGTGGCACGGTAGCGTGGCGCGGTAACCGGCGACGCCGTCCTGGACCTCCTCGACGAGGGTCATCGGCAGACGCTCGGCGCGGACGAGCTCGCCGCGCATGTCCAGCGAGCCGTGGTAGATCTCCACGGACACCTGCTCGGCGGGCAGCGGTCCCACATGCACGCGACACGAGACCGTGAGCTCCTGGCCCACCTGCTTCTCGTCCTCGGCGTTGGACTCCACGTGCACCAGCCGCACGTCGTTCCAGGCGTGGTCCACGTCGCGGCGCCACTGCACCAGCTCCCGCGCCAGCTTCTGGCCGTCGGCCGTCAGCTCGTTGGCGCGATCCGTGGACGGGAGGTAGGCCTCCACGGCGTACTGGCGGACCATGCGAGCCGTGTTGAAGCGCCGGCAGGTCATCTGCATGGACGCCTTCATCATCTCGATCCAGCCCCGTGGGACGCGGTCGGAGCCCCGTCGGTAGAACAGGGGCACGACCTGCTTCTCGAGCAGATCGTACAGGGCGTTGGCCTCGACGCGGTCGCCGTAGTCGTCGTCGTCGTACTCCTCGCCGTTGCCGATGCTCCAGCCCACACCGGGATCGAACGCCTCGGCCCACCAGCCGTCCAGGGTGGACACGTTGAGCGCGCCGTTCATGGACGCCTTCATGCCGCTGGTGCCGCTGGCCTCCTTGGGCCGGCGAGGCGTGTTCAGCCACACGTCGACCCCCTGGACCAGGTAGCGGGCCACGGCCATGTCGTAGTCCTCGAGGAAGAGGATGCGGTGGCGGTACTTCTCGCTGCGGGCGAGGTGCACGATGTCCTTGATCAGCTTCTTGCCCGGGTTGTCCGCCGGGTGGGCCTTGCCCGCGAAGATGATCTGGACGGGACGTTTTTCATCCGAGAGCAGGCGGTGGAGCCGATCCGTGTCGGCCAGCAACAGCGTGGCACGCTTGTAGGTGGCGAAGCGGCGAGAGAAGCCGATGGTCAGCGCCTCGGGGTCCAGGATCTCGAAGGCCGTGGCCAGCTCCTCGCTGGTACCGCCGCGGCGCGACACCTGCTTGCGCATCCGACGACGCGCGAAGGCGACGAGGCGCTCGCGGCGACGGGTGTGGGTGCGCCAGAGCTCGGTGGCCGGGATCTGCTCCACGTGACTCCAGACCTTCTCCTCCTCCGGCATCTCCCGCCAGCGCGGGCCCAGGTAGCGGTCGAACAGCGTCTTCATCTCCGCCGACAGCCACGTGGGGGCGTGGACGCCGTTGGTGATGGGCGCGATGGGGACCTCCTCGCAGGGCGCGTCGGGCCACAGGTAGCACCACATGCGCTGGGAGACGCGCGAATGCAGTTCGCTGACGCCGTTGTGGTAGTTGGACAGGCGCAGGGCCAGCACCGCCATGGAGAAGGGACCGCCGGAACGTCCCTCCTGGCTGCGCCCCAGATCCAGCAGCTGCTGGTCGGACAGCCCCAGGGCCGGAACCATGTGACCGAGGTAGCGCAGGACCAGATCCTCGCCGAAGCGATCGATGCCGGCGGGCACGGGGGTGTGCGTGGTGAACACGTTGCCCGCGGCGACCACCTCGCGCGCGGTGTCGAAGTCGATGTGCTCGCGCTGCATCAGATCGCGGATGCGTTCCACGGCCAGGAAGGCCGAGTGGCCCTCGTTCATGTGGAACACGTCGGGCTCGTACCCCAACGCCTGTAGCGCACGCGCGCCGCCGATACCCAGGATGATCTCCTGCTGGATGCGCAGCTCGGAGTCGCCGGCGTAGAGGCGGTTGGTGATGCCGCGGTCCACGGCGCGGGCGTTGAGGTCGGTGTTGGTGTCGAGCAGGAACAGGGGCACGCGACCCACCTGGATGCGCCAGATGCGCGCGTGGATCTCGCCGTTGGGGAACGGGATGGACACGGTCAGCGGCACACCATCGCGGCGTTCCAGCTGGACCGGCATGTTGGTCAGGTCGTTCTCCGGGTACAGCTCCTGCTGCCAGCCGTCCGGGTTGAGGTACTGGCGGAAGTAACCTTCCTGGTACATCAGGCCCACGGCCACCAGCGGGATACCCAGGTCGCTGGCCGACTTGAGGTGGTCGCCCGACAGCACGCCGAGGCCGCCGGAGTAGATGGGCAGGCTCTCGGCGAGGCCGTACTCCATGGAGAAGTAGGCGATACAGCTGTCCTCGCGCTGGCTGCGGTCGAACCACGAGCGGCGGGACATGGCCGCGTCGAAGTCCTCACACACCTCGGCGAGGTGGCCGACGAAGGCCTCGTCGCGGGCGGCCGCGTCGAGGCGCTGTTGCCCCACCTGACCCAGCAGGTGGACGGGGTTGCGATTCGAATCGTCCCACAGGCCCCGCTCGAGCCGCGCGAACAGCTCGGCGGTATCCACGTCCCACGCCCAGCGGACGTTGTACGCCAGCTCCCTCAGACGCTCCAGGGAGGGCGGGAGATAGGGGACGACCTCGTAGGAATGGAGTGCGCGCATGTGCCTCTCCAGGTCTCGTTCGGTTCGATTGGGTGGGGACCCTCACACCGGTGAATCCGGCGGGGGTCGAGGGGTGGTCGAACAGCCACCGTCACCGGCCGCACACGGAGTCGTACGTTCACGTCCTCCGTGTCGAGGGCGACGGATCAGCTATAGGCAGTCTCGATCAAAAACACCACTTCCCCGGCCCCCGGGAGGTATCTCCCGGAGCGGGGAAGCTGTGTGTACCTTCGAAGCGCTACTCGTCCTTGGCGCCGAAGATCCCGAAGATTCCGCTGAGGAATCCGAGGCCGCACTCGTTCTCGCGAACGGGCTCACCGTTGGCCAGCTTCTGGCCAATCTGGTAGGCGTCCACGGCGAACAGCAGCGACGGGATCCAGCCAAGGGCGAGGATCCAGAAGACGACGGTGATGATGATGGCCCACAGGCCCTTTTTGCTCTGGCCCAGGTAGTAGTACCCGACTCCGCCCAGAACGCACCAGTTCAGCAACGCCGCCACAATGGCATTCTTCTCACCAGGTTCGATTTGCGCCACAGTCAGATCCTCCCAACAACTGGTTTCCAAGGTTTCTATTACAGACGGATCCCTTTGTCCACAAGCCAGTCGAATTCGTTCCTACCAGGGCACCCAGTCCGCGACCATCGTGCCCAGCGCTCGGACCGTTCCGAACGCCCCTATGAACAACAGGGTGGCCCATCCTACGACATTCGTTGTCCTCCGCCAAGCCGCAGGCATCCGGACGTTGGCGAAGTCCCGCAACAGGGCCTCCAACCCGCCCGCCACGAGGAGCGGGAAGACCGCAAAAACCGCTGGATGGAAGTGCAACGCCTCGGCCACGCGGCCGTGCGCGAGATAGATCATGGCCCGGCTGATGCCGCACAGGGGACAGGGGATGGCGGTGAGCCAGTATCCGAAGCAGGTGGGGATCGGGCTCTCCCAGCCGGGCGTGAGCACGAAGGAGCCCACCAGGGCCGCGCCGATCACCACCGAGGTGAGGCTGAGGCGCCGGCGGCCGCCCAGGGGGATGACCACGTCGCGGAACAGCCAGCGCGACAGCGAGCTGCCCTCGCCGAGGCGGCGCGGACGAGGCTCGGGCGCTGGGGCAGGATCGTTCACGGCGGGGATGGTAGCACGGGGCGGAGCGGCGGCTACTGCGGCGAGAGGGGGCCCGAGTAGCTCTGGAGCTCGCGCAGGATGTACTGGCCGCCCTCGGACGGGCGCTGCTCGTCCCAGCGCACCAGGCCGAGGCCTTCCACCCAGTAGGTGTCCAGGGTGCCCTCGTGGGGTCCCAGCGGGTCCTCGGACGCGTACTCGGCGTGGACGTGCACGGCGTCGAAGGTGCCGGCGGGCACGGTGACGCTCACGACGCCCACGATCTCCCAGCTCCAGTCCGCCTGGTAGCTGTCGACGGTGCCGTTGATGTCCACGTCCTGGGTGTAGGAGCTGGTCCAGGTGGCGCCCGCGTTCAGGTCCGGGTCCGCGGGGAGGTAGACCACCGGCGAGGAGTTGACCGTGGACAGCTCGAGCTTGCCGCCCGTGTCCCCGGCCGTGGAGCCGTGATCGACGTTGCCGTCCACCTCGCAGTTGTCGTACCCGGCCCACTCCACCTGGAACTGGCCGCCGGCGAACTCGCCCAGCCGCTGGAACACGGTCGCGCCCTCGAAGGTGGTGACGCCGCCGGTCTGGACCGTCTCGGTGCCGGTGTCGCCCTGGGGCGCGCCCTGGACGATGAACGTGTAGGTGCTCTGGTAGATCCACTCCGCGCCGGTGACGTCGATGGGATCCCAGGGATGGCAGGACGGGAACTCCGGCTCGCTGTCGTCGTCGTCACCCACCGTGTCGTCGTCGTCGCCCACCGTGTCGTCGTCGTCGCCCCCCGTGTCGTCGTCGTCCCCCCCCGGGGGGGGGGGCGCGCCCCCGCGCACCTCGCCC
>CAZLEO010000096.1:20941-30505 GCA_964558555.1 uncultured Rickettsiales bacterium | reverse complement strand
ACGCCCTTGACCATCTCGGTGGTGTAGGAGTTGTACTGCTTGGGGTTGTTCAGCTTGATCCAGCCCACGAAGAGCCCGGGCACCTCGTTGCCGTCGGGGTCCATCAGGGGGCGCTTCTCGAAGATCACGCACGGGGCTTCGATCCCCCAGTGCTCGTCCGAGTGGATCAGGTGGTCCTTGGGCGAATCGTCCCTGGGCATCCAGTCGAGGCTCATGGCAACTCCTTTACGTGGGTTTCTCGCCCTCCCCGGGGGAGGGAGTTTTTTTGCGGTTGTCTAGAAGTCCGGCACCAGCACGATGCGCTGCAGCGGCGGGTCGTGGTGACCCTCCTCGAACGCCTCGGCGATGGTGCTCATGGGGCGGGTCTGGACGAACGGCTTGAGCTGGACGCGGCCGTCCAGGACCATGGCGAGCACGTCGTTGTAGTACTCGGGCAGGCAGCCCCAGGTGCCGATGATCTCCGCGTCGAAGGCCATCAGCTTGGACAGCATGTACTCGCTCTTGGCGGGGGTGTAGCCCACCACCACCAGGGTGCCGCAGAAGCTCAGCAGGTCCAGCGCCGTGCGCTGGCCCGGGGCCACGCCGGAGACCTCGAAGATCTTCCAGCCCCACCTGGGGAAGCGGTTCTCCTTGGACAGGGCCTTGAACGCGCCCTTGACCTCCTTGGGGTTCAGGCCCGTGGTGTTGATCACGTGGTCCGCGCCGTACTCCAGGGCCCGGTCCAGCTTGCCCTGGTCCACGTCGATGCCGACGATGGGGCTCGCGCCCAGCGCCTTGGCCACCTGCAGCATGTACGTGCCCACGCCGCCGCCTACCCCGGTGATCAGCACCGGGTCGCCCGCCTCGAGCCCGGCGCGCATGGCCGCCTGGTAGGGCGTCGTCACCGCGTCGGCCACCACGGCCAGCTCGGCCAGGTCGAACTCGGGGTGATCCGGCACCAAACACAGGTCCCGCGCCGGCACCGGGATGTGGCTGGCGAAGCCGCCCCAGTCGCCCCAGCTGTTGCCCGGCATGGCCTGGCGCAGGCAGCGGTTGCCGCGGCCGGCCTTGCACATGTCGCACTCGCCGCACGGCATCACGGCCGGGATGATGACCTCCTTGCCCACCAGCGCGTCGTCCCCGGCCACCACCGTGCCCGCGATCTCGTGGCCCAGCGTCAGCGGCGCGGCGCTCACGGTGGGCACGCCCAGGTAGAAGTAGCTCAGGTCCGTGTGGCACACGCCGCACCCCGCGACCTCCACCAGCACCTCGCCCGGCTTCAGCTCCGGGACGGGCACCTCGGCGCGCTCGAGCTTGCCGGGGGTGACCTCGCCGGTCTCGCGGTCCTTCTTCGTCGGGTTGACCATTCGCCAGCAGTGGATCACGTCCGGAACGCCACTCATCGCTTCCTCCGTGCGCGGGGGATCAATATTCACGCGGCGGTCATGCTAGGGCAGGTGGGAGAAGGAATCAATGGGGGTCGACGGTCGACAGTCGACGGTCGACAGTTGGGTCGACGGTGGGATGGTCTACGGTTTTGGTCTGTGATCAGTCGACCAGAACTGTCGACATACAAACCGTCGACCAGGACCGTCGACCGTCGACCGTCGACCGTCAACTCACGAACGCCGGCTTCCGGCGTTCGAGAAACGCCGCGATGCCCTCGTTGGCGTCGTGGGTCTCCATCATCTCGTCGAGGTAGATGCGCTCGATGGCCGGCAGGTCGTCGGTGAGGCGCCGTGCCAGCGCGAGGCGGGCGGCGCGGTAGGCGTAGCGCAGGGACGAGGCGGACTTGGGCAGGATGTGCTTGGTGATCCAGCCGTCCAGCAGGGCCTCGCCCTCGCCCGCCTCGGCGAGCTGGTCGACCAGGCCGATGGCCAGCGCCTCGTCGGCGTTCACGGCGCGGCCGGTGAGGAGCATGTCCTGGGCGCGGCCCTCGCCGACGCGGTAGGGCAGCAACACCGAACCCATGGGGGCGATCACGGCGAGCTGGATCTCCGGCTGACCCAGCCAGGCCCCCTTCTCGGCGATGACGTGGCTGCAGAATGCAGCCAGCTCGAGGCCGCCGCCGAGGCACTGCCCGCGGACCAGCGCGACCGACGGCACGGCGAGCGCCTCGATCTCGCGGAACATGGCGTGGAAACCCTCGAGCATGGCCGGCGCCTGCTCCTTGGTGTGCTCGGCCACGGACGCGCCGAAGCAGAAGTGCTTGCCCGCGCCCTCGAACACCAGCAGCTTGAGGCCGGTGCGGTCACCCAGCGTGGCGATGTGCGCGCGGATGGCGCCCATCATGGCCGCGTCGAGGACGTTGGCCTTGGGGGCGTCGAGGACGATGCGCTCCACGGCGCCGTCGTGGGTGGTGGTGGTGGTGATGGACATGGGGGCTCCTCTACCGATCGGGGCGGTGGATCAGCGCTTGGGGCTCCGGGGGCGACCCCGCGGACCGCGCCGGTACGGGAACAGGGTCGGTCGCCAGAACCGCGTCATGCAGGTGTGACAGCGGAATGGGCGGGCAAAGACGAAGTAGCTCAGCACGCGCTCGCGGGTCGTCTTGCGGTGCGAGCGGTGGATGTTGGTGCGGTTGCCGCAGTTGGGGCACTTCACGGACGGCTCCTCTGGGTCAGCGCGAGATGCCGAACCGGGCGTGGTTGTCCACGTAGTCCGCGCCATTCTCGGCCCACTCGAAGTACGCCGCGTACATCTGGATCTCGGCGGCGTCGAAGGACGCGTAGAGGGCGTCCTCGTCGTCCTGGCCCAGGTACACGATGGACGTGTTCTCCGCCGGCGCGGGGACGCCCTGGTTCCAGTCCGGCTCGAAGTTCATGTAGCCCAGCCAGGGCCACTCGGACGCGTACCCCGTCCAGTCGTCCGGTCCGCTGGCCGTGGCCGCGAAGCCCACGGTCACGTCGTGCTGCACGTCGCCGTCGTACCAGCCGCAGTCGTCGTCTTCGAGGACCATGGTCCCGGCATACTCGCAGCGGCAGGTGATGCACTCCATGTCTTCGTAATCGGTGACCAGGGATCCGGTGACCGACCACTTCACGGAGCACAGCTCCGTCCACAGGGTGGGCCAGTCCGCCGCGTCGATCTCGTACCAGTCGATCTCGCCGGTGAGCGTGGTCCCACAGGACTGGTCGTTGAAGGCGTCTTCGAGCGTCGGCGTGTGCGACGTCCACGGATAGGTGAATTGACAGCCGGCGAAGCCGACGGTGGCGAGAGTGACGAAGGCGAACAGGGTGGCGCGGTTCATGAACCTCCCCCTCGTGCGGGGCTATTCCTGCATGCCCTGCATCTCCATGGCCAGCTCGAAGGCGCGGTCCCGGACCTCATCGTCATCGGGATCGTGCTTGAGGATCACCTGGTACTCCTTGAGCGCCTCCTTGAAGCGGTCGAGCTTCTCGAGGATGCGCGCGAGGTTGTAGCGGGTGACCGTGTCCATGGGGTCCTGATCCAGGACCTTGCGGTAGGCCTCGATGGCCTTCTCGTAATCCTTGTTTCCCTGGTACGAGGCGCCCAGATAGAACCAGTAGTCGAGGCTGTCCTCGCCCAGCTCACCGGCTCGCAGCAGCAGGCGCAGGCTGTTCTCGTAGTCCTCTTCCTCGAAGGCGGTGATCCCGCGGTCCAGGGAGGACTGGCGCTCTTCCGCCAGCTCCTTGCGGCGGACCTCCTCCTTGAACAGCTCGTTCTGTAGCTCCTCGTAGGGTCCCTCGTCGAAGTCGCTGCGGACGAATGCCTCGCTGCCCAGGTACGTCAGCACGGCCTTCTCGCCGACGGGGAACGTCTTGTGGGTCTCGTCGAGCTCCGCGACCATGTCCAGGTCGAGGAACGTGCGCAGCTGCGGGGTGGGCACGTAGGTCTCGTCGGCCTTGTAGCCCTTCTCCCAGGTGCCGAAGGCGAACAGCTGGTACGCGTCCACCGAGTAACGGCGGCCGTACAGCAGCCTCTGGTCGCTGAGGATCCAGCGCAGATCCCACACGGTGCAGTACAGGGGCGTGGTCCTCTCACCCTCGTCGATGGTGTACATGTACACGATCAACCGATCACCTTCCTTGGTGATGGTCACGGGGCGGTTGATACCCTCGCTGGGGTACACCATCTTGCCGTGGGTGGCGCCGGGTTCGATCTGCATGTGATCGAAGAACTGACGCAGGACGTCGGTCTCCTGCACGTCGAGGTTCTGGCCCAGCACCGTCTCGCAGTACAGGCAGTCCACGCCCACCTGGTACCAGTTGCCGGACACGCCGATGCGCTCGGGCTCGGCCTCCACGTCCACGCGAACCTCTTCGCGCTCCACGACCTGGTTGAGATCCTGGCGCTCGACCTCGCCCTCCCAGTCGTCGATGTCGTCCTCGTCGCCGGCGTGCTGGCCCGCGTCGGGGCCGTCGGCGCCCTCGCCCTCGCCCTCGCCCTCGCCCTCTGCCTCGTCGGGCGCGGCGCTGTCGTCGTCGTCCCCGTCGCCCTCGTCCATGGTCGGCCCCTCGCCGTCGTCCATGGTGGGCACGTCGCCCTCACCCCAGTCCAGATCGCCGCCCTCTCCGCCTTCGCCCTCTTCCCCTTCGCCCTCGTCGGGCTCCTCGTCGGGCTCCTCGTCGGGCTCCTCGGCAGGCTCTGCGTCCGTCCCCTCCTCGTCCTGCGCTGCGGCCGGGAGGGCCAGCAGCAGGCAGCCGAGCAGGGCGAACAACAACAGCAAGGGGCGCTCGGTGGTCATCGTCCAGTCTCCATCCTTCGCAAACGCGCACGGCTCCATATAGGGGAGCCCCAAAGATATACAACGGAACACGACAAAAGGTTTTTCAACTCCCTTTTCTTTGTCGGGCGTTGACAGGACTAGCCGGCCCACGGGGCGGGTGTCAAGGGTTGCCCGCCCCGTCGGCGGCGGTCGACACGACCTCCAGATAGCCCAGGTGGATGGTGCTCGCGAAGGCCTCGAGCTGCACGTCGCCGCCGCTGCGCGACGCCAGGCCCTCCAGATCAGCCACCTCGATGGTCTCCTTGCCGTCCCAGGCGTAGCCGCCGTGCAGCGTCCACTTCTGGGCGTCCCACGTCACCTCGACGAGACCGGACGGATCCTGGATGGCCGAGACGTGGCCGGTCTTGCCGGCGGCGGCCTCCACCGGGGTTCCACCGGTGCCGGACGGGGGGGTGATGGTGCCCACCCGCCTCGCCAGGCGCACGCGGTCGCCCACGCGCACCACGGTGTCGTTGTAGCGGACCCCCTCGCCGTCTTCCAGCGCCTCGGTGGCGGGCTCTGCCGGGGTCTCGGCCTCCGGCTCGGGCGTGGGCTCCTCGGGGGTGGTCTCCCCCGGGGTGGGTTCCTCGCTGGCCAGCTCCTTGTCCACGCTGCTGCCGCCGCAGGACACCAGGAACAGGCCGAGCAGCGCGATGCACGGGATTCGAGCCATCACAAGCTCCTCGCAGCCCGCCCAGGGTAACATGGTCGCCCATGCGCTGGGCCCCCACCGTGCTGCTGCTTTGCCTGTCGGCCTGTTCGCCCGGCGAGGACGGGACGTGGACCGCGGTGGAGGAGGGCCTGGAACCCCTCCAGCTGCGCCTCGTCCGCACCTCGTCCGACGGCGGCGTGTGGGCTGCCGGCTACCACCCAGGCGGCCTGTCCGGGGCCCTGGTCCGCGGCCAGGACGGCGTCCTGCGCGGGGTGCGCCTGCCCGACGACCTGCTGTGGGACTACACGTTCGTCGACCTCGATCTCGTCGAGCCCGACGTGCTGTGGATCGCCGGCACCGCCCACGTCCTGCGCCTCGAGGCGGACGCCTGGGAGGTCCATGCCGTGCCGGAAGACGTGACCGACGGCGTCACCGCGGCGTGTTTTGTCGCCGACGGCGCGGGCTGGATCGCCGGTCAGGGGTGGGACGGCCCGCACATCCACCGCTTCGAGGAGGGCGCGTTCGTCGAGGAGGTCGTCCAGGGGGATCTCGAGGGCGTATCCCTGGTCGCGCTGGAGATCCTCGCCGACGGCAGCGGCGTCGCGGCGGGCGCCCGGACCGCCGGCGACCAGGAGGCGGTGCTGTTCCAGCGCAGCAACGGGCGGTGGCACGAGGTGACCCTGCCCGTGGGCGACGTGGGCGGCATCCGCGACGTGTTCCGACACGACGGCGGGCCCGAGATCTGGGTCGTGGGCGACCGCATCCTGCGCGGCCTGCCGGGATTCCTCGAGGTCCAGGACGTCGCCCTCGACGCGGACTTCGTGGCGCGCGCCGGCGCGGCTCCCGACGGTGGCGAGGCCTGGCTCGGGGGCTTTGGCGAGCGGCCGCTGATCCACTGGCGCCGGGGCGAGTGGGAGGCCGTGCCGCCCGATCGTCTGACCTCCGCGGACACCGCGGGGCGCACCTGGCTGGTGGACGACGTGCACTTCGGCACCGCTGACGGCGGCTGGGTGGTGGCCGGCTACGTGGACTGCGGCGCCGGGGCGGACTGTCCGTCCGGAGCCTCGTTGTTGCGCTTCGACCGCGGGGGAGATCCCCTGGACTGGGCCGCCGACGGCGACTGGGCTGCTCCCCCCGACACCGGCGTCGCAGGTCCGGCCGTGACCGTCCGCGGCCTGGCCATCGACGCCGACGGGCGCGCCTGGCTGTCCGGCGACGCGGACCCGGCCGGCGGCGCGGACTGGAACCAGCCCCGCACCTGGCGGCGCGAGGTCGGCGGGGCGTGGGAGCTGCAGGCCGACCTCGACGGCATCGGCCTCAACGGCTTCTCCTTCATCGGCCCCTCGGCGGGCTGGGCGGTGGGATCCGAGGTCGACGACGAGGACCGGCACCAGGGGGTGGTGATGCGTTGGGACGGCGAGTCCTGGTCACGCGAGACCGTCGATGCGGTCTCGTCCGTGGACTGGGAGCTGTTCGACGTGGCCGAGACCGCCGACGGCGCGGTCGTGGCCGTGGGCCGGCGCATGAACTACCCCCTCGTCGTGACCCGCGCCGCCGACACCTGGGAGATGGTCTCCCTGGACGGGTACTCCGGCATCACCGCCATGCTCGACGTGGACGTGGGCCCGGACGGCGTGGTCTGGGTGGCCGGCACCTCGTTGAGCGCCGCGGGTACCCTCGAGGGCTACCTCGTGCGCGGCGATCCAGCGACCCTGGAGCCCGTGATCCTGCCTGGCAAGGAATGCGGCCCCGCAGACGCCCGTTACCCCTGCTGGTCCCTCGCCGCGGTGGCCGCGTTCGAGGGCGGCGCGGCAGCCGTGGGGGAGTCCACCGCGGTCCGCGTCGAGGGCGACGAGGTCCTTGCCACGCCCACCAACATGACCCTGGTGGACGTGGCCGTCGACGCCGACGGCGCGACCTGGGTGCTCGCCGAGAACGGCTGGTGGGTCCCGGACGACGAGGGCTGGACCGTCCGCCGCCACTGGGACGACGAGGCCGCCTCCGGCGTGGTGCGCCGCCTCGCCGAGGCCACCGACGACTTCACCCTCGTCCTGGGCCAGCGCGAGCGACCCGACGGTACCGTCGAGGCCGTGATCCTCGAACCGTAGCGGTCGGTCCCGCGACCCTTCCCCTCGCCTCGGCCTCGCAGTATCTTCAGCGCCGGAGCGAAACCATGGCCCCACTGCTGACCCTCGCACCGGATCTCGATCTCCCCGATCTCATCGTCGGCCTCGCCTGGGCCCGAGGCGTGTCCTGCGCGCCGTCGCCGCCCGCCCTGGCCGAGGAGCTGCAGGCCGCCGTCGCCTCGGTCGCCGCGGCCGAGGTGCACCCCCCCGCCGACCTGAAGAAGGCCATGCGCGACGTCCTGCGCACGCGCGGCTACAAGCCCGCGGGGCGTGGCAAGCCCGCCAGCGAGTACCTCGCCGGGGTGGCGCGCAAGGGGGAGTTCCCGACCATCAACACCCTGGTGGACATCAACAACCTGATCTCCCTGGAGTCGTGCCTGCCCATCTCCGTGCTCGACCGGGGGCGCTTCGACGGCACGCCCCTGCTGCGGCACGGCGAGGAGGGCGAGCGTTACGTGTTCAACCCCGCCGGCCACGAGATCGACCTGCGCGGCCTGCTGGTGGTGTGCGACGGCGACACACCCCGCGGCACGCCGGTCAAGGACTCCATGGCCACCAAGGTGGACGACACCACCGGCGAGGTGCTGGCCGTGATCTACGGCACGACCTGGGCGGTCGACCGCGACACCATGGCCGGCCTGGCGCAGCGATTCGCCGCTCTGCTGGCGGCGCATGCGGGCGCCACCGAGACGGCCGTGGACGTGCTGATCGGGACCTGATCCCCATGGCCGAGCACCCCGACGCGGTCATCCTCGGCGCCGGCCCGGCCGGCAGCTCCACGGCGGTGTTCCTCGCCCAGCGGCTGGGCGCCCTGGCCCGCAACACCGTGATGCTGGAGCGGCGCATCCACCCGCGAGCCAAGGGCTGCGGCGGGGGGCTGACCGGCCGCACGGCACCCCTGCTGAAGCGCATGGGCCTGTCCGCGAACCCCACCGACGCCGTCGAGGCTCGAGAGGTGCGCCTCTCCCACGGTCAGCGGGTCACCCACCTGGAGCTCAGCGAGCCCATCCCGGTGGCGCGGCGCTGGGAGTTCGACGAGGTGCTGTGCGACCTGGCGCGCGAGGTCGTGGGCGATCTGCGCGAGTCCGAGCCCGCGCGGGAGATCCGACGCGACGGCGATCACCTCGAGGTGGTCACCGACCGCGCCGTGTACCGCACCCGCCTGGTGATCGACGCGTCCGGCGCCCGCTGCGTGTCCCGCCGCAGCGGCCTGCTGCCGCCGGGTGGCAAGCCGGTGCCCGTCTGGGTCGCCGAGGGCCCCCCCGGTCCGGACGAGGACATCTCCTTCGACGCCCCGGCGCTGATCTTCGACTTCTCGGAGATGGCCAACGCCTGCCCCGGCTACTACTGGGCCTTCCCGTGCCGCGAGCGCGGTGATCGCCTCGTCAGCCGCGGCTTCTACCCCGCCGCCGGCCTGCCCCCGGCCGAGGGGCGCGAGGCCCTGCTGCGGCAGCTGGCCGCCCACGGCGTGGATCCCGCCAGCGTGCGGCCGATCGCGTACCCGGCGCGCCTGTTCGAGGAGGACACGGTCTGCGCCGCGCCCGGGCTGCTGGCGGTGGGGGACGCCGCCGGCGTGGACCCGGTGCTCGGCGAGGGGATCTCCCAGTCCCTGGAGTACGGCTGGCACACGGCCCGCTTCGTCGCCCGCGCCTGGCCCCGCCGCCGGTTCGACTTCCACGGCTCGCCCCACATCCCCCGCCTCGGCCTGGGCGGACGGCTGCGCTACATGGCCCGCATGCACGACGAGTTCTACGTGCCGAACTACCAGCGTCGCATGGCCTTCGCGCTGGAATGCGGCCTGCTCCACCGGATCATCTACGCCGATTCCCACGCGCGGGTGCCGTCGCCGCTGCTGTGGAGCGCCGCGGGCGTCGTGGGGCTGCTGTACAAGCACTTCGCGGATCTGGATCTCGAGACCCCGCGCCACAAGACCGTGCGGTTATAATCGACACGACCATGTCCAGGACCTTCGTCACCACGCGCTGGCTCCCTCTCGCCCTGGTGCTGTTCCTCGCCTTCGGGGGCTGCCCGGACGAGGAGATGGACGACGACAGCGCGGCCGGCGACGACGACGACTC